>JAEZAD010000286.1 GCA_023430565.1 Verrucomicrobiota bacterium
TGAATCGCAACGACATCCAGCTCGGACGGGGCGAGTCGATCGAGGACACGGCGAAGGTGCTGTCGCGGTTCGTGCATGGATTGATCGTGCGGACCTTCGATCACAGCGATGTGGAGCGGCTCTCATCGGTGGGTTCGATTCCGGTGATCAATGCGCTGACGGATTTCCTGCATCCGTGTCAGATTTTCACGGATGCGTTCACGGCGGCGGAGCGGTGGGCGAAGGGCGAGAGCGGCGAGGATCTCGTCGCGTCGCTGAAGGGGCGGAAGATCGCGTTTCTCGGCGACACCGCCTGCAACATGGCGAACTCGTGGATCCTCGGGGCGAATTTGTTTGGGATGAAGATTTCGCTGTCGGGGCCGAAGGAGTTCGCGCCCGGGGCGGAGGTCGATGCGTTGCTGAAGCGGGAAGGGTTTGCTGGCGGCTACGAGTTCACGACGGATCCCATGAAGGCGGTCGAGGGTGCGGACATCGTTTACACGGATGTCTGGGTGAGCATGGGCAAGGAGGAGGAGACCGCGGCGCGCATCAAACAGATGCGGCCGTTTGCGGTGACGGAGAAGGTGTTTGGCGCGGCAAAATCGGACGCGCTTTTCATGCATTGCCTGCCGGCGCATCCGGGCGAAGAGGTGGATCAGGCGGTGTTGGACAATCCGCGCTCGATCATCTTCGACGAGGCCGAGAATCGGCTGCACATGCAGAAGGCGATTCTGGCGGCGCTGGCGAAGCGGTGAGGTTTGGAACCGCTAATTCACGCGAATGGACGCGAATGGCGGATGAGAACCGACGACCTTTTGTTGAAAGAAGAAGTGTTTCGCATCGTGGGGGCGGCGATGGAGGTGCTGAACACGATCCGGCACGGACTGCACGAGAAGCCGTATGAGAACGCTCTTGTGGTTGAACTGGGTTTGTTAGGCGTTCCATTTGAGCAGCAGCGGCAGTTCCCGGTCGTTTACAAGGCAGTAAAGGTCTCCGAATACGTCCCCGACCTGATCGCATTTGGCCAAGTGGTGGTGGATGCGAAGGTCATTGAGCGAATCACCGATCACGAGCGGGGGCAGATGTTGAATTATCTTCGGGTTACAGGCCTCCAAGTCGGCGTTATCCTGAACTTCAGGCGCGCGAAGCTCGAATGGGAGCGCATCGTGCTTTCCGACCATTCGCGTTGATTCGCGTGCATTCGCGGTTACCCCTCAGTCTTTCAATCCATGAAAATCGTCCTCGCATACTCCGGCGGTCTCGACACGTCGGTCATCGTCAAGTGGCTCAAGGAAACTTACGACGCGGAGATCGTTACCTTCGCGGCTGACATTGGTCAGGAGGAGGAGCTGAGAGGCCTGCCGCAAAAAGCGCGAAAGACGGGCGCGTCGAAGCACTACACGCTCGATCTCGTCGAGGAGTTCGCGAGCGACTTCATCTATCCGATGATTCGCGCGAACGCGATTTACGAGGGGCAGTATTATCTCGGCACGTCGATCGCGCGGCCGTTGATCGCGAAGGCGCAGGTCGAGATCGCGAAGAAGGAGAAGGCCGACACGGTGGCGCACGGCGCCACGGGCAAGGGCAACGACCAGTGCCGTTTCGAGCTGACCTACATGGCGCTCGCGCCGGATCTGCAGATCGTCGCGCCGTGGAAGATCGAGAAGTATCGCGATGAGTTTCCCGGCCGCGCGGAGATGATCGCGTATTGCCAGAAGCACAACATCCCGGTCGAGGCGTCGCTGAAGAAGCCGTATTCCATGGATCGGAATCTTCTGCACATCTCCTACGAGGCGGGGATTCTCGAGGACCCGTGGTTCGATCCGACGACGAAGGCGAATAAGGAGATGTTCAAACTTTCGGTTTCGCCGGAAGACGCGCCGGACAAGGCGGAGTATGTCGAACTCGATTTCGTGAAGGGCAACTGCGTCGCGGTGAACGGCAAGAAGCTGTCGCCCGCGGGTGTGTTGAAGACGTTGAACAAGCTCGGCGGGAAACATGGCATCGGCCGGGTGGATCTGGTCGAGAATCGCTTCGTGGGGATGAAATCGCGCGGCGTATATGAAACGCCGGGCGGCACGATTCTGATGCATGCGCATCGGCAGGTGGAATCGCTGACGATGGATCGCGAAGTGATGCACCTGCGCGACTCGCTGATTCCAAAGTATGCGGAGCTGGTTTACTACGGGTTCTGGTTCGCCCCGGAACGCGAGGCGCTGCAGGCGCTGGTCGACGAAAGCCAGAAGAACGTGACGGGCACGGTGCGGCTGAAGCTCTACAAGGGCAACGTCATCACCTGCGGGCGGAAATCGAAATACTCGCTTTACGATCCGCACGTGGCTTCGATGGAAGGCGTGAAGAGCTGGTATAACCAGAGCGACTCGACGGGTTTCATCCGGCTGAACGGGCTGCGGTTGCGGGCGCGGTATTACGCTCAGGGCGGACCGAAGGTGTGATGCGCCATGATCGCCGGCCTCGCCATGCAACGCACCGGACGCGTCACGATCTTCGTGCTCGCGGCGGCGTTGCTGGCGGCGGCGGCCGGCTGGCCGCGCCGCGAAACGGCGAACGAGTCGACGGTGCGGGACGGCAAGGAGAACGCGCGCGCGATCGTTGCGACGGCGAAAGAGGAAACCTCGTGTGGGGCGGGTGCGCGCCACAGCCGGGCGTTGATGTATTTGTTGCGGTAGGCGCGAGGGCGAGCCGTCCCCGACGAGCCGGCTCGCCGAGGAGGGTTTGCCCTTTCGAACAAGCCCGCCGGGACGGCGGGGCTCCACCTAGAGGACGGAGAGCGGGGCGCCGAAGTTAATGTGCAGCGGCGTGCCGTCGAGGACGAGGGCGGGGACGGATTTCACGCCGGCGTTGGCGGCTTCGCTGACGCGGCTTTTGGTTTCGCCGAGATGAACGATTTCGACTTCGTAGCGGGCACGGTCGAGGGAGCCGGCGAGTTTTTGTTCGGCTTCGACACAAACGGGGCAACCGGCGTGATAGAACACAGCTTTGGACTTCATGATGGGTGTGGAGTTGGGTTTGGTGGCTTGGCAGTTGTGCCAGGCACGCGCAGAGTATGCCGCAACTCCATCGCTCCGAACAGCGGGCACAAAATGGTGGGGTGGGCACCTTTCGGTCTAAAATGCACAAACGTATCGAGAAAAAAACTTCACCGATCGCGGTGAGGACGGATGGCGTGAACGCGATGGTGGAGTCGATCGTGGGCTGCAAGTGGTCGCTGGTCGTGTTGCAGCTCGTGCGTGATGGCGTGAATCGGCCGGGTGCGATGGAACGCGCGGTGCCGGGATTGACGGCGAAGGTGTTGAACGAGCGACTGCGGAAGCTGCTGCGTTTTGGGATTCTCGAGAAAACGATCTATGCGGAGTCGCCGCCTCGGGTGGAGTATCGGCTAACGGCGTTTGGGAAGAAGTTCGTGCGGTTGATGCGCGAGGTGGAGCGGTTGCAGGCGGAGTTGGACGGGGTGGCGCGGTGAACGTGCGTGCGTTCGTCGCCCTGGATTCTTCGCTTCGCTCAGAATGACAGTTAATTTAGGCACAGGTGAGGGAGCAGCGGTTCGTTGTTGAACCGAAGTGAGAATGGAGAAGCCGCTCCTCGGAGCGGCTTCGTTTGACGGTCGGCGGGGGGCTCGCCCTATTTTAAAAGAGGGAGTTGGCGACGATGCCGACGGCGGTGATGGGGCCGGAGTCGCTCATGCCGTCGAGGGCGCGGTCGGCTTTCTTGAGCGTCGACTGCGCGCTTTGGAAGAGCTGGTCGTCGTTGATCAGCTTGCCGAGGGTGCCTTCGCCCTTGGCGATTTTGTCGGAGACGGCGCGGAAGTTGGCGACGGTGGCTTTGATGTTTTCGCCGGTGGTGTCGTCGTAGAGCAGCGTGCCGAGGGTGCCCTGGCCGCTTTTCACCTGGTCGATGATTCCTTGGGCGTTAGCCATGAAATCCTTCGCGCCGGCGGCGGCGTTCCGGATGTCGGCGACGGTGGTCATGAGTTCGTCGTAGAGCGCGGGGTCGTTGACGAGGCGGCCGATGGTGCCTTCGCCGTTGTTCACCTTGGTGGTGATTTCCTGGAGGTTGGTCATCGTGGCGGTGACTTTCTCCTGGTTGTCGCTGACGAGGCGGTCGAGTTTTTGGAAGAGGCCGGGTTGATCGCCGGTGCCGCCCATGGCGTCGCCGAAGGCACCGAGCGCGCCTTCGAGTTTTTGTCCGAGGGCGCCGATGTCGGACATGACGCTGTTGAGGTCGGGGGTGGTGCGGGTGCGGATTTCGTCGCCCTGCTTCAGGGCGGGCGCGGCGGCGGAGCCCATGTCGACGCCGATGTAATTCGTGCCGATGAGGCCGGCCATGGAGATGGCGGCGACGGAGTCGTTCGGGATTTGAACGGCGGCGTCGATGCGAAGGATGGCTTCGGCGCGGCGCTGTTCGGTGTTGAGGCGCGTGCGTTCGACGACGCCGACCTTCACGCCGGCCATGCGAACTTCGTCGCCGGCTTTCAACTCCTTGAGGGAGGTGAAGGGGGCGACGAGGGTGTAACCCTCCTCGCGGAAGAGCTTGCCGCCGCTGAGGGTCTCGAAGGTGACCCAGGTGAGGGCGAGGCCAAGGAGGAAGAAGAGGCCGACGCGGGCGGTTTGTTGGGCGTTGTTCATGGTGTGGTCTCCGGTGAGTGAGGGTCTGTCATCCTGAGCGAAGCGAAGGATCCAGTGAGAGCTTCGAGGCCGGGCAGGGTGGCGAATGTCGAACTGGATTCTTCGCTTCGCTCAGAATGACAGAAAGCAGGTGAATGGTTCAGGTCTCCAGTTTCTTGAAACGGGGATTTTGGATATCGATTTTCGGATTCAGGAAATCGTCGATGCGGTCGTCGGTCGGCTGACGGAGTTCGGCAGGCGGACCGAGGTGGATGAGTTCGCCGCCCATGAGAATGCCGACTCGGTCGGCGATGTTGAGGGCGAGATCGCGGTCGTGGGAAACGACGATGGAGGTGACATGATACTGCTCGCGCAGCGTGGCGATGATCTCGCTGATGGTGGCGCCCATGACGGGGTCGAGCTCGCTGGTCGGTTCGTCGTAGAGCATGAGCTGCGGCTCCATCACGAGCGCGCGTGCGATTGCGACGCGCTTCTTCATGCCGCCGGAGAGTTCGGAGGGGAATTTCTGCGCGGCGTTTTCGAGCGAGAGGATTTGCAGGGCGCGCATCACCTTTTCGCGGATGCCGCGCTCGTCGGCCATGCGATGCTCGCGCGGGTAGAGGGCGAGGTTGTCGTAGACGCGGAGCGAGTTGAAGAGGGCGCCGGCTTGAAAGACGAGGGCCATGCGGATCTGTTCGCGCGTGTGCTCGGAGATGGCGTCGTGGCCGTCGACGAGGACGCGGCCGGAGGTCGGCGCTTCGAGGCCGACGACGTGTTTGAGGAGGACGCTTTTGCCGGAGCCGCTGGGGCCCATGAGGACGAAGATTTCGCCGGGTTCGACGGTGAAGCTGATGTTTTTCAACACCTGCACGCGGCCGAAGCTTTTCGAGAGATTTTCGATCGTGACGCCGACGGCGGGCGTTTCCTGCTCGGTGAAGGGATTGCGGGTGGAACTGGAGATGCGGTCGGGCATGTTACATCAGGGCTTTCGTGACGAAGTAATCGAGCACGAGGATCATGATCAGCGAAGTGACGACGGCGCGCGTGACGGCGGCGCCGATTTCGCGGGGGCCGCCGCGGGTGTTGAGGCCGATGTTGCAGCAGACGAGGACGACGACGAAGCCGAAGACCTCGGCCTTGATGAGGCCGTTCATGACGTCCTCGAATTCCATGAAGCGGCGAAGCGCGGAGAAATACGCGGGCGGGTCGATCGCGATGAAGCTGGTGTATTTCGCGACGATCGCGCCGCCGAACCACCCGACGAGATTGGCGATGATCGCGAGGACGGGGACCATCACCAGCGCGGCGGCGAGGCGGGGGAGGACGAGCATGCGCGCGGGCGGGATGTTCATCGTCTCGAGCGCATCGATTTCCTGATACACCTTCATCGAGGCGAGTTCGGCGGCAATGGCGGAACCGACGCGGCCGGCGAGGAGGATGGCGACCATGACGGGGCCGAGTTCGCGGGCCATGGAGAGGCCGACGAGGGAGCCGATGAACTGTTTTGCGCCGAAGTTCTGCATCGCGTAACCCGCCTGAAGCGCGAGCACGCTGCCGATGAAGAAGCTGAGGATCGCGACGATGGGCAGCGTCGTGTATCCAATCATGAAGCACTGCTCGATGAAGCGCGCGCGCTGGCGCGGGAGCGTGCCGATGTAGGAGGCGCTGCGCGCGAGGAGCAGGACGGTGCTGCCGATGCCTTCGAGGATGGCGTTGAGTTGTTTCATGTCAGCGCGACGCGTCGCGGAGCTTGTTCTCTTTGGAAGGGAAA
>JAEZAD010000260.1 GCA_023430565.1 Verrucomicrobiota bacterium
TGACCATCCTCGCCACCTGGGGCGGTGCGCTGAAGCTCGGGAAGCTGAATGCCGCCGAGAAGGCGCACCCAAAGGGAAGTCCCGAACGGACGCGCGTTGTGGGGGAGAAAAAGCTGTGGCTGGCGGCCGTTGTGGCGGTGGACCTGGGCCTTCTCATCGTGCTCAAGTACCGGGGGCTCCTGGCTGGCGGCTCCATCGCCGCGCCGCTGGGCATCTCGTTCTATACCATGACCGCCATCGGCTATGCGGTGGATGTTTTCCGCGGCAAATACGCGGCGGAGCGCAACCCGCTCCGCGTCGCGTTGTTCCTGACGCTGTTCCTTCAGATTGTACAGGGCCCGTTCACCCGATATGATGACATTGGGCTGAAACTGCGCGCGCCGCTGTCCTTCGACTACGACCGGCTGCGCAGGGGCGCGGTGCGCCTCCTCTGGGGCCTGATGAAAAAGGCGGTCATTGCCGACCGGCTGGGTGCATACGTACAGGCCGCGCTGACGGACCCGGCCGGGCAGGGCGCGCCGGTGGTATTGATCGCGCTCGTCGCCTATTCGGTCCAGATATACGCAGATTTCTCCGGCTACATGGACATGATGCTGGGCGCGGGCAATATCCTGGGGCTAACGCTGCCCGAGAACTTTGAGAACCCACTGGCCGCGCGCTCGGTGTCCGATTTCTGGCGGCGCTGGCACATCACGTTGGGCGCATGGTTCAAAGACTACGTGTTCTACCCGATTTCCGTGTCGGGGCTCGCGACGAAGTGGAGCCGTAAGCTCCGCAAGGAAGGCAAACTTCGTCCCGCGAAGCTGCTGCCAGCGCTTCTTGGCCTTGCCGCCGTGTGGCCACTAACTGGCCTCTGGCACGGCGCGACGTGGAATTTCCTCCTATGGGGGCTTCTCAACGGCGTCGCGATCGCGTTTTCGCTGGTCACGGAGCCCTGGCAGAAGAAGGCGCTCGTGAAGTTCGGCATCCGCCCGGAAAACCATGGCGTCCGGGCGTTCCAGGTGATCCGAACCTTTTTGTTGCTCACGCTGATCCGCACCTTCTCCCGAACAGAAACGATGCCCCAGGCTTTGGAGGTGCTGCGCTGCGCGTTGCAGCCAAACCTCGCGAACGGCTTTGCCCTCTTCCCGACAGGTACGCTGGCAACTGCGAATTACCACTTCCTGCTGGCCCTCGTGTGTTCCGTATTTATGATCCTGGTCGAGCGTGCGGGTAAGCCCGAGGCGCTTCTGGACCGGTTCGATAGAATGCGCCTACCGCTCAAATACGCCGTCAGCCTAGGCATTCTCTATACGGTGCTCCTCTTTGGCGCGCTGGGCCAAAACCTTTTCACGGGCTTTCTGTACGCGGGATTCTGATTTTGGCGTGACGGCGCTTGCTAACTTTGCGCCAGAATTCTCAAAAGATTATAGCACACTGTTCCACGGGATGATTCTTGCATTCGAATCTTTGATGGAGCAACGCACCGGATGTTCGCAGCTTCATGACGTGGTGCTGCGATGCCTATACAACGATCTGAAGCCGAAGATTCACGAACTCGACAGTCTGATTATCCAACATGCACATCTCCTGAACGGTGTGGACATAACTGTGCAAGGTAGTAGGCATGACGATCTGTTTCTGCTAAAGGTTATGACCTCGACTTGCGGCTCAATCTGCCGCTCGGGACAGTATGTGGTTATGAACGGGATGTTTTTCGCAGCCGCTGGAGGAATTGGGTGACGGGTTCTTGCTCAAGCCCCAGCGCGACGGCGCGCGGCGCGCGTTCATTAGCAGCACGTAGGAGCCCCTGTCCCGAGCTGTTTGATTCAAGCTATTCTCCAAGAAATTTTGCTATGCGGTACTCACTCACTGGAGGGTTTTGGTCAGCATCAGCACATTCTTGCCGCCGTCGTAATAATAGAGCGCCTCGTCTACATTCTTTTTGATCATATAGACGCCCAAACCGCCAATCTCCCGGTCTTGAGTCAGCAGCGTAAGATCAGGATCCGGCTTTTCTAGTGGGTTATACGGAACGCCGTCGTCGGAAAAGACGAGCGTCGCCACCGGAGGATCCCCCGAAACGCACAGAGAGATGTCAACCATGCCTTCCAAAGGCGCGTAGGCGTAACGGGCGATATTGATAAATGCCTCCTCCGCCGCAAGGGAAAGCTGCATGCGAGCCTTTGCCGGGTAGTTGCTGGATGGAATCTCTCGATCCAGAAACGCGAGAACATCCCCCAGTTGATCGGCCCTGGCCGTTACGGTCAAGTGTTTTTCGCCGCTTTGCATGTTTTTGTCCACGCGCAGTACAAGCATTGTAATATCATCAAACTGCGCCGCTCCGTCTGCGAAGGCATCGAGTTCCGCCTTTACGCCGCTCAGGAATTCCTTGAGGTTCTTTGTATAGCGTGCTTCGAGCGCCTGTTTGAGCCGGTCCTCGCCATAAAGGATCTCCTGAGGATTGGCTGCTTCCGTGACGCCGTCGGTATAGAGGAAGAGCATGTCCCCGGGCAGGAGCACCGTTTCGGCCTGACGATAGCGCGTGCCTTCCATGCCCGCCAATACAAAGCCCGGACGTGTTTTAAGCGCCACGAAGCCCTCGCCCTTTCGCCGGATCAGAGGCGCGTTGTGACCGGCATTGGCGAATACGAATTTGCCGGAGGAGATCGTGAGGATGCCAATCCACGCGGTGACAAACATGTCGGCTTCGTTGTTCTCGCAAAGCCGCGCGTTTGCCTCATCAAGCACTTGCGCGGGCGATATGCCCTTGAGTGCCAGCGTTTTGATCAGCGTCCTTGTTGTCATCATAAACAGTGCGGCAGGGATGCCCTTGCCGGATACATCCGCGATGACCACCGCGAGATGATCCTCGTCCACCATAAAGAAATCGTAGAAGTCCCCGCCAACCTCTTTGGCCGGAACCATCATTGCATAAATATCGAATTCCGGGCGGTTGGGGAAGGGCGGGAAGATGCAGGGCAGCATGCTGGCCTGTATTCTGGTTGCGATGCTCAGCTCCGCGCCGATTCGCTCCTTTTCGGCAGTCACCCGCGTGAGGTTTTCTATATACGCCCGGAGCGAAGCGGTCATGCGCTCAAAGCTCGTGCTGAGCAGCTCAATCTCATCCCCGGAATGGATGTCGGAGCGATAGTCCAGGTTGCCGTCACCCGTGCGGCGCACATCCTCGGATAGCTTCAAAATTGGCTGCGCGAAGCGGTTGCAGACGCCTCTGACGATGGCGATAAAGACCGCCGTCAGCATGAGGAACACGATAAGCATGAGGATATAGAGCCTGTTGATGATTTTATCCATACCGCTTAGCGCGCTTTCGCTCATCGAACGGATTATCTGATCAGACGCGTCCGCCGGGCGCAGCATTTCATTGACCGGCATGACGACGGTCAGCTTCCAGCCGGTAACGGGAACCGGCGCGTAAAGGATGTATACGGCCTCATGGTCGATGGTGCTTTGGGTGAAGCCGCGCTCGTTGGATTTCATCGCCTCCAGTACAGCCCGCGCTTCGGTTCCCAGGAAGTTCTCGGCGCTGTGGTTTTGCTCGGTCAGGCCGCGAGCGGAGACGACGTCGCCGTCGCCGTCAAACAGCATCGCGTAGCCGCCCGCGCCATAGTGGGTATTCAAAATTTCGTCGTTGATGCGTTCAATCAGGATGTCCACGCCGAGAACGCCGTTGAATTCGCCGTTCACCACAATGGGCTGGGCCAGCGTAACCGTCAAACCGCGATTGAAACTGTCGGAATATGCCTTGGAGATGTACAATGCGCGCGTCTTTTTGACCGCCGTATACCATGGAAGATTGCGGCAGTCGAACGCCCCCAATCCGGCCTTGTCCGCGGCATACCGGTCATA
>JAEZAD010000320.1 GCA_023430565.1 Verrucomicrobiota bacterium
CCATGGCTGATGCAAACCGGCGGCTGGCGAACAGAATATTGATCGGATTGGGGATCGGGATCGTGGCCGGCGTGCTTACTTTGCTCGTCGGACGTTTCTCGCCCGCGGCGCTCGTCTTCATGCAGGGCGTCTCCGCCAATATTTTCGATCCGTTCGGCCAAGTGTTTCTGCGGATGTTGTTCTTCGTCGTGATTCCGCTCGTGTTCGCCTCGCTCGCCACCGGGATCGTGCAGCTCGGGCAACTCGATAAACTCGGCCCGCTCGCCGCGCGCACCTTCAGTCTCTTTTTTCTCAACATGGCCGTCGGCGTAGCGCTCGGCTTGCTGATGATGAATGTGCTTCAGCCCGGCGATCAGCTCAGCCTCGAAGCCAAGGACCGGCTCATGGCCGAATTCGGCGGCGCCGCGCAAAACGCCGTCGCCACCCGCGCCACTCAAGCACCGATGAATCTGAACACGCTGCTCGACATGTTCATGCCGCGGAATCTTTTCGGCGCGTTCGTCGGCAACTCCCGCACCACGCTCGGCGATGTCCTTCCGCTCATCCTTTTCGCGATTCTTGTCGGCGCCGTCGGCACGCAGCTCTCCGCTGAAAAACGCCGGAAACTCCAGGACGGCCTCGAACTCGTCACCGAACTGATGACCGGGATCGTTCACTTCGCGCTCCGTCTCGCGCCCTATGCGGTGCCGGCGATGATCTACAGCGTGATCGTGAAGGTCGGCGTCGACATCATCGCCGCACTCGGCGTGTTCGTCCTCGGCTGTGTGGCGGTGCTGCTGCTGCATCTGTTCGGGACGATGTCGCTTTTTCTGCGACTCTGGACGCGTCGGTCGCCGCGCGCGTTTTTCCGCGACGTGAAAACGGTTCTCGTCACCGCGTTCTCCACCAGTTCGAGCAACGCCACCCTGCCCGCCTCGCTCGATTGCGCGCGCGAAACCCTCCGCGTTGCCCCTTCCACCGCCGGCTTCGTGCTGCCGCTCGGCGCCACGATGAACATGAGCGGCACCGCGCTCTATGAAGGCTGCGTCGTGCTCTTCGTCGCCCAGGTCTTTGGCGTCGATTTGAGTCTCACGCAACAGCTCACGCTTCTGCTGCTGAGCGTGCTGAGCGCGGTGGCCGTCGCCGGCATTCCCGGCGGGTCGCTGCCGTTGATCGCGGGTTTGTTGATGTCTTTCGGCGTCCCGGCCGAGGGTATTGGCATCGTGATCGGCGCGGATCGCGTTCTCGATATGCTGCGCACCGCGACGAATGTCGGCGCGGATCTCGTCACGACGGTGATCGTCGACGAGAGCGTGCGACCCGCGGAGCCGGCGACCTGAGTCGTCAGAACTGCACACGAAAAAGCCCGATCAGTTATCGGGCTCGAAAAGTGTAAGAAGCTAAGCGCCGGACGCCGCTTTTTAGTCGCGCTCTTATTCGAAGAACTTGTCGGTGTCGTCGTGGCCGTCGGCGGCGTCGGCGTGGCCGTTGACGCCCTTCTGGGCATGTCCGTTGCGCCCCGCGGCTGCGTGCGCAGGCACCGGACGTGCGCCCTGGGCGGCCGCACGGCTGACGCGCGTCGGTGGCGTCGCGCCACGGCGGCCGATCACCGGCGTCTTCGGAGCCGTTTCGTTACTCGCTTTGCGCGAGGTCGTGCTCGTGTCGGTCTCGTCACCGCGGGCCATGCGCTTGAGCTCGGCGACCGCGAGGCGGACCTGCTCGGCCTGCGACTTCAATTCTTCCGCCGACGCGGACGACTCTTCGGCGAGCGCGGCGTTTTCCTGCGTGATCTTGTCCATGCTCGCGACCGCGCTGTTGAGCTGGCCGATGCCCTCGCTTTGCTCGTGCGACGACTGCGCGATCTCGGCGATGCGTTCGTCGAGCTGGCGGGTCTTGTCGACGATCGCGGCGAGGTTCGAGGCCATCTTTTCGCTGATGCGCGCGCCCTGTTCGCTCTTTTCGGTCGAGGCGGAAATCTTGTCGGCGGTTTCCTTGGCGGCGCCGGCGCAGCGTTGCGCAAGATTGCGCACTTCGTCGGCGACGACCGCGAAGCCAAGACCGGCTTCGCCGGCACGGGCGGCTTCGACGGCGGCGTTGAGCGCGAGGATGTTGGTTTGAAACGCGATCTCGTCGATCGTCTTGATGATCTTCGAAATTTCCGTGCTGGAACCTTTGATCGCGGACATCGCGCGCTTCATTTCCTCCATCTCGATCGCGCCGGCATCGGCGGTCTGGCGCGCCTGGTTCGCGAGGGTCTTCGCGTTCTGCGCGTTGTCGGAATTGCGCGAGGTCATGCTCGCCATCTCGTGCAGCGACGAACTCGTTTCCTCGAGCGACGCCGCCTGCTGCGACGCGCCGTTGGCCATCGACTGGCTGGCTTGCGAGACCTGCTGCGCCGCGGCTGCGGTTTTATCGGACTCGGTGGCGAGGCGGGCGGCGACTTCGGTGATGCGACGGGTGACACCGCGGGTGATGAGCCAGGCGGCGATCGCGCCGGCGACGAGGCCGACGGTCGTGATGATGAAGACGACGAATTCGTTGCGGCTCTGCTCGCCGCGCGTGCGGTCCTCGAGCTCCTGCTGGTAAGCGTGCACCGCATTCTTCACGCGGGCCAGCGTGGCGGTGAATTCCGGTGCAACGCGATTGATGCGCTCGGCGAGGATCTGGGCGCGCGCCTGGTGGCCGGCGACGACCTTGTCCAAGCCATCCCGATACGTTTCGGCCGTTTGTTGAAGGGTGGCGAGGAGCTGGGTCTTTTCCTCGTCCTTCAGGCTCTCGTCGAGCTTCTCCATCTCGATCTGATCCTGCTGCATGCGCTTGATCTGCCCGACGGTGATTTCGAGGGCGTCGCGCGCGGCGACGGCTTTCGGGCCGTCCGACGTGAGCAGGAACGAATTCGCGAGGCTCATGCATTCGTAGAAGGCGCCGAGACCGTTCGAGATTTGGAACGCGGCGTTCATGTCGCCCTGCGTCTTGGCCTGCGCGAGCATGGATTGGAGGCCTTCGGTGATGGCCTTGGCGGACGGCGTGAGGACGTCGTTTTCGACGGCGAGTCGCGCCTGGTGGTTGGCGACGAGGTCGCTGAACGCGGCGTGATACGTCGCGAGGAGCTCGCGGGCCTTGGCGACCTGCGCGGCGCGTTCGGGCTCGACGATCTGCTCGGCGGCGCGCGCCAGCTCGGCGTCGAGGGCTTTGCGCGCGGCATCGCAGGCGGCGATGCTTTCGGCGGAGCCCGTGGCGAGGAATTCGTTTACCTGCAGCTTCAGCCCCTGCATCGAGGACTCGAGCGACGCGGCGGTGTAGGTTTCCTGTGCGCTGGCGGAGAACATCGCCAGCCGGCGGCCCGCGCCGCCGAGGGCGGTATAGGCGATTGCCGCGACGCCGATCAGCAGCACGAACAGAAAACCGAAGCCGAGCGCGATCTTCTTACCGATGGTGAGATTCTGGAATGACATGGCGAAAGGCGTTTCAGGTGAGCGGGCCGCTCACGATTCTTCGGCGACGAACTTCACCGGGATCGTGACGGTCATCGCGATGGGCGCGCCGTCCTGCTTGCCGGGCTTGAACTTCCACTTCTTCAGGGCATCCAGCGCGAATTTGTCGAAGCCCTCGTTGCTGGACTTGGAGACTTCGGTCACGGACACGTTGCCCTGTTCGTCGATGGTGCATTTCACCATCACGACGCCGGACACGCCCTGGTTGCGGAGATCGCGCGGGTATTCCGGCGCAACCGTGCGCACGGGGACCGGCGGTTCGCGCCCGGCGGCCGCGACGGCAAGAGACGCAACGGCGGAACAGAAGAATGCAGCGGCAATGAGTCGTTTGAAACGGTTCATGGGGGAGGAGTGTGGCTGGAGTTTGTTCGTCACGATTCGGTCAAAACTTGAGGAAGGGATCTGCGAACGAGGCAGATCGTAGGGAGCCATTCGTCACGAAGTGGCGAAACTAAAGCCGCAATCCCCGCGCGGGGACCGCGCCGCCATTGCATTTGCCGGAGCAATTCGCACGCTGGGCCGCCGTTCCCCCTGCATGTCGCTCGAAGATAATATCCGCCGCGCACCCGGTGTCGCCGGCATCGTGGTGTTGGCCGTGGGCCTCGGGCGTTGCGCGACCGTTTTCTTCAGCGAACCCGGCGCCCGCTGGCTCGAAGCGCCGCTGTCGCTCGCGCTGCTGGGCGCGGCTTTGTGGCTGCGCACCCGCGAGAAGAACGCCTTTGCCGCGAGCCTTTGCGCCGGCGCCGCGATTGCGTGGGTGGCCGCGGCGGTGGGTTTCGATGCCGCGTCGGGGCGGTTGATGTCGTTCGATTTCATGTTCTGGGCGGCTCCCGCGGGCGGTGGCGTCGCGGATCGCAATATCCCGCTCGACGCCGCGATCGTGCTCGTCGCCGCCGGGCTCGGGCTGCTGCTGGCCAAACGCCAGGCGCATCGAGTGCAGCGCAATCTCTCGGCCTGGCTGCTGATCGTCGCCTTCGCCCTCAGCGCCGCCACGCTGCTGATGCACGCGCTGCAATTCGCGACGCGTTACGCGCAGCCGCTGCACATGAACGTGGCCGACTCCGCGGGCCTCCTTGTGCTGAGCCTCGGCAGCCTCCTGCTGCGGCCGAACAGCAAATTGATGCGGATGCTGCTCGCGAAGTCGTCGGCCGGCACGCTGGCGCGACGGCTGTTCTACGGTGTCACGCTTTTGCCCGCGACGCTCATCGGCCTCACGCTCGTGCTGCTCCACTTCCGCTTCATCGAGCCGATCTACGCCCCGGCCTTCGTGCTGGCGCTGCTGGTGATCGCGGGGTTCGTCCACACGATGTTCTCCGCGGAGGCCGCGGTGGACATCGACGACCGGCGAAAGGCGGCCGAGGACGAGCATGCGCGGCTCAACACCGTCCTCGAGCACCAGGCGGCGCGCCTGCAGGAACTGGTGGCGCGGCGCACGAACGAGCTGCGCACCCTGAGCGTGCACCTGCGCACGACCACGCGGGAAAACGCGCAGCTCGGGCTCGTCGCACGCAACACCACCAACGGCGTCGTCATCACCGACGCGCAGGGCAATCTCGAGTGGGCCAACACCGCGTTCGAACGCATGACCGGCTACACGCTCGCGGAGGTGAAGGGCCACAAGCCCGGACATTTTCTCCAGGGCCCGGACACCGACCCGGCGAGCGTCACGCAGCTGCGCAAGGCGATCCAGGCGGGCGAGCGCTGCTACGTTGAAATTCTCAACTACACAAAAAGCCGGCACCCGTATTGGCAGATCGTGGACATGGAGCCGGTGCACGATGCGACCGGCAAGCTCGTCAACTGGATCGCGATCCAGACGGACGTCACCGCGCACCGGCTCGCCGAGCAGCACCTGCGCGTGCTCAACGAGCGCCTCCAGCTCGCCACGCAATCCGCCGCGCTCGGCGTGTGGGAATGGGACGCGGCGAGCCAGAAGCACACGTGGGACGAGCGCACGCACATCATCCACGGGATGAAACCGGGCGAGTTCGACGGCACGTTCGAAGCGTGGATGAGCTGCCTGCATCCCGACGACCGCCCGCTCGCCAACGCCCGCTTCGAACTCGTGCTGGCGGGGGGCAATTTCTACGACCAGGAGTTTCGCGTGATCCGCGCCGGCGAGGCGGGCGTGCGCCACGTCGAATCGCGCGCGATCGTGCAGCGCGACGCGCAGGGCAAGCTCCTCCGCATCACCGGCACGAGCCGCGACGTCACCGCCGAACGTGAAAACGAGGAGCGGCTGCGCACGCTGACCGACCGCTGGCAGCTCGCGCTGCGCGCCTCGCGCTACGGCGTGTGGGACTGGGATCCGACCAGCGGGCATGTAATTTGGGATGACCGGATTTTCGAGATCTATGGCGTGGGACGCGACCGCTTCAGCGGCACGCGCCAGGCTTGGCTCGAGCTCCTCCACCCCGAAGACCGTCACCGCGCCGAGCAGATCGAGCAGGACGCGCTGGGGACGGGCAGCGAGGAATACGACAACGAATTCCGCATCATCCTGCCGGACGGCTTCGTGCGTTACGTCGAAACCCACGCCTACGTGCGCCGCGACGAACAAGGCCGGCCGGTGCGCGTCGTCGGCATGGACCGCGACATCACGGCGGAGAAGCAGACGCTCGAGGCCCTCCGCATGGCCGAGGAACGCTGGCAGCTCGCGGTCGAAGGCACGAACGACGGCGTGTGGGACTGGAACGTGCCGACCGGCATCACCTATCACGACCAACGCTGGTCGCAGATGCTTGGATACGAGATCGGCGAGGTGCCGGACACGATCGAGAGCTGGCGGCAGTTGATCCATCCCGACGATCTGCCAGGTTGCGTGATCGCGACCGAGGAGCATTTCGCCCGCCGATCCCTGCTGTATCACCACGAATACCGGATGCGCACGCGGCAGGGGGAGTGGAAGTGGATCATGGATCGCGGCAAGGTGGTGAACCGCGACGCGCAGGGGCGTCCGCTGCGCATGGTCGGCATGCACACCGACATCACGGCGCGAAAAAATCTCGAGCAACGGCTGCATCAGTTCGAACAGCTGGCGACGCAGGTCAGCGAGATCGCCCAGATCGGCGGCTGGGAACTCGATCTCGAGACGATGCACCTCGAATGGTCGGAGCAGGTGCGCCGAATCCACGAGGTCGACGACAGCTACAAACCGACCGTGCAATCGGCGATCCAGTTCTTCGCGCCCGAAGCGCGCGACATCATCTCGACGGCGTGGAAAGCGGCCATGACGTATGGCCGCAACTACGACCTGGAACTGCCGCTGATCACCGCGACCCAGCGCCGCATCTGGGTGCGGGCGCTCGCCCGGGCGGATTTTCAGGATTCGAAACCGGTGCGGCTCATCGGCGCGTTTCAGGACATCAGCAGCCGGCGCGACAGCGAAGAGGCGCGACGCAAACTCGAGTTTCAGCTCTTCCAGGCGCAAAAGATGGAAACGCTCGGGACGCTCGCGGGCGGCATCGCGCACGATTTCAACAATCTCCTCACCGGCATCATGGGTTACCAGGAGCTGGTCGAGGATGTGCTCGGCGACAACGCGACGGCGCGGGACTATCTCACGCAAGCGCGCGGCGCGAGTCTCCGCGCGCGCGACCTCGTCGAACAGATTCTGACCTTCGGCCGCCAGTCGCCCGATGACCAGCACACGTCGCTCGATCTCGCGCTGGTCATCGAGGAAGCGCGACGGCTCCTGCGCGCGACGATCCCCGCGACGATCGCGATCGAAACGCACATCGCGCCCGATTGCGGCCCGGTGCAGGGCGACGCCACGCAGATCCATCAGGTGTTGCTCAACCTCGGGTCCAACGCCGCCCACGCGATGACGGGCAAGGGCGGCGTGCTCTCGATCACGCTCGCGCCGGTGGAAAGCGGCGCGCCGCGCACCGCCACACTCGCGACGCTGCCGGCGGGCGACTACCTGCGGCTGACGGTGAGCGACACGGGGCACGGCATGGACGAAACCACGCTGCAGCGCATCTTCGACCCGTTCTTCACGACCAAGGAAGTGCGCGAAGGAACGGGGCTCGGCCTGGCCGTGGTGCACGGGATCGTGCGGGCGCACCGCGGCGGGGTCGACGTCGAGAGCC
>JAEZAD010000264.1 GCA_023430565.1 Verrucomicrobiota bacterium
TCCGCCGACGACGCCCTCCCCTACACCATCTACGACCGCCAGCAGATCGCCCGCAGCGGCGCCGTGAACCTCAACGGCTTCCTCCAACGCTACATTCTCGACGGCAATTCCTCCGCCGCTCCGCCCGAACAAAGCGGGATCGGTAATCTCTTCGAGAACGGCAGCTCCAACCTCACGCTTCGCGGTTTCGCGGCCGACGAAACCGTGATCCTCGTCAACGGCCGCCGCATGCCCGAGGTCCTCGTCGTTGACCAGCGCACGCCGCCCCCCGACGTAAACTTCATTCCCGTCTCGCTCGTCGACCGCGTCGAGGTTCTGCCCGTCTCCGCCTCCGCCCTCTACAGCGGCAATCCCGTCGGCGGCGTCATCAACATCGTCCTTCGCCCCACCGTCACGCGCACCGAACTCACCGCCACCTACACCAACGCAGTCGGCGGCTACGATGCGCCGCAATCCACCGTTTCGCTCCAACACGGCGAGTCCTTCCTCGACGACAAACTCCGCCTCCGCTTCAGCGCCACGCTCACCGAATCCTCCCCTGCCGTGGAGTCGGAACTCGGCTACATCACCCGCCACTCGCTCGCCCGCACCGCCCCAACCGAAACGCTTTTCCGCGCCACGCCCAACGTCCTCAGCCTCGACGGCACTCCGCTCTTCGGTCCCGGCTCCCCCTCCGTCACCTCCGTCGCACCCGGCGCCGATGGCACCGGCGGCCTCGCCGCCTTCGCCGGCCGCGAGGGCGTTCGCAACACCGCCCTTTTCGATCTCCCGCACGGCCTCGCCAACTCCTTCGACAGTTCCGATTTTGTCTACGGTCGTCGCCAGCGCGGCCGCAGCTACTTCGCCTCCGCCGTCTACGACCTCACTCCCTGGCTCCAGTTCGGCCTCGACGGGATCTACAGCCGGTCCGTCGTCAACCGCGGCCAGGATCTCTTCCGCGGCGAACTGACGCTCTCCGCCGATTCTCCGCTCAACCCTTTTGGTCGCGATGTCCTTGTCTCACTCAACGAATCCGCCCCCGCGCTGGGCGAACGCTACGGCGAAGCCCGCGTCGACTTCTACTCCCTCGTCGCCGGCGTCCTCGCGAAATTTCCCCGCGACTGGCGCGTGTCCCTGGACGCCCAATACGGTCACAGCGTCACCCGCTACCGCGGCGTCGCCGGAATCGACGCCGCCGCCTGGCAGCGGCTCGTCGATGAAGGCGTTTATCAACCGCTGCGCGACACCCAGCTCCACGGTCCGCCCGATGCATTCTACGACGACGTGCTCGTTTTCTACGGGGCCCGCGACCGTTTCGTCACGCTCGGCGACTACGAGACCTTCGACACCGCCGTCCGCGTCACCAACCAGTCGATCCCACTCCCCACCGGCAGCGGTGCCGTCAACTTCGGCGGCGACTACCGCGTCAACCAACTCGCCGGTTACACGTCCGAGCGGCGCAACGGCCGCGGCGATCTCGTCGAGCCCCCCGTCCGCTGGGCCGGCCGCACCGTCGAGCGCGTGAGCGTTTTCGGCGAGTTCCTCGCCCCCGTCCTGCCGCCGCACGCATTGCCTTCCTGGATACGCGAGATTCAGACCGACCTCGCCGCCCGTTACGTGGTTTCCGACTCCGCCCAGGAATCAAACCTCGCCCCGACCGCCGGCCTCAAGTTCGACTTCGCCGGCGGCTTCTCTCTGCGCGGCTCCATCAGCAGCTCCAACCGCTTTCCGACGCCGTTCATGAGCCGCCGCGTCACGAGCGGCGCCGGGCCGGGCGGAGGCGAGGTCGAACTCGTCAACATCCGCGACCCGCAGCAGGGCGGCGAGGAATACGGCGTCACCTCGAGCTTCGCCCAGAACCCCGAGCTTCGCTCCGAAGCCAACATCACCCGCACCATCGGGTTCCTGTTTCAGCGGGGCGACGTCCATCGCTTCCGCCTCGCCGCCGATTTTTCCGACACCCGCAAAGCCGACGAACTCTACACCCTCGACGCACAAGCCGCCGTGAACCTCGAACCGGACTTTCCCGACCGCGTCCGGCGCTCGCCCACGACGAACCGCATCCAGCACGTGCTCATCGGCCCGATCAATCTCGCCGAGCGCCACTCGCAAGGCTGGAGCACCACCGCCGACTACGCCTGGACCGACAGCTTCGGCGGCCGCCTCGATCTCTACGCCCGCTGGAGCTATTTTCCACGCTACGAAATCAAAACGTTTCCCGACAGCCCGATCGTCGACCACATCCGCCACCCCGACGGCAATGGTCCGCCTTTGCTCGAGCATCGGCTGAACTTCGGCGGCGGTTGGTCCAACCGCCGCTTCGGCTTCGGCGTCGACGGGCACTACTACCATTCCCGCCGCCTCGATCCGCGGCTCTGGCCGTTCCAGCACCGCCGCACCATCGACCCATATTTTCAATTCGACGCCTACGTGCAGGCCGACCTCACAAAATGGATACCGTGGTCCCACCCGCGTTTCGGACTCCGCGGCCAGCTGCGCGTCAACAATGTCTTCGACGCCGCCCCTCCGTTCTTCGGCGCCGATTCCATCCGCGCCGGTGTCCAACCCTACACCGACTGGCGCGGCCAGACCTACGCGTTCACGCTGCAGGCAACTTTCTAAGGCGGAGCCCGACGTCCGTCGGGCTGCGTCACGCCCCCGCGAAATCCCGTCTCACTCCAGCTTCACTCGCGCCCGATAAAACGCCTCGCACTTCGCATACACCTCGCGTGGCGACGTCATCTGCAACGCCTCCTCCGCCAGCGCGCGCGCATCGCTCATCTTCATCGAGCGCACGATGTATTTCACCGCCGGCAGCCACGGCGGCGCCATGCTGAGACTGTCCACCCCGAGCCCGAGCAATAACGGCGCGAAGATCGGATCGCCCGCCATTTCACCACACACGCTCACCGGCAGCTTGTGCCGGTGTCCTTCGTCCACCACCCGCTTCAGCGTGCGCAACACCGCGCAGTGCGTCGGCTCGTAGAGATGCGCGATCCGGTCGTTCACCCGGTCGATCGCCAGCAGATATTGGATAAGATCGTTCGTCCCAACGCTGAAGAAAGCGCAGTCCGGCGCCAGCAGGTCCGCCGTCATCGCCGCGCTCGGCACCTCGATCATCGCCCCGACGGCAATGTCTTCATCAAACGGCACCCCACGCCCCTTCAACTCCGCCATGCACTCGCCGAGCACCGCATTCGCCCGCGCCAGCTCCTCGTGCCCGCTGATCATCGGATACATCAGCTTCACCTTGCCATACGCGCTCGCCATCAGGATCGCGCGCAACTGGTCCTTGAAGATCGCCTGATGCTCCAGGCAAAACCGGATCGCCCGAAATCCCATGAACGGATTGTTCTCCTTCGGAAACAAATCCGGATTCCCCGCCATCGGCTTGTCCCCGCCCAGATCGAGCGTGCGGATGATCACCGGATTCGGCGCCACACCCTCCGCCACCGCCTTGTAGGCCAGAAATTGCTCCTGCTCCGTCGGAATCCGCGACGAGCTCAAGAACATATACTCCGTGCGAAACAGCCCCACGCCCACCGCATGATAGTCGCGCACGAGCTTCACCTCGTCCGACTTCTCGATGTTCGCCATCAACGTCACCTCGACCCCGTCCAGCGTCACCGCCGGCTGCTGGTTCGCTTTCAGCAAACGCGACTCCAGCGTCTTCTTCTGCTCCTGAATCTTCCCGTAACGGAACAGCGTGCTCTCCGACGGATTGATAATCACCACACCGTCGTAACCGTCGCAAATCATCCAGTCCCCGTGCGTCACCCGCTTCGTCAGGTCGCGCAGCCCCACCACCGCCGGAATCTTCATCGAGCGCGCAACGATCACCGCATGGCTCGTCTTGCTGCCCGTATCCGTCACGATCCCGAGCGCCGCGCTGCGATCGATGCTCGCCGAATCGGACGGCGAAATATCGTTCGCCACCACGATCCGCTTGTCCGCCAGCCGCGTCAGCGAGTTTTCCGCCTGCCCCAGCAAATTCTGCAACACCCGCTGCGCCACGTCCCGCAGGTCCGCCGCGCGCTCGCGCAGATACTCGTCTTCGATCTCCGAGAACGCCTGGATGTAGCGATGCGAGACCTTGTTGAAACACGTCTCGATGTTCTTCCCCGTCGCCTCGAACTCGCGCACCGTCTCCCCGATCAACGCCTGGTCCTCGAGCACCAGCAGGTGCGCATCGAAGATCAAAGCCTCCTCCTTTCCGAGGTTCTTCTCCACCTCCGCCTGGATCTTCGCGATCTGCTGCCGCGTCACCAGCAGCGCCTTGTCGAACCGCGCCACCTCCGCCGTGCGACGCTCCATCTCCACCTGGTAACTCGGCACTTCAACGTTGCTCTGGATGTAGACAAAGACCTGCCCGTAGGCAATGCCCTGCGAGGCGGCGATGCCTTGAACAACGATTTCCTTCTTTGCGCTAGGATCCATTAATGAATGCTGAAGGCCGCCGGCTGGGGACGGCCGGCGGCGCCGGACGTTAACGCGTTCCTCGGCCCATGGGTCAATGCGGATTTATCATGCAAGTTGCGTCTGGATCACAAATGCGGATTCGCCCCATCCCGCGCGGATCCGCGCCGTCATCGCTTCCACCGAAACGTCGTCGCGCAATAACACGAAACATGCGCTTCCGCTCCCGCTCATGCGCGGCGTCACCCAAAACTCGTCCCGCAAGCCTTCCAGCAAGACGGGCAGCGCCGAATACTTCGTAAAAGCC
>JAEZAD010000360.1 GCA_023430565.1 Verrucomicrobiota bacterium
CCGGCTGGCCCGACAACTTCACCCGCGCCGGCATCCGCCAGCACACCGAAGCCTCGCTTCAACGCCTCGGCGTCGACGCGCTCGACCTCACCCAGCTGCACTGCATCCCCTTCGACGTCCTCCAGCGGGGCGAGGTCTTCGAGCACCTCCGCGAGCTCAAACGCGAAGGCAAAATCCGTGACTTCGGCGTCAGCGTCGAATCGATGGACGAAGCGCTTTTCTGCGTGCAACAGGACGGCGTCGCGTCGCTCCAGATCATCTTCAATCTCTTCCGCCAAAAGCCCGCGCACGTGCTCTTCGACGAAGCGAAGCGCCGCAAGGTCGCCCTCCTCGTCCGCCTCCCCCTCGCCAGCGGCCTCCTCGGCGGCAAGATGACCAAGTCCACGTCCTTCCCCGCCGACGACCATCGCAACTTCAACCGCGACGGCGCCGCGTTCAATGTCGGCGAAACCTTCGCCGGACTCCCCTTCGCCAAAGGTGTCGACCTAGCCGACGCGCTGAAAGCGTTCGCTCCCGCCGGCCTCTCGCTGCCCGAAATGGCCCTCCGCTGGTGCCTCGATTTCGACGCCGTCAGCGCGATCATCCCCGGCGCCAAAAACCCCGACCAGGCCCGCGCCAACGCCCGCGCCTCCTCGCTCCCGCCGCTCCCGCCGGATCTGCACGCAAAGCTCGCCGACTTTTACACGCGCGAAGTCGCCGCGCACATTCGCGGCCCGTATTGAGATTTCGGATTCGGCTGATGGAGGCGCGGCGACCTCAACGCGCCTTTCCGCCCGCGGGTGTGGGCGACCCGGCCTCCCGCACCCCTCAGCTCGCCGCGCGCTGCTCGCCCGCCCCCGCCGCCATCGTCGTCAGCGCCGAAAACGTCACCGTCGTCCCGCTACCCGGCTGCGAGCTGATGGTCAGATCGCCGCCCAGCGAGGTCGCGAGCCGTTTCGCCAGCGGCAGCCCGAGACCGATGCCCGTATTGCGTCGCGTGATACCTCCGTCGACCTGCGCGAACGGCAGCGCGATCCACGCGAGTTGCTCCTCCGTCATCCCGATGCCCGTGTCGTGCACCGTGAAACACAGCCGCGTCTCGTCGCCCGCCACCCGCAGCGTCGCCGCGCCGCGTGCCGTGAATTTCACCGCATTGTCGAGCAGCACGACGAGGATTTCGCGAATCACCGGCGCCGGCGCCCGCACCACCGCGGGCACGCTGGGAGCGACGTGCGTTTTCACCGCGAGCCCTTTGTGCAGCGCGCGCGCACGATAAATCTCCGCCACTTCGCCGAGCAACGTCGCCGGCGCGAAGGGCAGCGGATCGAGCGCGAGCGTGCCCGCCTCCGCCTGGTTGAACGCCACGATCTGCCGCAACAATTGCCCGAGTCCTTCCGCGCAACCCTGCGCGTCGGCCAGGCACGCCGCCTGTTCCGCATCCAGCGTCGTGTCCTTCAGCATCTCGAGCATGCCGAGGATTCCGTTCATCGGCGTCAGCAACTCGTGGCTCACATTGGCGAGAAACTCGTTCTTCACCTGCACCGCCTGCCGCAGCTGATCCGTGCGCACGTTCACGTGCTCCTCGAGCGTCGCGAGTTGCAGCTTCGACAACCGCGTGAGATGCCACTTTTCCGTGAGCGCCTGCGCGAGCTGCAGGACTTCGACCTTGTCGAACGGCTTCTTCAGCACGAGCCAGCGATCGCGCGCCGTCAGCGCCGCCTGAATCTCGCTCCAGCTGCGATCCGAATACGCCGTGCAAATCACGACCTGCAGCTCGGGATCGATTTCCCATAACCTGCCGATCGTCGTGAGTCCGTCCCAGCCTGGCGGCATGCGCATGTCGACAAACGCGAGCGCATACGGCCGCCCCGCCGCCACCGCCACCGCCGCCTTCTCGCACGCCTCCTGCCCCTGCTGCGCATAATCCAGCTCGAACACATCCGACTGCACCACCGGCGGCTCCGCCGCCGCGCCGAAGAGCGCGGCCGCCGCATCATCGAGCACATTGCTCGTTTTCGTCGGCACGAGGATGCGGCGAAAATCGTCATGAATCGACAGGTTGTCGTCGACGAGAAGGATCCGGCGATTGGGCGGAAGGAGGGGGTTCATGGCGCCGGTGCCGCCGAGATCGGCAGGGTTAAGATGAAAGTCGAGCCTTGTCCCGGCCCCAGACTCTTCGCCACCAGGTCACCGCCCATTTCGCGCGCGGCCAGCACGCTGCTGTGCAAGCCAAAGCCGTGGCCGCTCGGCTTGGTCGTGAACCCATGCTGAAAGATCCGCGTGCGATTCGCCGGGGCGATGCCCGGCCCGTTGTCCTGCACCGAGAGCGCGATGGATTTTTCATTCACCCGCGAAACGAGCACGCGAATAAACCGCTCGCCGGGCTTCACCCCCTGCAGCGCGTCCTTCGCATTCTTCAGCAGATTCACGAGGATCTGCAGCACCTTGTGACGGTCCGCCTTCACGGAGCCGACCGGCTCGAACACCCGCTCGAGCGAAATCCCGTGACGCTCGAGCGACTCGGCGTTCAGGCGCAGCGCGTCTTCGAAGAGCTGCGCGGGCAACAACGTCTCGAGCACGCCGAAAAGCTGCGCGGAGCCTTGCTGCGTCACGATGATCTCGCGGATGTGCTCGAAATGCCGCACGAGCCCGCCGACGTCGTTCAGCAGCTGCTGGTTTTCGTTCGTCAGGTGCTCGTCGAGCTTCGCCAGAAAATCCGGCAGCTGCTTGCCGGCGCCGTCGCTCGCAAAGAACTCCGCAAGTCGCGGCTGCTCGCGCTGGAGCACCTCGACCACGCGCCGCAGGTGCGTCAGCCGCGTCGTCTTCAACCGATCCTGCACGTCGTGCACAATCAGGTTCACGCTGGTGAGCACGTTGCCGACATTGTGGAGCACGCCGGTCGCGACTTCCGCCATGCCCGCCTGCCGCGACGCGAGCACGAGCTGGCTGTTCAGCGTCGTCAGCTCCCGCTCCGCGCGCTTGCGGCTCGTCACGTCCTCGACCGTGCCCTCGCAGACCAGCTCCTCGCCGGGCGGCGTGGACTTCAGCCGCGCGTTGATCACCACCTCGAATTCCGAACCGTCGAAATGGCGGAACGTCGCCGCAAACCCGCGCACCTCGCGTTCGTTTTCGACCCGGTGCCAGAAACGTTCGCGTTCGACCGCCGGAAAAATTCGTCCATCGGCCAGCGAAATCACCGTCGGATCGAAACTCGTGGGCAGGCCGATCAGGCTCACCAGATACGGATTCGCAAAGCGAATGGTGCCCGAGCGCGTGGTTTCGAAAATGCCGATCGGCAGGCTCGCCACGAGCTGGCGGTGGTTCTGCTCGTTGCGCTGCAGCTCGCGCGCGGTCCGCTCGCGCTCCCGCATTTCCGTCTCGAGATCGCGCGTCCGATCGCGCACCCGCTGCTCGAGCTGCTCCAGCAACTGCTCGTGCTGATCCTGCCGCTGGCAGATGTCGCGCATCTCCCGGCGCGAGATCACGCACGACCAGATGAGCACCACATTCTCGGCAATCAACCACCCCCCATGCTCCGCCACCCGCCAGAGCCCTGTATCCGCCGGGCCATACAATAACGCCGGCGACGAAAACCCGAGCACGAGGTGATGCACCAGCACGCCCGCCGTCGCGATGGGCAGCAGCCGCCAGTCGCGGTAAAGCGCAAGGAACGCGATCATCCCGAAAATCTGAAAGTGCGCTTCGATCCGGCCGCCGGAAAAATGGATCAGCAAGGCCGAGAAACCCGCCTGCGCGAGCGCGACCGCACAGCGCGTCGTGAACTGCGTCGGAAACCACCGCATCAACGCCAGCGTCGGCAGCACCAATAACCCGCCGATCACGCCCGCGGCCAGCACCGGATTCCCCAGCTGCCCCGCGCGCGGCGCCCACAGACCCGCGCCCACCGCGATCGCCCACTGCGCGAGCATCAACCAAAAAAACAAGCGGTTGGTGCGTCCGATCACCTCGCGCGAATAGATCGCCACCAGTGCCTTGAGCCGCGCAGCCGAGGGCGCCGGCTCAGTTGTCCGCGTTCCGGAGAAATCGGCCATCGCACCCGTCTGCGCCGCGCCATTCATCGGTGACCGGCCTCCCGCCGGGCGGCACAATCCTGCGCCGCGTCGATGTCCCGTGCTCGCCACGTCTTGCCCCGCATCGCCGGTCTTGCGGCGATGGCGTGCCCTGCTCGCGCCGGAGCGCAGGCAGCAGGATAGAACATGTCTCGGGCAGGCATGTGCCTCCTCTTTCGTCACATTCGGCCCCGCATTTAGGGATTAATCCCCGTCTTAACACCCACGCAGGATCGCCACTTGCACGACGCCGGTTTCGCCGCAGGAAAAGCAACGCCTCCGGCGCGTCATTCCCACAACCGCTCGATGGCCCGCCGATCGCGCTTCGTCGGCCGGCCGCTCCCCTTTTCCCGCGCCATGACATGCTGCACCCGCTGCTCCGCCGCTTTCTCGTATTCGCTCGCCGGAGTCAGGTCTTCGCAAAACGTCGGCACCAGCTTCGCTCCAACCCGCGAACGCGGCACGCCCAGCACCCGCAACGTCCGCAGGATCACTCCCTGCCGCACCGTGATCCGCTCGCCGGCATGCACCTCGCGCGACGGCTTCGCCGCACTCTCCCCGATATTCACGCTGCCCGCCCGACACGCATCGGCCGCCAGCGCCCGGCTCTTGAACAAACGCACCGCCCACAACCAGCGATCCACTCGCGCCGCACCCGCTCCCGCCACGTCCGTCGATAGGTCCATCGAAAATAAAACGACCGCGAATCTGGGAGATTCGCGGTCGCGGGCAAATCGGTTTTGCAGCCCGGAGCTTACTTCTTCGTTCGCTTGAACTCGCTGCGCAGCCAGTCGTCGATCAGCGCCTTCTCATGCATCCGCGCGTCGCTTTGGTGGATGCTGATCTTCCAGTTGAACATGAGATCCTTCAACGAGCGTCTGCCTTCCTTCAAGACGGCGCCGTTGGCGTCGAGCAACTCGAACGACAACTCGATCCGGGGCGGATAAATATCCTTCACGATTCGCACGTCGTGCGCTCCGTGGCTCCGCCACGGTTCGACTTCACCGGCAAGGTCGACGTCCGTCACCGTCACATGCAGGTTCTGACCTTCCGCCAGATAGCCTTTCGCCCGTTGAACGATGTGCTCCTCGATCTCCGCGAGGTTTTGTTCCTGGCGCAGATACGATCCGCGCTGCCCGTCCGCCGCATCGGTGAACTTCTCCGGATTGGAGAACGTCACCGTCACGCGATCTTCGGGTTTTTCTCCGGCAGGAGCGGCGGCCCAACCAGTCGCGGCTGCCATCCCCAAAAGTGCCACAAGGGTAAAGCGGTGTGTCGATTTCATGGTTTCGTTGGTGACGGAACCTATCGCGAAAGGTTTCAACGCGCCAGCCCGCCGTTTAATTGCCGGGCCCCCGGTCGCGAATTCCCCGACACTCGCTGCCGGCGTCGCACTTACTCCGCCGTCACGCCCCCGGCTCGCGTATCCCCGACCCGTCCGTTCCGGGCGAGCGCGCCCGCCGTGCGCACGCGGAGTTCGTTACGCACGTCCTTCACGCCTTCGACGTTGCGCGCAAGCGCCTCGATCAGGTCACGCTGCGCCGCATTCTCCGCCACCCCGCTCAGCGTCACGATTCCGTCCTCCACCGACACATGCGTCTGGCGCGTGCTGACGTTCGAGCGCAACAGCAGGAGGCCGCGGATCTTCAACTCCAGCCACCCGTCCCCGCGTTCACGCCCGGGCAGATGGATATCCAGTTCGTTCTCCACTTGCACCACCCCCGGCAACGCCCGCACCGCCTCTTCAGCCAGCGCTTTCTGCTCAATATCCTGCACCTTCCCCTTCAACGTCACCACGCCCGCCTCGCTCTGCACCTCCACCCCTTGTTGGAGCAACATCCGCAGATGATACGATTCGCGGGCCGCCTGCTCGATCTGCCGGTCCATCGACACCTCCGCCCCTGCCGCCGCCGGCAACAGCGCAATACCCAACGCCACACTCGCTAGAAGACCCCTCACGCCCCCCTTCAAGCCATCCGGGTGCCAGCGCGCCCCAGTCCCTCGACAGGCTCCTTGCCCGCAGCAGCTTAAAAATTTCGACTCCTTTCTCCGCCTCTCGCGTTCTCCGAAATCTGCACGACCGCCCTCCTCCAGATCCCGCAGGTCGCAAGATCCCGCTCGTCGTCGCTCCCGCACCGCTTTCCTTTTGTCCCGTCGCCCATAGCTTCGCTTCACCCGCACATGATCCCTCACCTCCTGCAGCTCATCACGCGCCAGCCGCCCCCAGAGTATGATCGCGGCTTCGTCGAGGAGGTGCGCCTGGTCGAACACCTCCCGCCCCGCAACGCCCGCGTCGAAAAACTCCTTCTCGGCTGCTGGATCTTGATCGCCCTCAAGTGCTGGATCGTCACCTGGCTGGTCAAAAAATACGCGATGGGCTTCGACCCGCTCTGGGTCAACGCCCCCACGATCGCCGCGGCCCTTCTCTGCACCGCCGTTTACTTCTGGCGCGAGTGAGCAAGTCCTTCTCGCCCGCTCCCACTCCGCCAGGCTCCCCCGCTGGAGGCGCGCTGCCCCCGCCGCGCTCGTCCGCAGCGCGCTCCCTTGCCATCCGTCTGCAAGATTGCAGTCCCGCTCGCATCGCCGAAATTCCCTGCATGCGCCCCGTCTTGAACGTGCTCTACGCGGAAAATAATCCCGCCGACGCCGATCTCACCCGCGCACACTTCGCCCGCCACGCGCCCGATATCGACCTGGAAATCGTCCCCTGCGCCGCCGATTTCCTCCCCCGCGCCCGCACCCGCCGCCACGCCCTCTTCCTCGTCGACCACCGCCTCGCCGACATGAACGGGCTCGAGGTGCTGAAGGTCCTCGCCGACGAAGGTTTCAACATCCCCGCCGTGCTCGTCACCGGGGCCGGCGACACCGACGTCGCGTCGCAGGCGCTGCGCCTCGGCGCCGACGACTATGTCCGCAAACGCAGCGGCTACCTCCTCTCGCTTCCTCACCAACTCCGCGAGGTCATCGAACGCCGCCGCCGCGCCTTCAACGCCCTCCAGCCGCGCATTCGCCCGCGCAACATCCTGCTCGTTTCCCCGCTCAGCGACAAAGGCCTCCTCCTCATCAAACACCTCGCCGACGCCGCGCCTCACCTCACCGTCGAGCTCGCCACCTCCGCCACCGATGCCCTCGAGCGCGTCGGCCCCGACGTCAGTTTCGACCTCCTCATTCTCGATCACAACCCGCCCGACCTCGACGGCCTGCAACTCCTCGCCGAGATCCGCGACCGCGAGCTGCGCACCCCGGTCATTCTCATGACCACCGCGGAAAACGAGGAAAAGGTCGTCACCGCCTTCAAACTCGGCGCCACCGACTACGTGGTGAATCACGAGCGCCACTACGCCGAACTCGCCCTCCGCGTCGACCTCGCCATCGACCGCCACGAACTCGCCCTCGCCAACGAACGCGCCGCCGCCGAACTCGCCGAACGCCAGCGCACCGTCGCCGCCCTTCGCGAAAGCGAAAAACAGCTCAACCTCGCCCTCGAGGCCGGCCGCATCGGCCTCTGGTCCTGGCAGGTCGGCACCGGCCACGCCCAGTTCTCCAGCCGCTGGAAAGACCAGCTCGGCTTCGACGATCACGAAATCCGCAACGACTCCGCCGAGTGGGAATCCCGCTGCCACCCCGAAGATCTCACTCAACTCCAGTCCCTCATCTCCCGCTACCTCGTCGAGCCCTGGCCCGACTTCACCGTCGAATATCGCATGCGCCACAAGGACGGCAGCTGGCGCTGGTTCATGCTCCACGCCGACCTCGAACTCGACGACTTCGGCAAGCCCGCCCGCATGATCGGCTCGCAGATCGACATCACCACGCTGAAACAACAGCAGGCCGAACTCGCCAGCACCTCCGCCCGCCTCCAGCAGCTCTCCCGCCGCCTCCTCCAGGTCCAGGAACTCGAACGCCGCCACATCGCCCGCGAGCTCCACGACGAAATCGGCCAGGTCCTCACCGTCGCCAAAATTCACCTACAATCCGCCGCCTTCGCCCCCGAAGCGCGCACCATCCTCCCGCAAATCGAAGAACCCATCGCGCTCCTCGACCGCCTCCTGAAACAGGTCCGCTCCCTCTCCCTCGACCTCCGCCCGCCCCTCCTCGACGACCTCGGCCTCGTCCACGCCCTCCACTGGCTCCTGCAACAACACCACGGCCGCCCCAACACCCCGCACGTCCACCTCACCACCGACCCGCTGCTCGGCCGCTGCGATCCCACGCTCGAAACCACCTGCTTCCGCATCGCTCAAGAAGCGCTCACCAACGCCTTGCGCCACTCCCGCGCGAAAAACGTCCACGTCTCCCTCGCGATCCAAAACGGCAACCTTCGGCTCGCCGTCCGCGACGACGGCATCGGCTTCGACGCCGCCGCCGCCCGCCTCCGCGCCGAACGCAGCGGCAGCCTCGGCCTCCTCGGCATGCACGAACGCGCCTCCCTCGCCGGCGGCGCCCTCACGCTCCTCTCCGCCCCCGAACGCGGAACCGAGGTCGAAGCGATTTTTCCGCTGTCCAACGCGAGCGAACCGAATTGAGTTTCCACCGTGCCTGGCCCGCTCTCCATCATCCTCGCCGACGACCACTCCCTCGTCCGCGCCGGCATCCGCACCCTCCTCGAGAAATTGCCCGGCGTCACCATCGTCGCCGAATCCGGCGATGGCCGCGAAACCCTCGCGCTCGTCCACCAACACGATCCCGACATCGTGATCATGGACATCACCATGCCCGGGCTCAACGGCCTCGACGCCACCGCCCGCATCCTTCGCGAATGCCCGCGCACGAAGGTCCTCATGCTTTCCATGCACACCGGCGAGGACTACGTGCTCCAGGCCCTTCGCGCCGGCGCCACCGGCTATCTGCTCAAGGACGCCGCCACCGCCGAACTCCGCCTCGCCCTCGAAGCCGTCCAACGCGGCGAAACCTACCTCAGTCCCGCCATCTCCAAGGAGGTCCTCGCCCGCCACCGCCAGCAGGCCAACGACCCCAAAGCCGACACCACGAAAACCCTCACGCCACGCATGCGCGAAATCGTGCAGCTCATCGCCGAAGGCCGCAGCACCAAGGAAATCGCCTTCCTCCTTAATCTCAGCGTCAAGACCATCGAGACCCATCGCATGCACCTGATGGCCCGGCTCGGCCTTCACGACGTCGCCGGCGTTGTCCGCTACGCCCTCCGCACCGGCCTCATCTCCGCCGAAAAATAGTCCATGCCTCACGTCCCCGGTCTGCGCAGCCTCTACGCCAAAGTCGGCCGTCTCGTCTACTTCGGCCGCATGCTCGACAAGATCCGCCTCCACGCCGCCGGCCAGCTCCCGCCCGACTACGTCGCCAATCTCGGCGACGCCCAATTCTACGTCCTCGACGGCCGCTGCTGCCGCTTCCTCGGGATCGCCTACGCCGACCTGAAAGCTCGCACGCTCACCGGCGGCACCGACGAAGAACTTCTCGCCTGGGCCCACGCCCACGGCACGCCGCGCACCGACGAGGAATGCCACATCTGGAATCGCTTCATCCTTAAACTCGGCTGGCGCGACGAACGCTCCTCGGTCCTCCCCCAGCGCATCCGCGACAGCGGCCTCACCGGCAAACCCATCGAGACGCTCGCCGATCACATCGAATTCGACGAAGGCCGCGACCCCGTCG
>JAEZAD010000010.1 GCA_023430565.1 Verrucomicrobiota bacterium
TCCGCCTCGTTGGGCCTTCGAACAAATCGTTTGCGACCGCGTGCCGCCCGCTCGCGGCGGAACGCGGCATCTTTGCGTTGAACCGACGCTCACCCGCGCTGACCACGTCGCGCGTTGCCCGCGGCGAACGGGCGTCGCGCCACGACGATTATTGGAGCGTGCGAGTTTGGTCGCGCGGTCGCCGCGATTCGCCGACTGCCGCCAGCAAGGGTCCTTCGATCCGCACCAGCGCCGGCACCCACCGCGCCTGCACGATCGGCACGCCCGGCACCAGCGACCGCGCGATTGCCAGCGCATCCTCCCCTTTCTCGCGATCGACCCGCTTCGGTTTCTGCCCTGCCGCCGGATCGAGCACGAACAGCCCTCGCGGCGTCTCATACGTCAGCACCGTGTGCCCCGCCCGCCGGCCCCCCACATAAAAGGACAGGAGTCGCGCCCCCAGGATCAACTCACCCTGCGCCACGCGTCCCCGCAACGCGGCATAGCTGTCGATGAAGCAACCGTTCGGCAGCGGCGCTTCGCTCGCCCCCAGCGGAGGCAGCGCGGCGATCTCCTCGTCGCCAAGAATCGCGTGGTTCGAGAATCCCGTCTCGATCGCCCGCAGCAGCGGCGCGAAGTCCGCCTTCTCCGCCGCCAGGTTGTTCCGGTGCAGCGAAAAGCTCTGCGTCCCATCCGTGTCGCTGTAGAACCACAGGATGCCGCCCAGCTCGAAGACCAGCGCGTGCAAGGACGATGGATACACGCTTTCCCGATTCGTGTTTTCGACCTCGACGATGCGCGACCACGTTTCCTCGCCCAACATCGCCCGGGCGCGCCGGGCGTGATCGAGCGAAAACGCGCCATGGGCCAGCGCGGGGAGCAGAAGCAGGACCAGCAGAAGGGAACGGAGGAGCGGGGGCACGCGCGGATAACCGCATCGAGGCCCGCGCAGTTTCGGAAAAGCGACGAACGCACAAAACTCCGCGCCGAACCGTCCCCGCCGCACGCCGCGCTTCGCGAAACGCGCCGGCGTTTCGCCCCCTCACAACGCCTGCTTCAACAGCGCCGCGATCCGCTCGTGATACCCACGGCTCAACTTCAGCTTCGTCCCATCCTGCAGGATCACGGCATACTCGCCGGCGAACGACGGGCTCAGCTTCCGCATGCGATCCACGTTCACGATCGTCGACCGGTGAATCCGAATGAACTGCTTCGGATCGAGCCGCGACTCCAGCCGCGCCATCGTCTCGCGCATGAGGTGCGTTTTGCCGCCAACGTGAAACTTCATGTAGTCGCCTTCCGCCTCGATCCAGTCGATCTCCTCGGCCTTCAGAAAGAAGATCTCGCCCGACGATTTCACGAGAATCCGCTCGCTCCCGGTCGTTGCCGCCGGCGGTGCGCCCGCCTGCAAATAATCGAGCAGCTGGTGCAGCCGCGCGTCGACCTGCTGCGCCTGCCGCTGCCGCACCGCGTCCTTCGCCCGCTTCAACGCCGCCTCGAACCGCGCGTCGTCGTAAGGCTTCAACAAGTAGTCCACCGCGCTCACCTCGAACGCCCGCAGCGCATGGTCATCGTAGGCCGTCACGAACACCACCACCGGCGCCTGCTCCGCGCCCACGCGCGCCAGCGTCTCGAACCCATCGCACCCCGGCATCTGCACATCGAGAAACGCCAGCGCCGGCTTCCGCTGCGCAATCAGCTCCGCCGCTTCGATCCCGCCCGCCGCCTCCCCAACGATCTCAATCGTCGGGTCCCGTTCGAGCAGCAGGCGCACGCCACGGCGCGCAGCCGGCTCGTCGTCGACGACGATCGTGGAGATGCGGGACGCGAAACCGGGGGCGGAGGTCGCTTTCATGTGCGGTAGGGAAGGACGATTTGCACCAGCACGCCGCAGCCTGGCTCGCTGTTGAGCGTGAGTTGCATGCGTGAACCATAAATCTTTTCGAGCCGCTCGCGCGTGTTCGCCAGCCCCACGCCTTCCTTCTTGCGCCCCGCCCCGTTCACGATGCCCGGTCCGTCATCGCACACCTCCAGGTGCAGCCGGTCACCCTCGACCCGCGCGCGCACGTCGACATGCCCCGGCTCCGACTTCGGCGCCACGCCGTGCAGGATCGCGTTCTCCACGATTGGCTGGAGCAGCAGATTCGGAATTCGCGCCGAAAGCGCCTGTGGATCGATCTCCATCCGCACGTTCAAGCGGTCCGAAAATCGCGTCTTCTGGATCTCGATGTAGTGCGCGAGAAAATCCAGCTCCTGCTGCAGCGTCACCTCGGGCACGCCGGTGTTGTCGAGCGACATCCGCAACAGCGCGCTCAACCGCGCGAGCAGGCTGACCGCGTCGGCGTTGCGCCCTTCCCGCACCAGCACCGCGATCGTGTTCATCGTGTTGAAGAGAAAATGCGGATGCATCTGCTGCCGCAGCGCCTTCAACTCCGTCTCGATCAGCCGCGCCTCCAGCTGCACCGCCTTCAGCTCCTCGTTCTTGTATTTCCGATAGATCTCGAAGCTGTAGCCAAACGCCACCACGCCCCAGTAAAACGCCATGTCGACCATGTTGCGGCCGTGGAATCCGTTGAGCGCGATCTCCCAAAATCCGCTCTCTCCTTCTTCCGGAAAAAAGAGCGTGTGGCTCCAGATTCGGCCGAGATAAAACGTCGCCATCACCACCACGCTTCCGACGAGGTGAAACAAGATCCCGCCCACCCACCGGCCCCGCTCGAGCGGCATCTTCTCCCGCAGCCGCAGGATCAACGGCGCCAGCATCGCCCACATCGCCGCCCGCCCAAACTGCGGCACCGCCATCGCCACGAGATCCCAGTCCCTCTCCCCCTCCCCCGCGAACAACATCTCCGCCCGCATGTGGAAATACAGCTCCACCGTCAGCAGGAACCCCATGAAGACGGCCGCAGCGGCGATCACCGTGAATCTCACCCAGGCCTTGTTCATGCGACGAATGGTTGTTCCGCTGCGACGAACGCGACACAAGCGGATAACTCCGGTCCTGCGACGAACGGGCCTTTTCCTGCGACGAACAACCGCTCCGCGCGTCCGACCTCGCAAAACCGCCGCGCTTCAGTCCGCGCCCGCCGTTCCTCCACGCCCAAACCGCGCCACGTCCCACCCCGCCGGAATTCCTTCGCCGCGCACCAAATGCGCCACCCACGCCCGCGCCAGCATCGGCGCATACAACGCCCCCTTCGCCCCCAGCCCACCGAAAACTCCCACGGTTTTATCGACCGGATTCCACCCGATCACCGGCCGCTTGTCGGGCGCATACACGCGCACGCCCGCCGTCTGCCCCACCACATCGAACTCGCTCCAACCCATCGCACGCACGCTGCGCTGCACCTCGCTCCTCGCCCGCTCCGTCACCGCAAAATCCCGCCCCCCCGGCTCGTTCGTCGCCCCCGCTTTCGCCCGCCCTTCGCCAATCGCCACCAGCCAATGCCGCCGATTCCACACCACGCCCGGATCGAGTCCGCTCATCCGCAGCTCCACGCATTCACCTTTCGAATACCGCCAGTCCACCCTCCCAAATCCGTCCGCCTCAATCCCACGGCAATCGATCGCGATCCCACCGCCCGCCTTCTCCGCCACGCTGTCCACCCGCTCCTCCCGCAACACGCCACGTTTTCGCCAGCGCTCCCGCGACCGTTCGATCAACCGCCCCAACTCCACCCGCGCCGCTCCTCCGATCCAGAACCCGTCGTCATCCCCCGAATCGACAAACGGCGCCAGCGCCCCGCTCACCCGCTTCTCCGCAAACACCGCCCGCTCACGCTCGTCCGCAAACCACCGCCGCACCCGCATCTCGCGCCACAACCCCTCCCCCAGCTCCGTTTCGATCGCCCCATAACACGCGCGCGCCGCCGGCCGCAGCGTTTCAAATCCTTCGGTTTTCACGAGCCGCCGCCCGGTGATCGGATTGATAATCCCCGCTGCGACGCGCGTCGCCGCCCGCTCGTGTCCCGCGTCCACGATCGCAAACGTCACGCCCGCCCGCTCCAGCTCCCATGCCAATAGCGTTCCGGCCAAACCTTGTCCCACGATCAACACGGTTGATTTCACGTCAGTCGACTACCGTGTCGAAACCACCGCCGCGCCGTCGAGCCTCGGAGCAGCGTTTTCGCCCCGGGAAAATTCCGAGGCCCTCGTCCTCGAACCATCGCCGAGTCGTCCCGAACCGCCCACTCATCCTCCGGTCTGTCTGCAAACAGCGCTCCCCTCTCTCCCCACCCCCACGCCGCGATGTCCCTCGTATTCGAACGCATTCAAACCGAAGGCATCGCCGAACTCTCGTATTTGATCGGAGACGACAGCACCGGCGTCGCCGCCATCGTCGATCCCACCCCGGACGTCGACAAATACCTGACGCTCGCGCGCGAGCACACCGTCTCGATCACCCACATTTTCGAAACGCACATTCACGCTGACTTGATGAGCGGCGCGCGAGAACTCTGCGCGCGGCTCGCCTCCGCGAAGATTTTCGTGAGCCACGAAGGGGGCGCGCGTTACGGCTTCGAGGGCGAAGCGGTGAACGACGGCGACCGTTTCGAATTCGGCAGTCTCGTCGTGACCGCGAAACACACGCCGGGCCACACGCCCGAACACGTAAGCTTCCTCCTCGCGGAAAAGAAGCACATCGAAACGCCGTGGGGCGTGCTCACCGGCGACTCGCTTTTCGTGAACTCCGCGGGACGGCCCGACTTGATGGGCGCCAAGACCGACAAACTCGCCGAACAACTCTTCCACACGCTGCGCGATTTCTATCTCGGTTTGCCCGATGGCGTCATGATCTTCCCCGCGCACGGCGCCGGTTCGCCCTGCGGCGCCGACATCGGCGAGCGCCTCGAGAGCACCATCGGTTACGAACGAAAATTCAATCCGTTCCTGCAGTATCAGAACTTCGACGCGTTCAAGGACTACGCCCTCCGCACCGCGCCTCCGACGCCGACGTATTACCCGCGGATGAAAAAACTGAACGCGAAAGGTCCGGACATCCTCGGCAACCTCCCCCGCGTCCCCGCCCTCCCGCCGAAAACGTTCAAGCAGGCGATCGAGCAGGAAGAGGGCATCCTGATCGATACGCGAACTCATCTGGCATTCGGCGGCGGACACATCGCCGGCGCGCTGAATATCGGCGGCACATCCATGCTCTCGGTCTGGGCCGGCTGGTTGCTCGATCCAGCCAAACCCGTGCTGCTCGTGCTCGAGGATGACAGCGAAATCGAGCCGGTCGTGAAACGCTTTCTCCGCACCGGCTACACAAAGTTCGCCGGCTATCTCGCAGGC
>JAEZAD010000030.1 GCA_023430565.1 Verrucomicrobiota bacterium
CGACGTCTTTCTTCGCGTCGATTTCGGCCTGGAACCCGGTGACGCCGCTGAAGCCCTTTTCCTCGATGCGAAAGTAGAGGCCGCTGTTTCCTGCGACGGCTTTGAATTTCAGCCGGAGTGTGAAGTCGCGGTAGCTCCGGTCGGTGACGAGGTGACCGAACGCTTCCTCGCTGGCGGGATGGGTGCCGTGAATGGCGCCGTCTTCGATCTTCCACTCGCCGCGGCCGATGACGTGCCAGCCCTCGAGCGTTTTTCCATTCCACAAAGGCTGCCTGGTCTCGGCTGCGCGGAGAACAAGCGAGGTGAGCAGCACAGCGAGGAATATGATGGGGCGAGCGTTCATGCGGGGCAGCGAGTGGGGTGAGACCAGCGTGCGAACGGCAATCATCGTTGCTCGAAAAATGCCGCTCCGCAACCCGCTGGAGGTGCGGTTGCGACGAAGCGCGCACGAGCCAGCGGACGGGGGGCGGCCGTTAGGGTCGGCGCAGCAGCAGGCCGTAGTGATGAGGGGCGGCGGTGGAGAAGACGGCGTCGCGAACGAAGTCGAAACCGACGGACTCGGCCCAGGCGCGGCACTGGCCCGGACGTGGGCGAATGTCCATGGACGGGCCGCGCGGCGTGGCGGGATCGTAGTTCCAGTGGATGATCGAAAGGTGGCCGCCGGGTTTCAGGATGCGATGGGCCTCGCGAAGAAGCGTCGTGGGATTTTCGAGGTGGAGGATGTTGTAGAGCATCGCGTGATCGATGCTCGCGTCGGGCAGGCCGGTGCCGTCGGTAACGAAGTCGCGAAGCGTGGCGCGGATGTTCGGGAGGTTCGCGGCGCGGGCGCGTTCGTCGAGGAGCGAGACGAGTGCAGGTTCGATGTCGAAGGCGTGGACGAGGCCGCGGGAGAGACGGGCGGCGGGCAGGGTGAACGTGCCGTAGCCGGAGCCGAATTCGGCGATGCAGAGCCCGGCGGCCGAGGCGGGAAGGAATTCGGCGAGGATGCCGGTGGGATCGAAGAACGTGGACCAGTGGTCCTCGTCGGGCATGCCGCTTTCACGAGCTTTCATGAACGTGGGTGGTGCGGTCAGGCGGCCCGGGCGTGAGCGGCGATGAACGCCTTGGGCGACTGGCCGGTTTCGCGGCTGAAGGCGGTGCTAAAGCCGCTGGCGGATTCGTAGCCGACGGCCTGGGCGGTGCTCGCGACGGCGGCGTTTTCGTGGGCGAGCAGGTTTTTCGCGACGGCGAGCCGCCATTGGAGGAGATAATTCAGCGGCGTAATTCCGATGACGCGGGCGAAGCGCTCGGCGAACGCGGAGCGCGACATGCCGGCGACGCGGGCGAGCGAAGCGAGCGTCCATGGGTGGGCCGTCTGCGTGTGAATGCTGCGGAGCGCGGCGGCGAGCTGCGGGTCGCGGAGCCCGGCCAAAAATCCCGACGCGATCACATCGGCCGGGGCTGACCGCAATGCCTCGACCAGCAGGACCTCGACCAAGCGGGTGAAGACGAGTGCCTGGCCGGGCCGTTGCCCGGCCGCTTCCTGGCGGAGCAGATCGATCACCGGAGCGACGCGCACAATGGCCGGATCCATGGCGCGCACGTGCAGCATGCGCGGGAGAAAATCCAGCAGCAGCGATGCGTTGATGGGATCGAAGGCGAAATAACCACCCAACAAGCTGACGGTGGGTCCGGCGGTGGCGTCGCCGTGAAACACTTCCTCGAGTTGCGATTCGGAAGGCGTGGGTTTCGCCGGCCGGGGTTTCGCCTTCGCATCGCTGGCCAGCGTAAAGGCAGGCGTGGCCGAGAAGAAAACGAAGTCGCCGGTATCCAGCGTGGTTGGACGCAGTCTGTCCGCGCCAAGCCAAAAAGGTCCGCGGAGCACGAGCGCAAAGCTGGGTTGGCGGAATTCCGGGTAACGCACGCCCCAGCGCCCGGCGCCTTTGACCAGTTTCGTGCCGATGGTCTGGGGCTTGAGCAGCGTGACGATGGCGGCGAGCGGATCCATTTTGGACGTTCACGAACGTCTCTTGGACGCCCCATTATATCAAGTCCGAGATTTCGTGGTAGCATGGACGCAAAATCCAAAACCATGAAAAACACCGTTCTCATCACTGGCTGTTCCTCCGGCTTCGGCAAAGCGACCGCTTCACTGTTCCTCGCCCGCGGCTGGCAGGTCGTCGCGACCCTGCGTTCACCGAAACCCGGGCTGTTTCCCGAGAGCGACCGACTGCTGGTCGCGGCGCTGGACGTGACGAAGCCGCAGACCATAACAGACGCGATCGCGGCGGGCGTCGCGCGTTTCGGCAAGATCGATGTCTTCGTTAATAATGCGGGCATCGGGCTGTTCGGCGCGCATGAGGCGATGCCGGACGAGGTGATCCGGCAGGTGTTCGAGACGAACACGTTTGGCGTGATGGCGGCGAACCGTGCGATCATCCCGCACCTGCGGGAGCGCGGAGCCGGAACGATCGTCAATGTCACCTCGAGTGTCGGGATCGCGCCGATGCCGCTGGTGGCGGCCTACACCGCGAGCAAGTATGCGATCGAAGGGTTTTCGGAGTCGCTCGCCTACGAACTCCGACCGTTTGGGGTGCGGGTGAGGATTGTCGAGCCGGGCCTGGCACCGACGACGAGCTTCGCGGCGAACTCGGGCGACCGCTGCGACAACCGGATTCCGGCGGCCTATGGCGGGCAGGTGGGGCGCTACTTGGATTCGATGCGCGAGTATGCCACGGCCTACACCACGGAAGCGGACGTGGCCGAAGCGGTTTTCGCGGCCGCGACGGATGGCTCGGACAAGCTGCGTTATCCGGCGGGCGCGGACAGTGTCATGCTCGCCGAACTGCGGCGCTCGCTGCCCGAGGCGGATTTCATCGCGCGGATCCGCGCGATGACCGGCGGGGCGGCGGTGGCGTGAGTGGCGGCCGGAGGCGTTGTCGCAGTTCAGATCAGGCCGAGCTTCATTTTCCCCTCTTCGGAGATCATGGCCTGGTTCCAGGGTGGTTCCCAGGTGATGCGGACGTCGGCATCGGCGACGCCGGGGACGAGAAGAATTTTTCCCTTCGCGTCTTCGGCGATGGCGGGGCCCATGCCGCAGCCGGGAGCGGTGAGCGTCATCTGGACGTTGACCTTGTAGGAGGGTTTGTCGTCGGGCGACGGGCCGTTGACGGCTTCGACGTCCATCGAGTAAACGAGACCGAGGTCGACGATGTTCACCGGTATTTCCGGATCGAATACCTTGCGGAGCTGGCCCCAGATGGCTTCGGGGTCGGGCGCGCCGTCGGAGAGCGTGGGGGCCTGGACGGTGTTATCGACGACCTGTTCGCCGAGCGCGTCGCCGTCCTTGCCGTCGATGCGAAAGAGGCCGCGGTCGGTCTGGACGGTGTAGCTGCCGCCGAGCGTCTGATGAATGATGACGGACGTGCCGGCGGTGAGCGGGGCTTTGTCGCCGGACGGGATCTGGGTGGCGAGGACGTCGCGGGAGAGGATGCGATCGCGGTTCATGGCGGATGAGGCGTGGAATTAAGCGCGAAGACGCGAAGGGCGCAAAGGTGGCGCGAAGAAGATGAAGGATGAGTCTTTGCGGACTTCGCGGCTCTTTGCGTCTTTGCGCTGGGGCTTACTTCTTGAATTTGGTTTGGATCAACGAACGGAGCGTGTCGTGGAGCGCTTCGTTTTCGAGGCGGTTGAGGACTTCCTCGAAGAAGCCGAAGGTGAGGAGTTCGTCGGCGGCGGCTTTGTCGATGCCGCGCGATTGGAGATAAAACTCCTGCTCGGGATCGATGCGCGAACTTGTGGCGCCATGCGTGCAGCGGACGTCGTTGGCCTGAATTTCGAGGCCGGGGAGCGAGTTCGCTTCGGCATCGTCGGAGAGCATCAGGTTGCGGTTCGACTGGTAGGCGTCGGTTTTCTGCGCGTCCTGATCGACGATGATGAGGCCGGAGAAGATCGTGCGGGCTTTGTCGCGCAGCGTGTTCTTGTAGAGGAGGTCCGATTTTGTGTTCGGCGCCTGATGAATCTGCAGCGTGCGCTGGTCGAACTCCTGGGTGTCCTCGGCGACGGTGACGGCGAGCATTTCGGAGAATGCGCCCGGGGCCTGGAGTTGCGAGAGCGACTCGTGGCGGGCCTGGCGGGCGCCGAGGTGGACATTGAGCGATTGCACGCGGGCGTCGCGTCGAACGATGGTGGAGTTGAACTGGAACGAGAGGGTGTCGCGCGACCAGTTTTGCGCGGCGACGTAGGTGAGCTGGGCGCCGTGGCCGGCGTAGAGATCGTTGGCGCCGCAGGCGAAGTGAGCATTCGTGTCGGCGGAGAGGAACAGGTCGACGACGGTGGCTTTGGAACCTTCCTCGGCGATCACGAGCGTGTGCGGGAAGACGGCGGTGCCGGAGCCCTGGGCGACGTGCGTGACGATGAGGGGAGCGGGGAGTTCGACGCCTTTGGGGACGTAGATGAACGCGCCGTCGCCGACGAAGGCGGTGTGGAGCGCGGCGAATTTTTCCGAGCCGAGTTTTTGCGGCTGGGCCATGAAGTGCTGGCGGAGGAGATCGGCGTGGTTTTGCGCGGCGTCGAGGAGGGTGGTGACGATGACGCCGGGCGGGAGGACCTCGGCTCGCTGGCGCTCGCCGTTACGAACGACGGTGTTGTTGATGAAGGTGAGGGCGGCGAGGCCGTCGATGCCGGTGCCGGTGGGGAGGTCGGCCACTCGCTCACGCTCGTAGCCACGATTCGGAGTGAATCCGTCGAGGGTGAGCGTGGCGATGTTGCTGAAGCGCCAGGATTCGTCGGTGCGCTTCGGGAGCGGGAGCGCGGTGAAGCGGGCGTAGGCGTCGCGCTTGCGGTCGAGCCACCAGACGGGCGCGGCGGACTGCGTCGCGAGATGGGCTTCGAACGCGTCGCGCGTGAAGGTGCCGAGCGGGGAGTGGGAGAGGGTTTGGGCGGGAGAGGACATTTCTGGAATCGTGCTCGTGATCGTAATCTTACTCGTGATCTCAGCCGTGCTCTCGGACGCCGCGATCGATCACGATCACGATTACGAGCAAGAGCACGATGCTGGCGCTAACCGACGGAGCCTTCCATTTCGAGGTCGATGAGGCGTTTGAGCTCGACGCTGTATTCCATCGGGAACTGGCGGGCGAGGTCGTTGATGAAGCCGTTGACGGCGAGGCTCATGGCCTGGCCTTCGGTGAGGCCGCGCTGCTGCATGTAGAAGATCATGTCTTCGGAAACCTTCGAGACGGAGGCTTCGTGCTGCGTGGCGTTTTTGTCGCCGCGGACGGTGATGGCGGGATAGGTGTCGGTGCGGCTGTTGGTGTTGATCAGCAGCGCGTCGCACTCGGTGTTGTTTTTGCAACCCTTCAAGTGCTTCGGGATGTGAACCTGTCCGCGATAGGTCGCGCGGCCCTGGCCGACGGAGATGGATTTCGAAACGACGTTGGAGGTCGTTTCGTCGGCGGCGTGGATCATCTTCGCGCCGGTGTCCTGATGCTGGCCGTCGTTGGCGAGGGCGATGGAGATGACTTCGCCGCGGGCTTTGCGGCCTTTGAGGACGACGCCCGGATATTTCATGGTGAGCCGGCTGCCGATGTTGCAGTCGATCCACTTGATCTCGGCGTTCTCGTGAGCGACGCCGCGCTTGGTGACGAGGTTGAAAACATTGGCGGCCCAGTTCTGGACGGTGATGTATTGGATCTTCGCGCCCTTGAGGGCGACGAGCTCGACGACGGCGCTGTGGAGCGTGGACGTGGAGAACTTCGGCGCGGTGCAGCCTTCCATGTAAACGACCTCGGCGCCTTCGTCGGCGATGATGAGGGTGCGCTCGAATTGGCCGAAGTTTTCGGCGTTGATGCGGAAGTAGGCCTGGAGCGGCTGGGCGACTTTGACGCCGGGCGGGACGTAGATGAACGAACCGCCGGAGAACACGGCGCTGTTGAGGGCGGAGAACTTGTTGTCGCCGGTCGGGATGACCTTGCCGAAGAATTTTTTGAAGATCTCTGGATGCTCGCGCAGGCCCTCGGTGGAGTTGACGAAGATGACGCCCTGCTTGGCGACGATGTCCTTGATGTTCGAATACGCGGCTTCGCTGTCGAACTGGGCTTCGACGCCGGCGAGGTATTTGCGCTCCTGCTCGGGGATGCCGAGGCGCTCGAAGGTTTTCTTGATGTCGTCGGGGACCTCGTCCCAGGTGCGTTTCGGTTTCTGGCCCTGCGAGAGGTAGTAGCGGATTTTGTCGAAATTGATGTTTTCGAGATCCTTCGTCGCCCAGTGGGTGGGCAGCGGCATGGACTGGAATTTCTTCAGGGCGTTGAGACGGAATTCGAGCAGCCAGTCGGCCTCCTTTTTGACGGAGGAAATGTAGCGGACGGTTTGTTCGGTGAGGCCGGTGCCGGCGTCGAACTCGTAGTTGACGTCGTATTTGAAATCGCCGCGCGACTGGTCGATGCCAGCGACGGGATTCTCGACCGCGGTCTCGTCGGGAGCGGCGGCGGTGTCGAGTTCGGTGGGAGGTTTCATGGCAAGAGTGGCTTGGAGTTAAGCGCGAAGACGCGAAGAAGGGCGAAGATTCGCGAAGAGAGTTGGTTTTCTTGGCGCAGCTTGGCGGAACTTGGCGTCTTTGCGCTTAGGTCTGGTTAGGCGGTGACGAGTTCTTTTTTGACCCAGTCGTAGCCCTTGGCTTCGAGCTCGAGGGCGAGGTCTTTGTTGCCGCTCTTCACGATGCGGCCGTCATACATGACGTGCACGTAGTCGGGCACGATGTAGTTGAGGAGGCGCTGGTAGTGGGTGATCATGAGGACGCCGAGTTTCTCGCCGCGGAGGGCGTTGACGCCTTCGGCGACGATGCGGAGGGCATCGATGTCGAGACCGGAGTCGGTTTCGTCCATGAGGGCGAACGCGGGCTCGAGCATGGCCATCTGAAGGATTTCGCAGCGTTTCTTTTCGCCGCCGGAGAAGCCGTCGTTGACGGCGCGGGAGGTGAACTTGCGGTCGATCTTGAGGAGGTCCATTTTCGAGTAGAGCCGCTTGTAGTAGGCGGTGGCGTCGAGTTCCTCGCCTTCGGCCATGCGGGCTTGTTGCGCGGCGCGGAGGAAGTTGGCAATGGTGACGCCGGGGATTTCGGACGGGTATTGGAACGCGAGGAAGAGGCCGGCGCGGGCGCGTTCGTCGGGCTCGAGTTCGAGGATGGACTTTCCGTCGAGGAGGACCTCACCGCTCGTGATCGTGTAGTCGGGGTGGCCGGCGATCGCTTTCGCGAGGGTGGATTTGCCGGTGCCGTTGGGGCCCATGATGGCATGCACCTCGCCTTGGCGGATCGTGAGGGTGAGGCCCTTGACGATCGGTTTGTCGCCGATGGCGATGTGGAGGTCTTTGATTTCGAGTTGGCTCATTGCGGGAAGTTGAGAGTTGGGAGATGAGAGTTGAGAGAAGGGCGGGCTTAGCGGGTGCGGGATTTGGTTTTGCCGCGGAAAATGATCTCGACGGACGAGGCGTCGTAAGTGGACGGGAGGACTTTTTTCACGCGGGTGAGAAGATCGGGGGGGAGATCGACGTCATAAGTCTGGCCGGTTTCCTCGTCGTGGAAATGTGCGTGGGGATGGAGGTTGGGGCAGTAGCGGGTGGGGCCGCGCTCGAAATTCACGGCGCGGACGAGGTGACAACCGACGAGGGTTTCGAGGCAGTTGTAAACAGTCGCAAGCGAGATGGTGGGCATCTCGTTGCGGACGCGGGCGTAAACCTCATCGGCGGTGGGATGGTCGCGTTTTTTCAGGAGAACACTGAAGACGACTTCGCGCTGGGGGGTGGCGCGCAGACCGCTGTCGGCCAGCTTTTGGGCCAACAGGTCGGGGGTGTGAGTGGCGTCGGAAATCATGTGGGTGGGTCAGCAAATTGGAATGGTTCTAAGGTTCAAGTGAGAATTAGAACTATTCTAAAGAATGTGCGGGGGCGCCCGGATGACTGGGAAAAAAAGGGGGCCGCCCACTCGCTTGCTCCGCCGGGCCGGGGGCCCGCGGTGCTCGAGGCTTACATAAAGAAAAGAGCCCGCCGGGAGGGCGGGCTCTGAAGAGAGACGAAGTGTCGGCGGCTTATTTGCCGTTTTTCGAAACGGAGACGGTCGTCGTGCGGGTCGTGGTGTTGCCGGCGGCGTCGCTGGCTTCGACGGTGATCGTGTAGGTGCGGCCGTTGCCTTTGCCGGAGCGCTCGGCGCGCAGTTGCAGTGAAAGGTTGCCGGTGACCGCGACGTCGTTGGCGGTGTCGCCGTCGCCGAGACCGTTGTCGGGTTCGTTGCTGACAGCGGAGACGATGCGGAAGGTCACCGGGCCGGCGGTGTCGTTGGCGACGGCGGTGAGGGAGACGGCGACCATTTTGTGATTCGCGGGCCAGAGGTTCGCGACCGACGGCGTGAGCGCGCTGAACACCGGGGCCGTGGTGTCCTTCACCGTGACGGTGAACGACGCGGACGAACTGTTGCCGGCGGCGTCGGTGCTCGTGAGCTGCACGGTCGTCGTGCCGATCGCGAACGTGCTGCCGGGCGCGATGCTGGAGGTCACGGCGACGTTGCCGTCGACGAGATCGGCGGCGGTCGCGGCGAAGTTCGCCACGGCGCCGGCGCTGCTCGTGGCTTCGAGGTCGAGATGGGCGGGCACGGCGATGACGGGGGCGGTGGTGTCCTGCACGGTGACGTTGAAGGTGCTGCTGGCCGAGTTGCCCGAAGCGTCCGTCGCCGTCGCGGTCACGGATGTGGTGCCGAGGGCGAACGTGCTGCCGGACTCGATGCTGAAGATCACGGCGACGTCGCCGCTCACGATGTCCTGTGCGCTGCCGGAGAAGGTGGCGACGGTGCCTGCGGAACTGGTGGCTTCGAGCACGAGGTTCGAGAGCGGAGCGAGTGTCGGAGCGAGGGTGTCCTGGACGGTGACGGAGAACGCGGCGGTGGCGGTGTTGCCGGCCGCGTCGGTGGCGGTGGCGACGACGAGGGTCGTGCCGAGCGGGAACGTGCTGCCGGAGGCGATGTTGAAGGAGACGGCGACGTCGCCGCTCACGATGTCGGTCGCGTTGCCACCGAAGACGGCGATGGCGCCAGCGGGGCCCGTCGCTTCGCGGACGATGTTGGCGAGGCCGCCGATCGAGGGAGCGGTGGTGTCGCTGACCGTGACGGTGAACGTCTGCGTGCTGCTGTTGCCTGCCGTGTCGGTTGCGGTGGCGGTGACTGTGGTGGTGCCGAGGGCGAAGATGCTACCGGACGAGGGACTGAACGTGACCGGGAGCGAGCCGCTGACGGTGTCGTTGGCGGAGGCCGAAAAGATGGCGGCGGCGCCGCTCGCGCTCGTGGCTTCGAGGGACAAGCTCGCCGGAGCGGCGAAAGTCGGGGCGGTCGTGTCTTGCACGGTGACGGAGAACGTCGCGGTGGCGGTGTTGCCGGCGGCGTCGGTGGCGGTCGCGGTGACGCTGTGCGTGCCGATTTCGAAGACGCTGCCGGAGGCGGGGCTCAACGTGACGGAGACGGCGCCGTCCTCGTCGTCGAGGGCGGTGGCCGAGTAAGTGACCGTCGCGCCGGCGGCGCTCGTCGCTTCGATGGCGATGGCGTCCGGCACCGTGATGACCGGGGCGGTGGTATCGGCGGGTTCGCTCGCGGCCTGACCGTTGCCGGCCCAGGCGATGGCGTTGATGAGCATGCGCTGCGCGTCGGGTTTGGCGCCGTTGTATTGGGATTGGTGGCCGTAGGCGCTGGCGGAGACGAGGTAGTTCGGCGCGAGGTGAGCGACGCGGCCGCTGGCGTAGTTCCAGGCGGTGACGGTGGCGATATTGCCGCCGTCGGTGGCGACGACCGTGGCACCGGGTTTGGCGCCGCCGCCATAGTTTACGTAGGAGGCGGCGGTCCATGAGTTGACGCCGGCGGTAATCGGGTGGGTGCCTGAGGGCACGATGGCGATGCCGGACTGGTAGGCGCTGCCGGTGAGCGATGGAAGAATGTCGGCGATGTCGGTGAGAGCGGTTTGGTAGCTCGTGAACAAGGGCACCCAGCCGGATGCGACGACGCCGCCGCCGGATTGCACGTATGCTTTCAAGGTCGCAGCGAACTGGGACCAGTCGTTCTGGCCGTGGCCGGAGTCGCCGATGCAGACGACGTTATACACGCTGATCTCGGCGAGGGTGTCGATTTGGGCGGCGTTGACGATATCGACGATGAAGCCGTTGCTCTCGAGCATTGCTTTGATCGCCGGGTAGGAGTCGTTGAGGGTGACGTTGGAGGTCTCGAGGGCGACGCGGACGATGCGGTTCATGGCCCAATCGATCGCGTTGAGCAGCAGGCGTTGGGCGTCGGGTTTGGAGCCGTCGTATTGGGATTGGTGGTGATAGGAGGAGACGGAAACGAAGTAGTTGGGCGCAAGGTGCACGACCCGGCCGCCGCCGAAGTCCCAGGCGGTGACGGTGGCGATGCTGCCGCCGTTGGTCGCCACGACGGTGGCGCCCGGTTTGGCGCCGCCGCCGTAGTTGACGAAACTGGCGGCATTCCACGGGCCGACGCCATCGGTGATCGGGTGTGTGCCGGAGGGCACGATGGAAATTCCCGATTGATACTGGCTGCCGGCGAGCGACGGGAGTAGTTCGGCGATGTCGGCAGTGCCGGATTGGTAACTCAGGAAATAGGGGACCCAGCCCGAGGCGACGACGGCGCCGCCGGCCTGGACGTAGGTTTTCAACGTGGAGGCGAACTGCGCCCAGTCGTTCTGGCCGTGGCCGGAGTCGCCGATGCAGACGAGATCGTAGAGCGCGATTTCCGCGGCGGTGTCGATCTGGGCGGCGTTCACGATATCGACCGTGTAGCCCTTGCTCTCGAGCAGCGTTTTGATCGCTGGATACGAGTCGTTGAGGGCAACATTGGCGGTTTCGAGGGCGATGCGACCATTCGAACCGAAGACGCTCGAAGTGAGCGCGAGGAACGCAGCCAGCAGGCCACGGCGAAGCAGACGGGATGTGTGAAGCATGGA
>JAEZAD010000081.1 GCA_023430565.1 Verrucomicrobiota bacterium
AGGCCGCGCGACGTGTTGTATTCGCCGCCGCCCTCCCAGACTTTGAATTCGCGAGCCGTGCGGATGCGGCCCTCGCCGGGATCGAGGCGAAGCATGACTTCGCCGAGTGAAATCTGATCAAAGGCGCAGGAGTTGGCGGGTTTGATGGGGAGTGACATGGGAGGAGAAGAAAAGGTTACGCCCGCGAATCACGCGAAAGTTCGCGAAATGGAATCAGGAGCTGCCGACGCAACACACAGAATACACGGAAGAACTTCTGAACAGAAAGTCTCTGTCTCGTTGGCGTGCATTCGCGTGTTTCGCGGGCGGCAATCTGAATTCCGTGTGTTCCGTGGGCGATCAGGATTGTTGGTTATTCGGCGACTTTGAGGTCGGTCAGCACCCACGCCCGCTTGCCGATTTCGCCGGCGATTTCGCTGAAGGCGTTGATCTCGGCTTCGGAGAACAAAAGGCCGCCGTTCTTCGCGCTGCGCGCCGCCGCCTGCGCTTCGAGCTGGCCCGGCAGCATGCAGGCTTCGTTTCCATGGCCGAGAATGTCGTCGATCACCGCCTTCACGTTTTCCGCCTGCGTGCGGCCTTTCGCGAACGCGCCGCCGTTCATCGCGTCGGGATGCCACACTTGGAAGAAAAACGCGCACGTGCCTTTCTCGCCCTCCGGCACCTGGCTCCAGCGATTGCGAATCGTCGGCAGCGAGCCGCCGATGAACGCGCCGATGATCTCGTTCATCAACGCGAGGCCGTAGCCTTTGTGCGCGCCGAACGGGATCAGGTATTTCGCTTTCGTCGGATCCGTCGTCGGTGTGCCGTTTTCGTCCACGGCTGCGTTCGGCGGAAGCTGTTTTCCCTCGCGCGCGAGCTGTTGCACGCGGCCCATGGCCACGACGCTCGTCGCCCAGTCGATCACGATCGGATAACCGATCGCACTCGTCGTCGGAAAACCCCACGAGTGCGGATTCGTGCCGAGCGTCGGAAACTTCCCGCCGAACGGCACGACTTCCGCGAGCGCCGCCGTGCAATTCGTGTAGGCGATGTAGCCGCGCCGCGCCGCCTCCATCACATAGCCGCCGCCCCAGAGGTAATGGAATGCGTTGTCGACCGACACCATGCCGACGCCGTATTTGTCGGCGAGCTTGATGGCCGCCTCGATCGCCGCGTAGCCGGTCGCCTGGCCAAGTTTGCGGTTGGCGTTCCACACCTGCGCGGCGCGATAACGCGTCTTCACTTTCTCGATCTTCACCTTCGGCACGCAGCCGCCGGCAGCCGAGCCAAAGAGATGGTCGAGATGGAGAGCTTTCAGCGCGTTGTGCGTGCGGATGCCGTGACGCGTTGCCTCGGCGCAGAACCGCGCGCCCGCCTCCGCCTCCTGTTTGCTGTAACCGCGATGCCGATACGCGGCGGCGACGAGCGCGTTGTGCTGTTCTTCCGGGATGACGTAGAAGGTTTCCATGGGAAAGGCTGTAAGCGTTAAGCTCTAAGCGGGCTTGAGGACATGAGATGGGCGAGCCTAGAGCTTGAAGCTTATTGCTTAAAGCCCGCGGCCCCAGGGGCGATTCAGACCACGCGCTTCACCGGCACGTCCGGATTCACCTGCGCGAGCGGCTTCTCGCCATGCATCGCGGCGATCAGGTTCTTCACCGCCGCCATCGCCTGACGCTGCACGCTCTCATGCGTGCGCGAGCCGATGTGAGGCGTGCAGACAACATTCGGCAGCTTCAACAGCGGGTGATCCGCCGCCGGCGGCTCCTGATCCAGCACATCGGTGCCGTAGCCTCCCACCTGCCCGCTCTTCAGCGCCTCCACCATGTCGCTCGTGTGCACGATCTCGCCGCGCGCGCAGTTCAAAATCAGCACGCCCTTCTTCATCTTCGCGATATTCTTCGCGCCGATCATGTCGCGTGTCTCAGGCGTCAGATTTGTGTGCAGCGAGAGATAATCCGAGGCAGCGAAGATCTCGTCGAGCGAGGCCGCCCGTTTCACGCCATGCTCGTTCGCAAACTTCTCGTCCCAGTAAACATCATACCCGATCGCCTTCATCCCGAAGGCCCGCGCGCGAATCGCGACTTCCTTGCCTATCCGGCCGAGGCCGACGATGCCGATCGTCTTTTCGAGCAGCTCATGGCCGGTCTTGCGTTTCCAGCCGCCGCTGCGCGTCGAATCCGTGTGGAAAAGGAAGTTCTTTTCCAGCGCCAGCAGCAGGAGAAACGTATGCTCCGCCACCGTCGTGTGGTTCACGCCCGGCGTGAAGAGCAGCGGAATGCCAAACTCCGTGCACGTCTTCACGTCGATCTTGTCGACGCCGATGCCGTATTTCGAAAGCACTTTCAGGCGCGGCCGGGCCTTTTCGAACACGGCGCGCGTGATCATGTCGTCGCCGCAGATGTAGCCGTCGATATCGCCGACGAGCGCGAGCGTGTCGGCTTCGTTGAGCGGACCACGGGCGCGGATGATTTCCCATCCGGTGCTCGCGAGGAGGTCGTGATGCGCGCCAGGCGTGTCCTGGAATGAAGTCGTGGTGAGAAGGATTCGGGTCATTGGGAAGAAAGACGTTCGACTGACAGAGGGCCGCCAAGCCTTGGCAAAATTCTCCCGGCAACCAAGGTGATTCTCGCCGCGTCAACGATGCGACCGAAAAGGAGAATGCCCCGCCCCTCGCCTTCCCCTATGCCGCTTTCCCTCGATCCGACCTGTCCGCGCGCGCCAGCGTTTTGTTACCGACGCAACGCGTTCGTCCCCTCGCTTTCGCGCCTGCATTGATTCACTTTCGCCCCGGTCATGAAGCTGCACCACTCCCCCTCTCCCGCCGAGACGAACGTCCTCAGCACCGAACAACTTCGCGCCGCGTTCCTACTCGACGATCTCTTTCAACCCGGCCAGCTCGTCGCGCACTATACTGATCTCGACCGCATGATCGTCGGCGGCGCGATGCCCCCGAGTTCCGCCCCGCTCCCGCTGCCGAGCTATAAGGAAACCGGCACAAGCTTCTTCCTCGAGCGCCGCGAGATCGGCATCATCAACATCGGCGCCGCCGGCGCGATCGTGGTCGGCGGACAACGCCACTCGATGAACCCGCTCGACTGTCTCTACATCGGCCTCGGCGAACGCGAGGTTTCCTTCGAAAACGGCTCCTCCGGCCAGGCCGCGTTTTACTTCATCAGCACGCCCGCCCACGCCAAACACCCCACCGCCCACGCCACGCGCGAGCAAAACCTGGGCGCCCCCATTGGCGATCCCGCCAAAGCCAACCGCCGCCGCATTAATAAATACATCCACCCCGACGGCATCAAAAGCTGCCAGCTCGTGATGGGTTTCACCGAGTTCGAATCCGGCAGCGTCTGGAACACCATGCCGACGCACACCCACTCGCGCCGCACCGAGGTCTACCTCTATTTCGATCTCGGCTCCGACATGGTCGTCCACCTCCTCGGCGAACCCCAACGCACGCGCCACCTCGTCGTCCGCGACCGCGAGGCCGCCCTTTCACCTTCCTGGTCCATCCACTCCGGCGTCGGCACCGGCAGCTACCGCTTCATCTGGGCCATGGGCGGCGATAACCAGGTCTTCGCCGACATGGACGCCGTGCCGATGTCCGACCTGCGATAAACTTCCCAAACTTACCTCCCGCGAAACACGCGAAAGCGCGCGAAAAATCCGACCCCTCCGCCCCTCCTCTTCCGTGTATTCCGTGTGTTCCGTGGGCAACCCCGATCGTTCATTCGCGCCCTTCGCGTGTTTCGCGGGCCACGTCATTCCTCCCCCTTCTCATGCCCAACATCCTCGATAAATTCCGCCTCGACGGCCGCGTCGCCATCGTCACCGGCGCCTCCCGCGGCCTCGGTGCCGGTATGGCGCAAGCCTTCGCCGAAGCCGGTGCCGACGTCGCCTTGGTCGCCCGGGGCGACACGTCCGCACTCGCCGCCGACATCGCCAAGCTCGGCCGCAAATCCGTCACCGTCGCCATCGACGTCGGTTCAGACGGCGCCGCCGACAAAATCGTTTCCGAAACCGTCAACGCCCTCGGCCGCGCCGACATCCTCGTCAACAACGCCGGCATCATCCGCCGCGCCGCCTTCGTCGACTTCACCGAGCAGGACTGGCGCGAAGTCCTCAACGTCAACCTCGATGCCGCCTTCCGGCTCAGCCAGGTCTTCGCCCGGCAACTCATCGCGAAGAAATCGCCCGGCAAAATCATCAACGTCACCTCGATGCTTTCCTTCCAGGGCGGCGTCCGCGTCGGCTCCTACACCGCCGCGAAAAGCGCGCTCAACGGCCTCACCAAACTCATGGCCAACGAGCTCGCCGTCCACGGCATCAACGTCAACGCCCTCGCGCCCGGCTACATGGCCACCGACAACACCGCCGCACTCCGCGCCGACGACAAGCGCAACGCCGCCATCCTCGACCGCATCCCCGCCGGCCGCTGGGGCACGCCCGAAGACCTCGCCGGCGCCGCTGTCTTCCTCGCCTCGCCCGCCGCCGACTACATGCACGGCTTCACCCTCGCCGTCGACGGCGGCTGGCTCGCCCGCTGACTTAAGTAGCTACGAGCGTGAGCGAGTGGACCGCTCACGCTCGTCGGCATCGTTCACACCTAGAGACCCTTCTTTCTCGTCCCATGAAACCCCACCTCATCTCCGCCCTCCTCACCGCCGCCACCACGCTCGCCGCTCCTCTCTTCGCCGCCGACTCCCTCACTGTCACCGTCACCCACGATCTCGACCTCGCCCGCCCCTCCGAAACCATCGCCGTCCCTTTCGCCAAAATCGCCGAAGCCATCCCCGGCGCTCTCCTCCAAAAACTCGCCGTCAAAAACGCCCGCGGCGAATCGCTCCCGTATCAGGTCACCAACGTCGCCCCGCAGGCGAAGGACCCTGACAACAAGGGCATCGCCTACGGCGATTTCATCTTCCAACACGACTTCGCCGCCGGCGAGAAATCCGCCACCTTCACCATCGAGCGCCTCGACAGCGTCGCCCCCGTTTTCCCCACCAAAGCCTTCGCCCGCCTCGTCCCCGAGCGGCTCGACGACTTCGCCTGGGAAAACGACAAGATCGCCCACCGCACCTACGGCCCCGCCCTCGCCGCGCCCGACCCTGACAAAACCGGCAAGGAAATCCTCGTCACGTCAGGCCTCGACGTCTGGTGCAAGCGCGTCGATTACCCGATCGTCGACCGCTGGTATAACAAGGGCCACGACCACTATCACCACGACGAGGGCGAGGGCATGGACATGTATCAGGTCGGCCCTTCCCGCGGCTGCGGCGGCACCGGCATCTGGGACGGCCAGCAGCTCCACGTCAGCGGCAATTTCACCTCCGCCCGTGTCCTCGCCAACGGCCCCATTCGCGCGATCTTCGAACTCAGCTACACCACCTGGGGCGCCAACGGCTTTTTCGTCTCCGAAGTGAAACGCTTCACCGTCGACGCCGGCCACAACCTCGACCTGATCGAGAGCACCTTTACCGCCACGGGAAACCGCAAGGAACTCACCGTCGGCATCGGCCTCCACAAAAACCCCACCGACCGCGGCCAGGATCCGCAAATCGCGCTCACGCGCAGCGAGTCCGACGCCTCCCTCGCCCAATGGGTCGTCCAAAAATCCAACGGCTCGCTCGGCACCGCCGTCATCGTCGACGCGTCCTCATTCGCCGGATACGCGGAAGACGAACGCAATCTCCTCGTCCTCGCGAAAACCGCCCCGGGAAAACCCCTCCGCTATCGCGCCGGCGCCGGTTGGTCCAAAGCCGGCGAGTTCACCACGAAGGACGCCTGGGACGCCTACATCGCCGCGCAAGCCGCCCGCCTCAACTCGCCCGTCAAAGTCTCCTACGCCCCATGATCGCTTTTCCCCCCGGCCTGCGCACCAATCCAGATTGTCACCTATTAAGTGACAATTCCCGTCCTCGCGCATCCCGCCTTTCTCGCTGGCGACCGCACCTCGCCGCCGCGCTGGCCGTGGTCGCAGCCACCATTTCTCCCGCTGCTTCACTCTCGTCCGCCGCCCTCCCCACCGACTTCCACGGCTCCAGCCCGCTCGACTGGTCCGTTCGCCTCGCCGATTCCGAAATGAAGCGCAAAGGCGACACCATGTTTCACGGCGGCGCCCCGCGCGCCCGCTGGGATTACACCACGTCGCTCTTCGGCCTCTCCCTCCTGAAACTCGCCGATCGCACCGGCACCGAGCGCTACGCCGACTTCGGCGCAAAGACCGTCACGTCCTTCATCCAGCCCGACGGCTCCATCGCGACGTATCGCATGGAAGAATACAACATCGACATGATCCCGCCCGGCAAGGTGCTCCTCCACCGCTGGGAGCAGGGCCATCGCGACCCGAAATTCCGCACCGCCATCGAAACCCTCCGCGCCCAACTCGACAAACACCCGCGCACCACCGAAGGCGGCTACTGGCACAAGCAGCGCTACCCGCATCAAATGTGGCTCGACGGCCTCTTCATGGCGTCGCCGTTCCTCGCCCACTACGCACAGGTCTTCGAAACGCCCGCGATGTTCGACGACGTCGCCAACCAGATCACGCTCATGGACCGCCACGCCTACGACGCGAAGAGCGGTCTCTATTACCACGCCTGGGACGAAAAACGCGAACAGCCCTGGGCCAACAAGGACACCGGCACCTCCCCCCATTTCTGGGGCCGCGCCGTCGGCTGGTGGTCGATGGCGCTCGTCGACTCGCTCGACTTCTTCTCGCCCACGCATCCAGAAGTTGAACACATCAACGACATCCTCCGCCGCACCGCCGACGGCATCGCCAAGTGGCAGGATCGCGACACCGGCCTTTGGTGGCAGGTTCTCGACCAGGGTCCGCGCGAAGGAAACTACCTCGAGGCCACCGCCTCCTCCATGTTCGTCTACTCCCTCGCGAAGGGCATCAACCGCGGCTATTTGTCCCGCGAGAAATACCTCCCTGTCGTCCTCAAAGGCTACGAGGGCATCATCCGCGACTTCATCAAAGAAAACCCCGACGGCACCATCAGCCTCACGCGCTGCTGCGAAGTCGCCGGCCTCGGCTACACCAACTCCAAAGGCCGCACCCGCGACGGCTCCTTCGAATACTACGTCAGCGAACCGATCATCGACAACGACCTCAAAGGCGTCGGCCCCTTCATCCTCGCCGGCATCGAAGTCCAGCAACTCCTCGCCTCCGACTCTCCCCGTAGCCACGAGCGTGAGCGAGTGGACGCCCGCGACTGGTCCTTCGCCGACACCATCCTCGCCCGCATCAACCCGCCCACGTTCCCCAATCGCGATTTCCCCATCACCGACTTCGGCGCAAAACCCAACACCGATTCAACCGACGCCATCCACGCCGCCATCGCCGCGTGCACCCAAGCCGGCGGCGGCCGCGTCGTCATTCCGCCCGGCACCTGGCTCACCGGCGCCATCCACCTCGACCACAACGTCAACCTCCACGTCTCCGCCGGCGCCACGCTCCAGTGGACGTTCGACCTCACGAAATACCCCATCGTTTTCACCCGCTGGGAAGGCGTCGAGTGCATGAACTTCTCGCCGTTCATCTACGCCTTCGAAAAGGAAAACATCGCCATCACCGGCAGCGGCACCCTCGACGGCGGCGCGACGTGGGACACCTGGTGGTCGTGGAACGACAAAAAGAAAGGCGTCACAAAACAAAAAGCCGCCCGCGACCGCCTCATCGCCCTCGGCGAAACCGACATCCCCGTCGCCCAGCGCATCTTCGGCGCCAACGACTTTCTCCGCCCCAACTTCATCCAGCCCTATCGCTGCAAAAACATCCTCATCGAAGGCGTCACCATCCTCCGCTCGCCGATGTGGGAAATTCACCCGGTCCTCTCCGAAAACATCACCGTTCGCGGCGTCACCATCACCACGCATGGCCCCAACAACGACGGCTTCGATCCCGAATCCTGCCGCGATATCCTCGTCGAGGATACGCTCTTCGACACCGGCGACGACTGCATCGCCATCAAATCCGGCCGCAACGGCGACGGCCGTCGCGTCAACGTCCCCACCGAAAACATGATCATCCGCAATTGCACGATGAAGGACGGCCACGGCGGCGTCGTCCTCGGCAGCGAATGCACCGGAGGCATCCGCAACATCTTCGTCGAAAACTGCACCATGGACTCGCCCGAGCTCGATCGCGGC
>JAEZAD010000102.1 GCA_023430565.1 Verrucomicrobiota bacterium
CCCAAAAACCCTACGTCGTCCAAACCATGGACGACCGCGAGCAGGCCGAGTTCATCCTCAAGCGCATCCGCTCCCTCGTCGAAGACGACGGTGTCTCGCTCAACGACATCGCCATCCTCTACCGCTCGCACTTCCTCGCCCTCGAAGTGCAGCTCGCCCTCTCCCGCGCCGGCCTGCCGTATCATATCACCAGCGGCGTGAAATTCTTCGAGCGCCAGCACATCCGCGACCTCGTCGCCCTCCTCCGCTTCGTCTACAATCCCGCCGATCAACAAGCCTGGCAGCGCATCGCCGTCCTCCTCCCGAAGATCGGCGAGAAAGGCGCGATCAAGATCTACGACGCCGCCCTCGATCACGCGCGGCTCATGCAGAAAAACTTCCTCGACGTCCTCAACACCGACGACGTCCGCAGCAAGGTCGCCAAGGACGCCCGCGACGACTGGATCAACTTCACCGCCTCGCTCGTCCAGGTCGCCGAGACCATGCAGTCCGCCAAACCCGCCGACGCCGTTCAGACCGCCATCGACGGCTGGTATGGCGATTACCTCAAAGGCGCCTTCGCCGACTACCTCGACCGTCTCGACGAATTGAAAGCCCTCGTCGGCTTCGCCCAGCGCTTCGACGAAACCCAGGACTTCCTCGCGCAGATCGTCCTCCTCAACAGCGAGACGAGCGACCGTCATGTGGAATCCGATACGGAAGCCATCAAGCTCACGACCGTCCACCAGTCCAAGGGCCTCGAATACGACGTCGTCTTCCTCATCGGCCTCGCCGATGGCCAGTTCCCCGGCCGCCGCAGCATTGAAAGCGGCGACGTCGAGGAAGAGCGCCGCCTCTTCTACGTCGCCGTCACCCGCGCGAAAAACGAGCTCTACCTCACGTATCCAAAAGTTGCGACGCGCGCCGGCCCCGGCGGCATGCTCCTCACGCCGAGCCGCTTCATTCTCGAGCTCCCCACCGACCTCTACGAGCCCCTCCGCATCAAGCGCAGCTACGGCTGGTGAGCGCGGAAACGTGATCCTCAGGTAGGGCGAGGCGTCCCCGCCGAGCCGCACCGCCTCCCTGTTCAAGGCGCCCATGAATACGGCCACGCTCACCAACCCCGCCCTCACAAGATTCATGCGCACGCAGTTCGCCTTCTCATCGAGCGACTCATCACTCCTGAGCCGGTGATCGAAAAAATCCTCCTGCCATCCCACTTCGAGCGCCTTCGTCTGATAACACTTCCCAGCCGAAACGGAGCGGTGTTCTTCGTTCCGTTATGCGCAACGCTACGGAAGGCGAACCGGCAGTCCTGCCGTCGATAGGTGCTGCGAGCCGTGCCCCACTCTGCTGAAATCCGGCTCATGCTCCTCGACCGGCTCCAAACCTTCGCGCTCTCGCTGCCACAGACCACCGTTGTCGCCCAATGGGGCGGACTCGTCTTCAAAGTCGCCGGCAAAGTCTTCCTCCTCCTGTCCCTCGACGGCCGCGTGCTCGAAGGCATCACTTTCAAGTGCACGCCCGACGAATTCGCCGAACTCACCGACATCGATGGCATCCTTCAGGCGCCGTATTTCGCCAAGCGCCTTTGGGTGAAACTCGAAGATCCCAGCGCTCTGCCGGAACCCCAACTCACCGCCCGCATCCGTCACAGCTACGATCGGGTCGCCGCCGGCCTCCCGAAGAAAACGCGACAAACACTCGGCCTGCTCGGCTGAACAAAACCCTCTGCACCCCGCTTTCGTCACTCCGCTCGGCCGCTCCACCCTACTCGCCCGACCTCTCCGGCAACTTCACGCCCGCCTCGCGCAACAGCGCATTCACGCCCGGCTCTCTCGCCTTCGGCTCGAGGTTCATCGGCTTCTTCGCCCCACGCCGCGCCGCTTCGAGCCTCGCGCCCGACTGCGCCGCGACATCCGTCGACTTCATCCCGCACGGCGTGATGTGCGGTGGCGGCGTCACATCCACCGTCTTTTTCTTTTCATCCAACAACCGCGTCGCCAGTTCGCCCAGCCCCAGCCGCTGCATCGATTTTCGCAGCACCGACTTCATCTCCGGCCGATACCAAAAAAAGAAACTCCGCTGCTCCTGCTTCTCCTCCGGCGTCCGCGCCACGCACACCGGCTGCTGGCTATACGGATGCACGCCCGTCGCATAAATCTCCGTCGCCACCGTCATGGGCGTCGGCGTGAAATCCTGCACCTGCTCCAGGCGAAACCCCAGATCCTTCGTCTTCAACGCCAGCTCCGCCATGTCCTCGGGCCGCGAACCCGGATGCGACGAGATGAAATACGGAATGATCTGCGTCTTCTCTTTTCCCGCCTTCTTCGCCGCCCGATCGAACTTCTCCTTGAACGTGTAGAACAGCTTGAACGTCGGCTTCCGCATCACCTTCAGCACGTGATCGCTCGTGTGCTCCGGCGCCACTTTCAACCGCCCCGATACATGATGCGCCGCGAGTTCCTCGATGTATTTTTCGTGGCTCGCCTTCACCTCCGGCGTCGCACCCTTGTCGTGCAAAAACAAGTCGTAGCGAATCCCGCTCGTCACAAACGCGTGCTTCACGCCCGGCGTTTCGCGCACCGACTCGTAAACGTCCAGCAACGCTGTGTGATCTGTATCCAGATTCCGACATACATCCGGCCAGATGCAGCTCGGGCGCACGCACTCGTCGCAGACCCACTGCTGCTTGCCCTTCATCTTATACATGTTCGCCGACGGACCGCCGAGATCCGTGATCGTCCCGCGAAAATCCGGCATCTGCTTCACCTGCTCCACCTCGCGCAGAATCGACGCCTTGCTCCGGCTCGCCACAAACTTCCCCTGGTGCGCCGAAATCGTGCAGAAGCTGCACCCGCCAAAACACCCGCGGTGCATGTTGATCGAGTGCTTGATCATCTCATACGCCGGAACCGGCCCGCGCTTCCGATATTTCGGGTGCGGCAGCCGCGTGTAGGGCAGG
>JAEZAD010000105.1 GCA_023430565.1 Verrucomicrobiota bacterium
ACGATCGCGCTGCGCCTCGCTCAACAGTTCCCCGACACCAACACCGGCTGGGGCGTGAAACTCACACCCATGCTCGAGTCCGCCGTCGGCGATGTCCGGCCGATTCTCTTTTCGCTGCTCGGCGCCGTCGGATTTCTCCTCCTCATCGCGTGCGCTAATGTCGCCAATCTCCTCCTCGCCCGCGCCACCGCGCGCGCCCGGGAGTTTTCCATCCGCGCCGCGCTCGGCGCCAGCCGCGGTCGCATCGTCGGACAGCTTCTGGCCGAGAGCGTTCTTCTCGCCGTCCTCGGCGGAGCCGCGGGCGTGTTCGTCGCCGAAACCGGCATGGCTGCTCTGCTCTCCCTCGCGCCCGACACGCTTCCCCGCGCCGCCGAGATCAGCCTCGACCGCACCGCCCTCGCCTTCGCCTTCGGCGTCTCACTCCTTACCGGCATCGGCTTCGGCCTCGTCCCGGCATTCCAAGCCTCGCGCATCGACCTCAACGAGGTCTTGAAGGACTCCGGTCGCGGCCTCTCCGCCGGCGGACGCCGCCAGCGCCTTCGCAGCGCGCTCGTCGTCGTCGAGGTCGCCATCGCGCTCATCCTTCTCGTCGGCTCGGGCCTGCTGATCCACAGCTTCGCGCGCCTGCAGAAAGTGAATCCCGGCTTCGTCGCCGATCACGCCTACGCCGTCGGCCTTTCGCTACCGTGGCAGAAATATGCCACCGACGAACAACGAGCCGCCTTCGTCGCCCGCGCCGCCGAACGCCTCGCCAGCCTGCCCGGTGTGCAAAGCGTCGGTGCGTCCCAAGTCGTGCCCTTCACCGGCGGCGACTACATTCTCGGCTTCCTCATCGGCGGCCGCCCCCCGCCCCCCCCGGGCGAAGCCCGCTCGACCAATTATTACGCCGTCACCCCCGGGTATTTTACCGCCATGGGCATTCCGCTGCTCAGCGGACGCTTCTTTGAAGAACGCGACGCAGCTGGCGGTCCGCCCGTCGCGATCATCAACGAGTCGATGGCGAAAAAATACTTCCCCGGCGAAAATCCGATCGGCCAGCGCATTCACGTCACCAACGGGCCCGAGACCTTTCGCGAGATCATCGGCGTCGTCGCCGATGTGAAACATTACTCCGTCGATCGCGAAACGCCGCTTCAGACCTACGAGCCGTTCGCCCAGAAGCCGCTCGACTTCATGACCCTCGTCGTGCGGCTCGCGCCGCCCGTGCCCGGTGATCCCACGTCGGCCGCCTCATCCGCCAGTCTTCCCGCCGCGATCCGCAGCGCCATCTACAGCATCGATCCCGACCAGCCCGTCGCCAGCGTGCGACCGCTTTCCGATCTGCTCGCCGCGTCGATGGCCCGCCAGCGTTTCGCGATGTCGCTTTTTTCCGTCTTCTCCGGCGTCTCGCTGCTCCTGTCCGCCATCGGCATCTATGGCGTGATGGCGTATTCCGTCACGCAGCGCACCGCCGAGATCGGCATTCGCATGGCACTCGGCGCGCAACGCTCGCACGTGCTGCACCTCGTGTTCGCCCAGGGCGGCCGGCTCATCGCCATCGGCGTGCTCGTCGGACTCGCCGGCGCCTTCGCGCTCACGCGCTTCATCTCCTCAATGCTCTTCGACGTGAGCGCGCACGACCCGCTCACCTTCGCCTCGATCGTCGCCCTCCTCTCCGCCGTCGCCACCGCCGCCTGCCTCATCCCCGCCCTGCGCGCCACCCGCGTCGACCCCATGACCGCCCTGCGCTCCGAATAAAAATCGTTCTCGTTCCTCTTTCTCGTTCTCGAGCCTTTGACGCCAGCGCCCTCACCAGCCGCGAGAACGAAAACGATTACGAGAAAGAGAACGATCCCGAACTCCGATCTCCGAACTCCGGTCTCCGCAAATGCGCCACGCCCTCCGCTCCCTCGCGAAATCCCCCGGCTTCACCGCCGTCGCGCTCCTCACCCTCGCGCTCGGCATCGGCGTGAACACCGCGATGTTCAGCCTCGTCAACACGCTGCTGTTCGGCGCCGCGCCTTACCCCGAGCCCGCCAGCCTCGTCCGCGTTTTTCGCACGTCCCCCCAATCGCAAACCTGGCCGCACTCGTTGCCCGATCTCACCGATCTTGCCGCGCGCTCCGAATCTCTCGCCTCGCTCGCCCCCTTTCAATGGTGGGCCTTCAGCTATGCCGAACCCGGCCAGCCCGCCGAACGCATCGGCGGCGTCATCGCTTCCGCCAACGTGTTCGCCACGCTGGGCGTCCAGCCGATCCTCGGCCGCAGCTTCACCGCCGAGGAACAACAGCCCGGCCGCGATCGCGTCGCTGTGATCAGCCATGCCTTCTGGCAGCGGCTCGGTGGCGACGCCTCCATCCTCGGCCGCACCCTGCGCATCGACGCCGAACCGGTCACCGTGATCGGCGTCCTGCCCGAATCCGCCGCGTATCCACTTTTCTGGGGCGACGTCGCCTTGTGGCGCCCCCTTCCGCTCAACGACGACTGGCGCCAGGACCGCGCCACCCACTGGCTCAACGCCATCGCCCGCCTCCGCCCCGGCATCGCCCGCGAGCAGGCCGACGCCGAGTTGACCGGCCTCGCCACGCAGCTCGCCCGCCAGTTCCCCGCCTCCAACGCCGGCAGCAGCCTGCGGCTCGAGCCGCTCACCCGCTCCGCGACCAACACCACCGAGCGCAACCTCTCCTGGTTCGCGCTCGGCCTTTCGGGCTTCGTCCTGCTCATCGCCTGCGCCAATCTCGCCAACCTCCAGCTCGCGCGCACCGCCGCCCGCGCCCGTGAGTTCGCCGTGCGCGCCGCGCTCGGTGCGTCGCGCCGCCGCCTCATCCAGCCGCTCCTCGCCGAGAGCCTGATCCTTTCGCTCGCCGGCGGCGGCCTCGGCCTGCTGCTCGCCGTCTGGATCAACGACACCCTCGCGCGCCTGCTCTCCGCGAGCAGCGGATCGCTTTCGCTCGCCGTCGATTTCCGCGTGCTCGCGTTCGCCCTGCTCGCGTCGTTGTTCACCGGGCTCCTCTTCGGCCTCGTGCCCGCCTGGACCGCCGCCCGCGCCGATGTCAACGGCGCCCTCAAGCAGCAGGCGCGCGGCTCCACCGGCGACCGCTCCCAACGCCATTTCCGCCACGCGCTCATCGTCGGCGAGGTCGCGCTCGCCCTC
>JAEZAD010000113.1 GCA_023430565.1 Verrucomicrobiota bacterium
CATGAAAGTTCACAAACTCGGCATCATCATGAACGGCGTCACCGGACGCATGGGCACCAACCAGCACCTCATCCGCTCGATCAAGGCCATCATCGATCAGGGCGGCGTGAAGCTCTCCGATCACGAGACGATCATGCCCGACCCGATCCTCGTCGGCCGCAGCGAGGACAAACTCCGCGCCCTCGCCGCGCGCACCGGCGTCTCGCGCATCACCACCAACCTCGACACCGCCCTCGCCGATCCCGCCAACCAGATCTACTTCGACGCCACCCTCACCGGCCAGCGCCCCATCGGCGTCCGCAAAGCCATCGCCGCAAAGAAACACATCTACTGCGAAAAACCCACCGCCACCTCGTCCGCCGAAGCCCTCGCGCTCGCGAACGAGGTCACCGCCGCCGGCCTCAAAAACGGCGTCGTTCAGGACAAGCTCTGGCTCCCCGGCCTCCTCAAACTCCGCTACCTCATCGACACCGGCTTCTTCGGCCAAATTCTCTCCGTCCGCGGCGAGTTCGGCTACTGGGTCTTCACCGGCGAACACGAAAAACTCCAGCGCCCGTCGTGGAATTACCGGAAGGAAGACGACGGCGGCATCATCGTCGACATGCTCTGCCACTGGCAGTATGTGATCCAAAACCTCTTCGGCGAAATCAAGTCCCTCACCTGCCTCGGCGCCACCCACATCCCGCAGCGTTGGGACGAAGCCGGCAAACCCTACAAGTGCACCGCCGACGACTCGGCCTACGCCACCTTCGAACTGAAGAACGGCGTCATCTGCCATTTCAATTCCTCCTGGGACGTCCGCGTCCGCCGCGACGATCTCCTCACGCTGCAGGTCGACGGCACGCACGGCTCCGCCGTCGCCGGCCTCCGCGACTGCACCGCCCAACACCTCTCCGCCACGCCGCGTTGTATTTGGAATCCGGATATCGACAGCCCGATCAAGTATTTCGACGGCTGGACCCGCGTCCCCGACCAGGGCCCCTACGACAACGCCTTCAAAGTCCAGTGGGAGCTCTTCCTCCGCCATGTCGTCACCAACAGCCCCTTCCCCTGGTCTCTCCTCGAAGGCGCCAAAGGCGTCCAACTCGCCGAGCTCGGCCTAAAGAGCTGGGCCGAACGCAAGTGGGTCGACGTGCCAAAACTCTAAACGCGGCCCAGCTCAAAGCTCCAAGCACCAAGATCCAAGCTCCAGTGAATTTCCAAACACCAACGTCCAAATTGAGATTTGAACATTGGATCTTCACTGGAGCTCGGTGCTTGGATCTTGGAGCTTTCACGAGAAATCACCTTTCCGCTTATGAATAAAGTAGCGCTCGTGACCGGCGGCTCCCGCGGGATCGGCTTCGGCATCGCCCAAAAACTCGCCGCTGAAAACTGGCACCTCGTCATCAACGGCGTTCGCCCCGAGTCCGACGTCACCGAACCCCTCGCCCAACTCCGCACGCAAGGCATCCAAGTCGCCTACGCCCTAGGTGACGTCGGCACCGCCGAAGGTCGCGCCGCCATCCTCAAAGTTTGCCGCGACTTCGTCGCCTCCCTCAACTCTCAACCCTCAACTCTCAACTCCTCCCCGCCCTCAGCTCTAGGCTTGTTAGTGAACAACGCCGGCGTCGCCCCCAAGGTCCGCTACGACCTCCTCGAAACCACCGAAGAAAGCTACGACCGCGTCCTCGACACTAACCTCCGCGGCGTCTTCTTCCTCACCCAAGCCGTCGCCCGCGACATGGTCGCCGCCAAAAAAGCCGAGCCCTCGTTCAACGCCTCGATCGTCAACATCACCTCGATCTCCGCGACCGTCATCAGCACCAACCGCGGCGAATACTGCATCGCGAAAGCAGGCCTCTCCATGCTCTCGCAACTTTTCGCCGTTCGTCTCGGCCCCGAGGGCATTCCCGTTTACGAAGTCCGGCCCGGCGTGATCAAAACCGACATGACCGCCGGCGTGACCGACAAATACGACAAACTCATTTCCGAAGGCCTCTGCGTCCAACCGCGCTGGGGCTACCCCGACGACGTCGGCCGCGCCGTCGCCTCTCTCGCCCGCGGCGATTTCCCGTATTCCACCGGCCAAGTCATCATGGTCGACGGCGGCCTCACCCTGCCGCGGCTGTAGCACACGCGCGCACATTTCAGCCCTGTCGGCGCGGCAGGGAAGCACCAAACTCCAAGCGCCAACGTCCAATGAAGCGCCAGGCCCCCATGCCCAAATTGGAGTTTGAAGTTTGAACCTTCACTGGAGCTTGGGTGTTGGTGCTTGGAGCTTATGCACCTCGCTCAAATCGCCCTCACCGTCCGCGACGTCTCCATCTCGCTCCCCTTCTACCGCGACACCCTCGGCCTTAGATTCCTCTTCAGCGCCGGCCCCAACCTCGCCTTCCTCGCCGCCGGCGACGTGCGCGTGATGCTCACCACACCGCAAGGCCACGGTGAACCCGGAAAAAACTCCGTTCTCTATTTCAAAGTCGACGACATCGCCGCCACCCACGCCGCGATCGTCGCCCGCGGCGCGAAAAACGAACGCGCCCCACAACTCGCCGCCAAGCTCCCCGACCACGATCTCTGGATCGGATTCCTCCGCGATCCCGACGAAAACCTCATCGGCCTCATGTCCGAAGTCCGCCCTTAGGCCGCCAGCTCGCCGGCGCTCTTACGTCTCGAAGCCCCAACCTCCAGAGACTCCATTGGTTCTTGGAATTTGAACCTTCACTGGAGCTTGGAGCTTGGTCCCTGGAGCTTCTCGTCCCTCACGCCTCGCACTGTCCGCTCTCCACCAACGGCCGCACCTCCACCGACCCACCCGCCGCCAGCCCCGGAAACCGCGTCGCGATCTCCAGCGCTTCCTCCAAGTTCGCGCACTCGACGATCTCGAATCCGCCCAGCACCTCCTTCGTCTCCGCAAACGGCCCATCCGTCACGACGACCTTCCCGCCCCGTCCCCGCACCGTCTTCGCCGTCTCCTTCGGCTGCAGCCCCGTCGCACTCACCGCCTTTCCGCTGCGCACAATCTCCTCGTGCCACCGTCCGCACGCCTCGTGCACGCGGTTCTGTTCGTCCTTCGGCCGCGCATAAAAATCCGCGTCCACCTGAATCAACATCGCATATTTCATGATCGTTTCGATTGGGTTCGCTTCGTAGTCGAACGAAACCCCGCCCGTTCGACGGTGTCCCCCAAAAAAGAAAACTTCGTCCCCGCGTCCGTTCTCCACTCCCGCAAACGTCAATCTTCTGACACCCCCGTTTCCTGAGTTCGTTCAACGAACTCCCACCACAACCACCAACCCGGAAAATCCTATGTCCAAATACGTCGACGGATTCGTCATCCCAATCCCCAAGAAAAAAGTCCCCGCCTATCTGAAAATGGCCAAGGCCGCCTCGAAGATCTGGATGGAGCACGGCGCCCTCGAATACCGCGAAGCCATCGGCGAGGATCTCAAGCCGAAGTTCGGCCTGCCCTTCACCAAGCTCACGAAGCTCAAACCCACCGAGACCGTCGTTTTCTCCTGGATCGTCTACAAATCCCGCGCGCACCGCGACAAGGTGAACGCCAAGGTCATGAAAGACCCGCGCATCGAATCGATGTGCGACCCCAAGGACATTCCCTTCGACGCCAAACGCATGGCCTACGGCGGCTTCACCATCGAAGTCAGC
>JAEZAD010000147.1 GCA_023430565.1 Verrucomicrobiota bacterium
CGGAGCATCCGAATTTCGTGTTCGTTTTTGCGGAGAGTTTCGAGCGGACGTATTTCGACGAGACGATTTTTCCCGGGTTGGTGAAGGAGTTGCGGGCGCTGGAGAACGAGAGCGTGTCGTTCACGGAGCTGCATTCTCCGGAAGGGACGGGGTTCACGATGGGGGGGCTGGTGGCGAACTTGTGCGGCATACCGCTGGTGAGCCCGGCGCATCCGAACTCGATGTCGGGGATGGATGAGTTTCTGGCGGGGGCGCTGGCGTGGACGGACGGGTTGCGCGAGGCGGGGTATCATCTGGCGTTTTACGGTGGGGCGCATGCGCACTTCGGCGGGAAGGCGAAGTTTTTGAAGACGCACGGGTTCGCGGAGGTTTCGGGTTTCGGTGAACTACACGGCCGCGTGAGCGATCCGAGTTATCTCAACAACTGGGGTTTGATGGACGACACGCTGCTGGAGTTGGCGTATGCGCGGTTCGAGGAATTGTCGCGGGAGCCGAAGCGTTTCGGGCTCTTTGTGCTGACGATCGATACGCATCATCCGGATGGATACCATTCGCGGTCGGAGGCGGACCGGCCGTATGGCGATGGGAGCAACACGATGTTGAGCGCGGTGGCGATGTCGGACCGGTTGATCGCGAGGTTCGTGCGGAAGATTCGTGCGTCGGAGTGGGGCGCGAACACGGTGATCGCGATCGCGTCGGATCACCTGGCAATGGAAAACGTCGCGAGCGAGCGGCTGCGAAAGGGGAAGCGGCGGAATCTTTTCATGGTGCTGGATCCGCGCGTGAAGGCGGGGCAGCGGGTGGAGCGGACGGGGGCGACGTTCGACGCGGGGGCGAGTTTCCTGCCGTTCCTCGGATTCAGAAGCGCGGTGGGGTTGGGGCGGGATCTGTTGAACTCGGCGGTGTCGGATCAGCGATTGGCGATGCGGCAGAACCCAGAAACGTTGCGGGCGTGGAGGAACGAGTTGCTGGCGTTTTGGGAATTTCCGCGGCTGCAGCGCGAGCTGAGTTTTGGAGCGGAGGGCGAGGAGCTGACGATCGACGGGCGGCGGTTTCGCGCGCCGGTGTTGGTGGAGTTGGACGAGGCGTGGCGGACGAAGCTGCGATTCGAGTTCGATTCGGGCGGCGATGCGCGGGTGGGGGAGCAGGCGGCGCGGCTCGAGAAGGGGACGCGATATTTGCTGGTGGCGAAGAGGGAGGAAGTGCGGGCGTTGGGAGCGGACGCGGAAGGGACGGAGTGGGTGATGGTGATTGGAATTGCGGGTGGCGGGCGGGACGTGCGGGCGCTGGAGGATGGGGCGCGGTTCTCGAGGGAGGAGTTCGAAAAGAAGTTCGCGGAGCTGGCGACGAGGTGAGCGCGCCTCATCCGCGTGTGCTTGGCGAGCGAGGGCCGCCGTGGATTCTTCGCTTCGCTCAGAATGACAGAACTGGCGCAGGCTACGGGGCTGTTTGAAAACCTCTAGATCTGCCAGTCGTGGGCGCGGAGGTCGGAAGTCGAGGGGTTTTCGACCAGCGACTCCTTGCGGCGGCGCGTGCGGGTGACGAGGTTCTCGCCCTTGTTGTAGACGACGGACTCGGCGGGAACGGTTTTGATCAGCCAGACGTTGGAGCCGATGATCGAGTGTTCGCCGATGCGGGTGTCGCCGCCAAGAATCGTGGCGTGGGCGTAGATCGTAACGTGGTCGCCGACGTCGGGGTGGCGTTTGACGCCCTTGATCGGATCGCCGGCGTCGTCGGTTTCGAAGGATTTCGCCCCCAGCGTGACGCCCTGGTAGAGTTTCACGTGATGACCGATCGTGGCGGTCTCGCCGACGACGACGCCGGTGCAGTGATCGATGAAGAAATGCGTGCCGATGCGGGCGCCGGGGTGGAGGTCGCAACCGGTGCGCTCGTGGGCATACTCGGTGAGCATGCGCGGGAGGAGCGGGACGCCGAGGCGGTAGAGCTCGTGCGCAAAACGCTGTAGGGAGATCACCAATACGCACGGGTAGGCGAGGATGATTTCCTCGATGCTGCGCGCGGAGGGATCGCCGCGGTAGGCGGCGGTGACGTCGGTCTGGATGATTTCGCGGAGGGCGGGGAGTTGCGCGAGGAGCTTGGACGTGAGCTGGCGCGCGCTGGCGGCGGGCGAGGGGATGCCGGCGAAGCGGAGGCTTTTTTCGATTTCGGTTTCGAGACGTTTGTCGAGGCGCGCGAGGAGCTCGGTGACATGGGTCGCGACGGCGTCCTTGGCGAGTCCGGCCTCTTCGAAGAATCCGGGGAAGAGGAGGTGCATGCAGTCGACGGCGATCTGGTTCACGGACGACTGGGCGGGGAGGTTGACGCCGTCGAGGTGATTGATGCCCCCGTCCTTGTCGTAGGACGCGAGGAGGGATTGGCGGATGTCGTCGAGGCTCATGCCGACCGGAACGAAAGCGGGACGGGGCGGGCGGTGGCGAGAGCGAAGAGTGGCATGAGGGGAGTAAGCTCGATGCCCGCTCTACGCTCGTTCTCGTTCTCGTTCTCGTTCTCGTTCTCGTTGGGCGGCCGGCTAGCACGAAGCAAGCGGGAGAACGAGAAAGAGAAAGAGAACGAGAACGATTGGGGGGCGTAGTTCGGAGGACCCTTAGATGTAATACATCTCCTCCGGACTCTTGGAGCGGAGGAGGTCGAGGGTGTAGGACTTGGTTTTCTCGACGAGGGTGTCGCGGATTTCGGTCCACACCTGGCGCATGCGGCGGCCGGAGCGGCCTTCGTGGTTGCCGCTGAGGCCGAGGACTTCGCCGTCGATCACCACGATGATGTCGTAGAGCGAAATCTGGTCGGGCGGGCGGGCGAGGGCGTAGCCACCCTGGATGCCGCGGCGGCTGGTGATGAGGCCGCCGTTGCGGAGCTCGGAGAGGATTTGTGCGAGGAAGTTGGGGGGGACCTGTTCGACGCGCGCGAGGTGTTCGATTTGGGCGAGCTCCGCCGAGCCGTGAAGTCGCGCAAGCTCCGCGAGGACGCGGCAGGCGTAGTCGACTTTGGCGGAGATTTTCACGGGGAGGGGTGAAGTTGGGCCGAAGGGACAAGGAAAAGTCCGAATGGGGGCATGCCGGCGCTCGTGCACCTGGATGTCTGGCTAGCCTTCGGCTGAACTTCGCTTCGCTCAGAATGACAGGTGTGTTTCAGCGCCATAAAAAAGCTCCGTGAGGGCTAGATCACGTAGTCGCCGGATTCGGGTTTCACGAGTTCGCGGGGGGGCATGAGCATGCCGGCGGCGACGGTGGCGTTGGTGCCTTGTTCGACGAGGATGAAGGAGCCGGTGAGGCGGTTGTTGGAGTAGCCGTCGAAGAAGATCGATTTGGCGGTGCGGATGCGGATTTCGCCGAGGTCGTTCATCGCGAGCTCGGTCGGGGCGGGCTCGGCTTCGAGGGTGGCGATGTTGAGGCGGTGCTCGATTTCGGTGACGGCGGCCTGGACGGTGTTGGTCGTGTGCTTGAGAAAATATTTCTTGCCGCGTTGGAGCGGGCGCGGGTGCATCCAGCAGACCTTGGCGTGAAGGTCGGTGCTGGCGCCGACGAGGTCGTCGAGGCCGACGATCATGCTGCCGCGGCTGACGTCGATGTCCTGATCGAGCTCGAGCGTGACCGACTGCGGGCAGAAGGCTTCCTGGAGCGGGCCGTCGAGGGTCCAGATTTGTTTCACGGTGGAGACGATGCCGGCGGGAAGCGTGAGGACTTTCTGGCCGACGCGGACGATGCCGCCGGCGATCTGGCCGCTGAAGCCGCGGAAATCGTGGAGGGTTTTATCCGTGGGGTTGTTGGGGCGGTTGACCCACTGGACGGGGAGGCGGAAGCCGTTGAGGTTCCAGTCGCTCGCGATGTGAACCGTCTCGAGGTGGCCGAGGAGCGTGGGGCCGTCATACCACGGCGTGTTGCGCGAGGTTTCGACAACGTTGTCGCCGTTGAGGGCGCTGATGGGGACGAACTTCACGTCCTTGATGTCGAGGCGTGGAAGGAACTCTTCAAACTGGGCGCGGATTTCGTTGAAGCGGGCTTCGCTCCAGTCGACGAGGTCCATCTTGTTGATGGCGACGACGAGGTGCGGGATGCGGAGGAGCGAGGCGATCGCGGTGTGGCGGCGGCTTTGCTCGATGACGCCGGCGCGGGCGTCGACCAGAACGATGGACAAGTTCGCCGACGACGCGCCGGTGACCATGTTGCGCGTGTATTGGACGTGGCCGGGGGTGTCGGCGATGATGAAGCGGCGTTTGGGGGTCGCGAAGTAGCGGTAGGCGACGTCGATGGTGATGCCCTGTTCGCGTTCGGCGCGAAGGCCGTCGGTGAGGTTGGCGAGATTGATTTGACCGCCGCCGGTGATGTCGGCGGAGCGCTCGAGGGCCTCGAGCTGGTCCTCCATGATGTTCTTCGAATCGAAGAGGAGGCGGCCGATGAGGGTGGATTTGCCGTCGTCGACGGAGCCGCAGGTGTTGAAGCGGAGGATGTCGATGGGCGCCGAACTCAAGGCCGCGCGCGGCGCGGCCGGAGATGGGAGATGGGAGATGGGAGATGGGCCGGAACTTGGAGAGGCGATGGCGGACATGGAAAATTAGGCGCGGCGTTGTTCGGTGGAGCGGATGAGGCCGGTCGTGAGTTTGCCGACGGAAATAAGGAGGCTTTGGAGTTTCTGGATCTCGGCGGGCGAGGCTTAAGAGAGATCGGAAAGGAGATAGGAGAGAGAACGGACTTCTCCGCAGGAGGCTCGGGCGATGTTGTAGAACTGAAGTTTTTCGGCGACGTGAGCGCGTTCGAAGCCTTCGGCGATGTTGGTCATGACAGACACGGCAGCGCGCTGCAGTTGATCGCGAAGTCCGAAATCACGCGAAGCGGGGTCGCGTCGCAGAATCGAGTAGAGCGTGCGGACCAACTCGCGAGCGAGCTGCCATGCTTCCAAGTCTTCGAAGGTTCGAACCCCATCTTCCATCTCCCATCTTCGGCGGGTTAGAAATAACCCGCCTTTTTGCGGTCTTCCATGGCGGCTTCGGAGGCTTTGTCGTCGGCGCGGGAGCCGCGTTCGGTGACGCGGGCGGCGGCGATTTCGGTGATGATGTCGTCGAAGTTTTCGGCGGGCGATTCGACCATGCCGGTGCTGATGATGTCGCCGATGGTGCGCACGCGGACGACGAGTTCGCGGACTTCCTCGTGGGGTTTTGGCGGAACGATGTCGTTGACCGGAAGCCACTGGCCGGCACGGCGGACGCAGGGGCGTTTGTGGCTGAAGTAGATCGAGGGGACCTCGAGATTCTCGCGGCGGATGTATTCCCAGACGTCCATCTCGGTCCAATTCGAGAGCGGGAAAACGCGCATGTTTTCGCCGGGGTTGAGGCGGCCGTTGTAGAGATTCCAGATTTCGGGGCGCTGGTTTTTGGGGTCCCACTGGCCGAAGGAATCGCGGAAGGAGAAGAAGCGTTCCTTGGCGCGGGCTTTCTCTTCGTCGCGGCGGGCGCCGCCGATGCAGGCGTCGAAACGGAATTCCTCGATGGCGGCGAGGAGCGTCGGGATTTGTAGTTTATTTCGCGATACTTCGCCGGGGGCGGGGGTGGCGATGCCGGAGGCGATGGCGTCCTCGACCTTGCGGACGATGAGTTTGGCGCCGAGCTG
>JAEZAD010000185.1 GCA_023430565.1 Verrucomicrobiota bacterium
TGGTGACGCCGGTGCTGTATTCGTTGATGCCGCCGCCGAATGGCGCGACGCGGACGGACTAAAGCGCGGCGCCGGACCAGCCGGACGCCGGGAACGATCAGGCGAAGCGGGGGGCGAGGGCGGCGTGGATCTCGCGGACGAGGGATTCGGTCGTGGGCCAGTCGATGCAGGCGTCGGTGATGGAGACGCCGTAGCGAAGGTTTTCACGCGGCTGCGGGAAGGGCTGGTTACCGGCGCCGAGGTTGCTCTCGACCATGGCGCCCATGATGCAGTTGTTGCCGGCGATGACTTGGTCGAGGACGGCGCGGACGATCTCGGGCTGGCGGTGGGGCTGCTTCGAGGAATTATCGTGCGAGCAGTCGACGAGGATGCATTTCGGGAGGTTTGCCTTGGCGAGGAGTTGTTCGGTTTGGGCGATGTGGACGGGCGAGTAGTTGGGGCCGGTGTTGCCGCCGCGGAGGACGATGTGGCAGTCGGGGTTGCCGCGCGTGACGATGGCGGACGCGGAGCCATCGAGGTTGATGCCGAGGAAGGTTTGGGGTTGGGCGGCGGCTTTGATGGCGTTGATGGCGGTGGTGATGGAGCCATCGGTGCCGTTTTTGAAGCCGAGGGGCATGGAGAGGCCGGAGGCCATCTGACGGTGGGTTTGCGATTCGGCGGTGCGGGCGCCGATGGCGGACCAGCAGACGAGGTCGGCGATGTATTGCGGCGTGATCGGATCGAGGAGCTCGGTGGCGGTGGGGAGGCCGAGGTCGAGGACGTCGCGGAGGAAGGTGCGGGCGAGGCGGAGGCCGGCGGCGATGTCGTGGGAGCCGTCGAGGTGCGGGTCCATGACGAGGCCTTTCCAGCCGACGGTGGTGCGCGGTTTTTCGAAGTAGACGCGCATCACAATCATAACGCGGTCGGAGACCTCGTTGGCGAGTTTGGCCAGGCGGCGGGCGTAGTCGCGGCCGGCGTCGAGATCGTGGATCGAGCAGGGACCGACGATGAAGAGGAAGCGTTTGTCGTCGGTGAAGATGAGCCGGTGGATTTCGCGGCGGGAGCGGGCGATGAAAGCGGCTTGGGATTCGGTTTTGGGGAGTTCGGCGAGGAGCGCGGCGGGCGAGGGGAGGGCGCGGGTCTCGACGACGTTGATATCCGATGTTCGCTGCATGTGGAGGGGTGAGCTTGGCGGGCGGGCGATGGCCGGGGCAAGCTCGGGGTTGGAGTTGGAATGAGGAGAAGCTCCAACATCCAAGCACCAAGCTCCAGAGAAGCTTCAAATTCCAATTACCGGAAGAACGCGAGTAGCTCGCCGAGGGCAGCTGGCAGGGGCGAGGGCTCAATCACGGCGTTTCTCGGAATCTGGGCAAAAAAAGTGGCGGGCCGCTTACCCCTAAGCGGCCCGCCTTTGCTTTCTTAGTTACCCCAAAACTCCCGCTAGGCGGGAGAAGTGTTTAAAGTGATGAGTTGAGAAGTAGCGCGGAACCCCGCACCGTCAACTCAAAGTTCGAAGATTTCTTGGGATGAAATGGAAGGGGCGCAATCAACGTGAGTAGCGTAAGCGAAGTTTTTAAGCGGACGGCGGAGTTTTTTCCGTGGGAGCCGGGGGCGTGGTTGCGCGTGACGGGGACGGATGCGTTTTCCTTTCTGCAAGGGCAGTTTACGAATGACCTACGCGACTTGGGAACGAGCGGGGCGGCGTATGGGCTTTGGTTGAATCACAAAGGGAAGGTGTTGGCGGATAGTTTTGTGCTGAGGGGAGAAGGCGCGGAGGAGTTTTGGGTGGGGAGCTATTTTAGTGCGGCGGAGGCGATTCGGGAGCGGCTGGAGGCGTTTATCATCGCGGACGATGTGGTGGTGGAGGATCAGACGACGGTGTGGGCGGGGTTGACGGTGTTTGAAAGGAGCGGGGGAATCGTGGGAGAGAGCGGGGGGCGGAGCTTCCCGGGCCGGCGAGGGAGCGAGACGGCGGTCGAGTGGGTGTTACCGCGGGAGCGGCGCGAGGAGGTGCTTGAGAGGTTGGGAGGCGCGACGGTGGTGTCGGCGGAGGAGATGGAGCGTCGGCGGATTCTCGCGCGCATCGCGGCGGTGCCGCGGGATATTGGACCGGGTGAGCTGCCGAACGAGGGTGGGTTGGAGGCGGGGGCGATTTCGTATACGAAAGGCTGTTATCTGGGGCAGGAGGTGATGGCGCGGTTGAAGTCGATGGGGCAGGTGCGGCGGCGGTTGGTGCGGGTGCGGGGGCGCGGTGTGGCGCCGGAAACGCCGGCGGCGTTGTTTCAGGGGGAGCGGAGTGTCGGCGAGCTGCGGAGTGCGGTGCGGGACGGCGACGGGTATGTCGGGCTCGCGCTGGTGTCGTTGTTGAATGCGCGGTCGGAGGCGGGGTTGTCGCTGGCGATCGGCGTGGAGGCGACGGTTGAATGGTTTCCCGGGGAGTTGGATCGATGACGGAGCACGAACAGCTGGTTGAGCTTTGCCGCCGGCTCGGGGCGGGGGCGGAGCAGGCGGGAACGATGGCGGCGCAGTTGTCGAAACGGGCGGATCAGCTCGCGGCGGAACGTGGGGTGACACGAACGGAGGCGATGAAATATTTGCTGGAGGTCGTGGTGAAGGCGCGGACCGGCGAGGCGCTGCCGCAATTTCCCCGAAGTTCGCCGCCGGCAACGTGAAAGGGGTTGACCGTCGGCGGGCGCGGGCGTGTGTTCGGCGGCTCAAGCCGATTGCCACGATGAACAAAGCGGACCTCGTCGACGAAGTGCAGAAACTCCTGGGTGGCGAGACGTCGAATGCGGCGGCGGAGCGGGCGGTCGATGCGGTGCTGGCGGGGGTGACACGGGGGTTGAAGCGCGACAAGGAAGTGCAGTTGGTCGGCTTCGGGGCGTTTTCGGTGGCGACGCGCGCGGCGCGGCGGGGGTTTAATCCGCACACGAAGCAACCGATGAAAATTCGCGCGATGAAGACGGTGCGCTTCAAAGCGGGGCAGGCGTTGCGCGCGATCGCGTGATACGCGAGGGTGACGCGTGGCTGAATCGCTGAACAGAATCCGACGGGAGTTTGGGGCGGCGTTTGGCCGGGAGCCGGCGACGATCGCGCGCGCGCCGGGGCGGATCGAGTTCATCGGCAATCATACGGACTACAATGGCGGGACGGTGCTGGGGGCGGCGATCGATCGCGGGGTGACGGTGGCGATCGCGCCGCGGAAGGACCGGCGGCGGCGGTTTTGCAGCAGCATGAACGGACGCGTCGTATCCGTGCCGGTGGGACGCCCGGTAAAACAGAAGGGTGCGCGGAGCTGGTTGAATTATCCGCTGGGCGTCATCGCGGCGCTGCCGAAGTTCGGACTGAAGGCGCCGGGCGGTTTCGATTTTTACGTGACGTCGGATCTGCCGACGGGTGCGGGGCTGAGCAGCAGTGCGGCGCTGGAGCTGTCGTCGGCGCTGGCGTTTTTGTCGCTGACGGGCGAATCGCCCTCGCGCGAGACGGTCGTGAAAGTCGGGCGGCATGCGGAGAATCACTTCGTCGGCGTGCCGTGCGGGATTCTCGACCAGGGCGTGTCGGGGTTTGGCGAGGGAGGGCGGCTGGTGTGGATCGATTGTCGCGGGCCGCGGTTTGCGACGGTGCCGATGCCGGGGGAGGCGCAGTTTTGGATTTTCAACACGCACACGAAGCACGCGCTGGTGGATGGGTTTTATGCGGCGCGGCACAAGGCGTGCATGGCGGCGGCGAAGGCGCTCGGGGTGGCGGTGCTGGCGGATGCGACGATCGAGCAGCTCGAGGCGGCGCGGGAGAAGCTGAAGCCGGAGATTTATCGACGCGCGCGGCACATCATCGAGGAGATCGCGCGCGTGGACGCGACGGTGCGGGCGTTGAAGCAAGGAAAGCTCGAGCGGGTGGGAGAGTTGTTGACGGCGTCGCACGAGAGCTCGCGGACGCTGTTCGAGAACAGCACGCCGGAGCTGGATTTTCTCGTGGAGGAATTGGTGAAGACGCCGAACGTCTATGGGGCGCGGCTGACGGGGGGCGGATTTGGCGGCGCGGTGATGGCGCTGACATCGAAAGCGTTTGCCGCGGCTCAGGCGCGAGGCGTGGCGCGGGCGTATGAGAAAAAATTTGGGGCGGCGCCGGATGTGTTGCACACGCGCACGGGCAATGGTGCGGCAGTGATCGGGTGAGCCGGCTCGCTGGCGCCCGGCGCTGCGTGGCGATCAGAGCAGGGCGGCGAAGTCGGTGAACCAGGCGGCGATGGCCGGTTGGAAAAAGAGGAAGTAGAGCGCGGCGGCGACGGCGAGCATGGGGCCGAAAGGGACGTGGACGCCGAAGCCGATGGGTGCGGCTTCGCCTTCGGGGGTTTCGGTTTTGGGGGCGATGGGCGCGGTGCGGCCGGAGAGTTTTTGCCAGGCAAGCGCGAGACCGACCCAGACGACGCCGACGACAGCACCGCCGAAGACGGCGAAGACGGCGCCCTGCCAGCCGCAGAACGCGCCGATGGCGCCGGCGAACTTTACGTCGCCGAAGCCCATGGCTTCTTTTTTAAGGGCGGCTTCGGCGAGGAGCGCGATCCAGAGGACGACGCCGGAACCGACGAGGAGGCCTTGAAGGGAGTCGATGCCCGAGCGCATGGAATCGATGAGAAAGATGTCGCCGGCGTGTCCGTGCAGCGAAGGGACGAGAAAGGAGAGCGCGACACCGAGGACGCCGGCGCCGAGCGTGAAGACGTCGGGGATGATAAGGTGATCGAGATCGATGAACGTGGCGGCGACGAGGGCGCTGAGAAAGATCATACCGCAAAGGGCCTTGGCCGGCGGGAAGTGAAGCCAGGCGGCGAGGAAAAGGGCGGCGGTGAGGAGTTCGACGAACGGATAGCGGAACGAGTAGGCACGGCCGCAGCAGCGGGCGCGGCCGCGGAGGAGGAACCAGCTGAGAATCGGAAGGTTGTCGTGCCAGGCGATGGGCGTGCCGCAGGCGCAGTGCGAGCCGGGGCGGACAATCGATTTTTCGGCGGGGAGGCGGTAGATGACGACGTTGAGAAAACTGCCGATGCACGCGCCGAAAACGAACACGACCGTGGGGAAGAACCACGGGAAGGCGTGCGAGATTTCGGCGAAGGTTGCGGCGTTCATTGCAGCGAGTTCGTTAGTTATCGGTGAACGCGCGATGTGTCGTGCTGAACGAGAGGAAGAAGCCACGGCGTAACTGCAGGCGGACGCACACGTGGATTCTTCGCTTCGCTCAGAATGACAGTCTGACAGTCGCTTGGAGGTTTCATTGGCGGAGGTGGTGCCGCACTAAAGGTGGAGGGCGGTGTGGGCGGCGGCGGACATGGTGGGGGCGGTGTCTGCGGCGGGGAGGCCGGTCCAGATTTCGAGGGCTTTCGCGCCTTGGTGAACGAGCATGGAGAGGCCGTGGGCGTGGGGGATCCCGAGTTCGGCGGCACGGCGGAGGAGCGGCGTCTGCGGCGGGTTGTAGATCATGTCGTAGACGGCGGCGGGTGGAGGGAGTGCGGCGAGATCGATCGGCGGCGGATCGGAGGCGTGGAGGCCGGCGCTGGTGGCGTTGATGACGATGGCGCCCGGTGGGAGATCGGAGGGCGGTGTATCCGGAGAAAAACCACGCAGCGGAATGTCGCGGGCGAGCGGGGCGAGGGCGGCGAGGAGGAGGTCGAGGTTGGCGGCGGTGCGATTGGCGATCGCAAGCGAGGCGCAGCGGCGTTGGAGGCATTCCACGGCAGCGCCGCGGGCGGCGCCGCCGGCGCCGAGGAGAACCACGTGGGCGCCGGCGAGCTCGAGGCCGAGGTTTTCGCGCAGGCCGGCGGCGAGACCGTGGCCGTCGGTGTTGTGGCCGAGCCAGCCGGTTTCGGTCCAGAGGAGCGTGTTGACGGCGCCGACGGGGCGGGCGGCGGCGGCGATTTCGTCGACGTGGTCGAGGGCGAGGATCTTGTGGGGAACGGTGAGGTTGAGGCCGCAAAAACCTTTGGTGTGGAACTGGGCGAGGGCGGCGGGGAGATCGGCGGGCGGCACCTCGAAGCGGAAGTAGCGCCACGTGGAGAAACGCGGCTCGCGTTGCGCGGCGCGCGCGAGCGCGGCGTTGTGCATCGCCGGGCTGATTGAGTGCTGGATGGGCTGGCCGAGAACGGCGAGCGCGGTGCCGTCGAACGACCAGGAAGCGAGGTCGCGCAGCGTTAGGACGGGATCGGGGTTCGGCATCTTTCTCTTTCTCGGCAGCGTGGACCTAACCGGGAGAAAGAGAACGAGAAAGACGAAAGAGAAAGCGGCCTACGCGCTGTGCTTTTCGTAGGCGGAGTCGAATTCCTCGACGAAGCTGGCGAAGAGCTTCGCGTGGTCGTTGTCGCCGGCGGCGCGGTAGTGGTTGACGAGATTGCGGCAGCTCCGGCAGAGGACCTCGCGGATGGGGGTCGGCATGAGGTCGGAGCCTTTCGGCACGATCTTGTTGGCGCGGAGGAGAGCGAAGACCTCGTCCGTATCCAAAAAGATGCCACGGTCGAAAGGGTCGACGAAGAAGGGCTTCGACTCGGTGAAGCAGCCGACGATGAAGTGGCCGGGGAGGCCGACGGGCTCGAGCTCGATGCCGAGGCGCTCGGCGACGAGGAGGTAGACGGTGCTGAGGGAGATCGGAATGCCTTTGCGGCGGGCGAGCACGTGGTCGATCAGGCTGTTGAGCGGATCGGTGTAGTTCTCGACGTTGCCGTGGAAGCCCCACTCGTGGAAAAGCACGCGATTGATCGTGCGGCACTGCTCGCGGATGGTGGCGGGCTGGGTGATGAGCTCGCGGCAGCGGCCGGCGATCTTGTCGAGCGTGGCGCAGCAGGCGGCGACATCGAGGTCGGGCGAGACGGTGCGGCTGAGGAGAAAGGCGCCGGTTTCGAGTTCGTAGTTGAGCGAGCGGATGAAGCCGCGGAATTCGGCGACGGGATCGCAGAACCGCATCTCTTCCAAAAACCAGTTGGCGTGCCGGGCGAGCACGCGGTGCGAGCCATGAGAGACCTCCTGCAGGAACTGGACCGCGGGGGCACCGAGATCGGTGAAGAGAGTCAGGAGTGCCTTGCGAACCGAGGGCGTCGAGTCGTCGAGCAAACCCAAAAGCGCGTCGCGCCGGGCGTCGCTGAGCTTAACCGTTTCCACGTCGCGGGAGACAAAATGAAATCCCCCATGCGGCAATCCGGAAACTTTCCGGGCGGCAGATTTAATGATTGCGTTACGAGTGCGCGCGGCGGGAGTTCGCAACTTATTGTGCGAGCGTTTCGCGCGGGCCGAAGAGCGCGGAGCCGACGCGAACGAGCGTGCTGCCCGCGGCGATGGCGGCGGCGAAATCGCCGCTCATGCCCATGGAAAGTTCCCGGAGCGGCGCGCCGGTTTTGGCGGCGAGGGTGTCGCGCAATTCGCGCAGCGTGGCGAAGGTGCGCGCGGCGACGGCGGGGTCGTCGGAGAGCGGGGCGATCGTCATGAAACCGTCGATACGCAGATGGGATTTCGCGAGGGCGACGTCGAGGAGTCTGGGGGCGAGTTCGAGGTCGGCGCCGAACTTGGCGGGATCGCGGCCGGCGTTGATCTGGAGAAGAATGGGCAGGGTGCGGCCGAGTTCGGCGGCGGCGCGGTCGAGGTGGTTGAGGAGCTTTTCGCTATCGACGCTTTGGATACGGTTGAAGTGTTCGGCGGCGAGGCGCGCTTTGTTCGATTGGAGGTGGCCGATGAGCTCCCATTCGACGGCGGCGGCGGCTTGGGCGCGTTTGGCGACGGCTTCCTGCACACGGTTTTCGCCTACGGCGCGGAGACCGAGGCGGGCGACGTAGTCGGCGGCTTCGGCGGGGTGGGTTTTGGTGACGGGGAGGAGTTCTACGGACGCGGGGTCGCGCCCGGCGGTGACGCACGCGGCGGCGATGGCGGTGCGCACCTGGCGGACCCTGTCACAAAATTCGTTATAAGTCGGGAGCATTGAGCATTGCTTGTTGGAGCTCCAAAATTAGGAGTCGTTATGGTCAGCGGACCGCGAGCGAACCATGCAAATCGAGAATTTCAAAATTTTCGCCGATCTCGTCGAGACGAAGAGCTTCTCAAAATCGGCCAAACTCAACGGCATTACGCAGTCGGCGGTGAGCCAGCAGGCGAGGGCGATGGAGCGGCATTTCAAGACGCTTTTGATCGATCGGAGCCAGAAGCAGTTTCAGCTCACGCGGGAGGGGCAGCGGGTTTACGACTCGGCAAAGGAGATCCTGCACACTTACGACAAGCTGCTGAGCGAGTTGCAGGAGATGAAGAAGGTGATCAGCGGGACGATTCGGATCTCGACGATTTATTCGATCGGGCTGCACGAGCTGCCGCCCTACATCAAAAAATTCCTGCACGATTTTCCTTCGGTGAATGTGCGCGTGGAGTATCGGCGGTCGAATCTCGTCTACGAAGACATCCTGCATAATTCGGTGGATTTCGGTTTGGTGGCGTTTCCCGTGAAGCAGCGGCAGATCGAGGTGCTGCCGTTTCGGAACGATCACCTCGTGTTGATTGCGCATCCGAATCATCCGCTGGCGAAGATCGGCGAGCTCGAACTGAAGCAGCTGGCGTCGCAGCGGTTCATCGGCTTCGACCCGGACATTCCAACGCGCAAGGCGGTCGACCAGATTTTCCGGGACAACAAGCTCGAGATCGAGCCGGTGATGGAATTCGACAACATTGAGACGGTGAAGCGTGCGGTGGAGATCGACCACGGGGTGGCGATCGTGCCGCAGGCGACGGTGTTGCAGGAGGTGCAACAGGGCACGCTCGCGGCGATCCGTTTCAAGGGGAAGGACTTCACGCGTCCGCTGGCGATCCTGCATCGCAAGGGCCGCGTGCTCACGCCGGCGATGAAGAAGTTCATCGAGATTTTGGGCCTGGATTTGCCGACGAGCGAAACCGCGGCATCGTAACCGGCGTGGGGGCGACGGAGTTGGCCGGGAAGAAAAGCCGGCTTCGCGCCTCTCACCTGGCAGTGCACACCTTTAATTCCGTCACCATGAAAACACTTCGCGCATTTCTCGTCGTTTCGCTCGCGTTAGCCGCCTCGGCCTTTGCCGAGAACCGGCCGGCGCCGTCGTGGAAGTTGAAGGATCCGAGTGGCAAGGTCGTCAGTTCGGAGGAGCTTAAAGGCAAGGTGGTGGTGGTCGATTTCTGGGCGACGTGGTGCGGGCCGTGCCGCATGGAAATTCCCGGCTACATCGAGCTGCAGGAGAAGTATAAAGACGACCTCGTGATCGTCGGAATGTCGGTGGATGCCCCGCCGCGGGGGGCGAGTCTCGTGAAGAGCTTCGTGGAGAAGAACAAGATCAACTACCCGATCGTGATGTCGGAGGATGCCGTGCTGGAGGCGTTCGCGGGGGATCGTCCGATCAACGCGATCCCGACGACGTTCATCATTGATCGCGACGGCACGATTCGCGATCGGAAGGAAGGCGCGGAGCACAAGGAGGAGTTTGAGCAGAGGCTGGCGCCGTTTCTGAAGAAGTGAGTCCAACAGGACGGCGGCCATCGCCGCGACCGAGGAGGCAGGCGCCTGCGGGGAATTTCGTCTGGCAACGCGGAGAGCGCGCTCGATAGTGTGTCATATGCTCAGCGCAGGCACCCCGGCGTTTCGCCGACTCCACGATGAAATCGGCAGCGTCGATGCCGTGGGAGTCGAGGAGCGCGTGGCGAAATACACGACGCGCTCGATCAAGAAGAACGCGAAGTTGTGGGGGCTGAAGACGGCGGTCTCGATGGTCGATTTGACGACGCTCGAGGGGAAGGACACGCCGGGAAAAGTCGCCTCGCTGTGCCGCAAGGCGCTGCGCCCGCACGAGAGTGACGACGTGCCGCAGGTGGCGGCGGTGTGCGTTTATCCGTCGATGGTGCGGCATGCGCGCAAAGCGCTGGGCGCAGAGACGGACGTGCGCATCGCGTCGGTGGCGACGGCGTTCCCGAGCGGGCAGGCGCCGCTGAGGACGCGGCTCGCGGAGGTGAAGGCGGCGGTGGCGGACGGGGCGGACGAAATCGACATGGTGATCAATCGCGGGGCGTTTCTGGCGGGCGAATTCGGCGAGGTGCAGGACGAGATCGCGGCGGTGGTGGAGGCGTGCGGCGATGCGGCGTTGAAGGTGATTCTCGAGGTGAGCGAGCTGGAAACCTACGACAACATCCGGGCGGCGTCCTTCCTCGCGATGCGGGCGATCCGCGAGGGCGATTTCATCAAGACGAGCACCGGGAAGACCTCGCTCAATGCCACGCTGGCCAACAATCAGGTGATGCTGGAGGCGATCCGTGATCATTATCTGGATACGGGGATCGCGATCGGGATGAAACCGGCGGGCGGAATCCGGACGGCGAAGCAGGCGTTGCAGTTTCTGATCGCGGTGAAGGAAACGCTGGGCGACGCGTGGCTGAACAACGATCGCTACCGGTTCGGCGCGAGCTCGCTGCTGAACGATTTGCTGCGGCAGCTGGAGAAGGAGCGGACCGGTGCGTATCAGGCGCCGTATTACTTCAGCGAGGCGGCGGAGAGTTACTGAGTTTCCCGCGAAACACGCCAATGGCCGCTAAACTGATCTCCTTCACCCATACCTGCCAGAATTCGCGAGTGTTCGCGTGATTCGCGGGCTGAACCAATGCCTATCGCAACCTCCGATCGAAAAAAAACCGTCCGCCCGGGTCGTCCGGCTCCCGAACTGATTTTTGGGGATTTGTGGGAGTTCGATCCCGCGCCGGAGACGGCGGATCCGAAGCTGAGGGAACGCTATGAATTGTTCATCGGCGGCGAATTCGTCGCGCCGAAATCGGGGAAGTATTTCGATTCGATCAACCCGGCCAACGAGCGGAAGCTGGCGGAGATTGCGTTGGCTTCGGCGGCGGATGTCGATGCGGCGTATGCGGTGGCGCGGAAGGCGTTCGAGACGTCCTGGGGCAAGATGCCGGGGCGCGAGCGGGCGAAGTATCTGTTTCGCATCGCGAGGTTGTTGCAGGATCGCGCGCGGGAATTTGCGGTGGCGGAAACGCTCGATGGCGGGAAGCCGATCAAGGAGTCGCGTGACTTCGACGTGCCGATGGCGGCGGCGCATTTTTTCTATCACGCGGGGTGGGCGGACAAGTTGGAGTATGTTGCGCCCGGTGCGCGGGTGGCGCCGCTTGGCGTGGTGGGGCAGGTGATCCCGTGGAATTTTCCGCTGCTGATGCTCGCGTGGAAGCTGGCGCCGGCGCTGGCGATGGGAAACTGCGTTGTGCTCAAGCCAGCAGAGACGACGTCGATCACGTGTTTGAAGCTGGCGGAAATCATTCGCGATGCAGGCTTGCCGCCGGGCGTGGTGAATTTCGTGACGGGTGCGGGCGAGGTGGGAGCAGCGGTGATGGCGCATCCGACAGCGGCGAAGGTGGCTTTCACGGGATCGACCGAAGTCGGGAAAATCATCATGCGCTCGCTCGCGGGGAGCGGGAAGAAGATGACGATGGAGCTCGGAGGGAAGGCAGCGAACATCGTCTTCGACGACGCGCCGCTCGATCAGGCGGTCGAGGGCATCGTGAACGGGATTTTCTTCAACCAGGGCCATGTATGCTGTGCGGGCTCGCGATTGCTGGTGCACGAGCCGGTGGCGGAGCGGGTGCTGACGAAGTTGAAGAACCGCATTCGCGTGCTGCGGGTGGGTGATCCAATGGACAAGAACGCCGACATCGGCGCGATCAACTCGAAGGAGCAGCTCGCGAAGATCACGGAGTTGGTGGAGTGCGGGGTGAAAGAGGGCGCGGAGGTGTTTCAGTCGTCATGCCGGTTGCCGGCAAAAGGGTATTATTTCCCGCCGACGATTTTTTCCGAGGTGACGATGAGTCACCGGATCGCGCGCGAGGAGATTTTCGGGCCGGTGTTGAGCGTGCTGACGTTTCGCACGGTCGACGAGGCGATCGAGAAGGCGAACAACACGGCCTACGGGCTCAGCGCCGGCGTGTGGACGGACAAGGGGTCGCGCATCCTGAAGATGTCGACCGAGCTGAAGGCGGGCGTGGTCTGGGCGAACACCTACAACAAGTTCGATCCGACGTCGCCGTTTGGCGGATACAAGGAAAGCGGTTTCGGCCGCGAGGGCGGGCGGCAGGGGCTGCTGGATTACTGCAAGCTCGGCTGAGCGGCCGGCGTTTTCGATCCGCCATGACGAGAGAACGAGAACGATAAAGAGAACGAGAACGATTTCGAATGGCCCAGCCCTACCTCACCGCACCGCTGAAGATTAAAACGATGCCGCCGGGCATTCCCTATATCGTGGGGAACGAGGCGGCGGAGCGGTTCAATTTCTACGGGATGCGCGCGATTCTCGTCATCTTCATGACGCAGTTTCTCGTGAATCGCGAAGGGCAGCTGGCGACGATGAGCGAGTCGGAAGCCAACAAGTGGTATCACCTGTTTCTGGCGACGAATTATTTTCTGCCCGTTTTTGGAGCGATCCTCGCGGATGCGTTCTGGGGAAAATACAAGACGATCATCTGGCTCTCGCTCGTCTACTGCCTCGGAAGCGTGGTGCTTGCGCTCGACCACACCCGGCTCGGATTGGGCCTTGGATTGATGCTGATCGCGATCGGGTCGGGAGGAATCAAGCCCTGCGTGTCGGCGCACGTGGGGGATCAGTTCAGCGCAGAGAACCAGCCGCTGCTGTCGAAGGCGTTTGGCTGGTTTTATTTCTCGATCAACGCCGGCTCGCTGATCTCGATTCCGCTCACGCCGGTGCTGCTGCACAAATACGGGCCCGCGTGGGCGTTCGGCGTGCCCGCGGCGCTGATGCTGATGGCGACGGTCGTGTTCTGGATGGGGCGCTACAAATTCGCGCACATTCCGCCGGCAGGGCGCGCGTTTTTCCGCGATAATTTCAATGCGGAAGGGCGCGCGGCGATCGGCCGGATTGCGCTCATCTATATCTTTGTGGCGGTCTTCTGGTCGTTGTGGGACCAGAGCGGCGGCGAGTGGGTGTTGCAGGCGGAAAAAATGGACCGGCAGATTTCCGTGTTTGGCTGGTCGTGGGAGGTGCTCTCGTCGCAGGTGCAGACGCTCAATGCGATCTTCATCCTGGCGCTGATTCCATTCTGTTCCTACGTGCTGTATCCGGCGATCAGCCGGGTTTTCCCGCTCAATCCGCTGCGAAAGATCGGACTCGGACTGCTCGTCACCGTCGCATCGTTTCTGATCAGCGCGTGGATCGAGTCGCGCATCACCGCGGGTGAGTCGCCTTCAATCGGCTGGCAGGTGCCAGCGTATTTGCTGCTGTCGCTCGGCGAAGTGATGGTGTCGGTGACGGCGCTCGAGTTTGCCTACACGCAGGCCCCGAAGCGGATGAAGTCGATCATCATGTCGCTCTACCTGCTGGCGATCTCGGCGGGGAACCTGTTCACGGCGCTCGTGCACCATTTCATCGCCAACGAGGACGGGACCACGAAGCTGCCGGGCGCGATGTTTTACCTCTTCTTCGCCGGACTCTGCTTCGTCACGGCGCTCGTGTTTGCTTTTGTCGCGCGCTCCTATCGCGAGAAAGCGTATCTACAGGACGACGCCGAGGCTGCGGCGTAAGCGACTTTTCGACTTCCATGACACGTCTGCCCATCACCAAAACACCGAAGGTTTATGTTGGCGGTGCTTTCATTCGTTCGGAGAGCGCGCGCGTGTTTCCGATCCAGGATAACAAGGGAAACTTCTTCGCCAACATCCCCCAGTGCACGCGCAAGGATCTGCGCAATGCGGTTGAGGCCGCGGCGAAGGCGGGGCCGGGCTGGGCGAAGCGCACGGCCTACAACCGGGGTCAGATTCTGTATCGGCTCGGCGAGATGCTGGAGGCACGGCGGCAGGAGATGATCGATACGATGGTGCTCTTCGGTTGCGACCCGAAGCGCGCGGCGAAGGGCTTCGAGATTTCGGTCGACCGGCTGATTTACTACGCGGGTTGGGCGGACAAATACGAGCAGGTGCTGGGCAATGTGAATCCGGTCGCGGCGCCGTATTTCAATTTCACGGTGACCGAACCGATGGGTGTCGTCGGCGTGATCGCGCCGGACCGGCCGCCGCTGCTGCCGTTGATCTCGCTGATCGCGCCGGCGATTGTGAGCGGCAATACGGTGGTGTCGATCGTGTCGGAGACGATGCCGTATCCGGCGATCCTGCTCGGCGAGATGCTGGCGACGAGCGACCTGCCGGGTGGGGTGGTGAATCTGTTGACGGGATTCCGGAAGGAACTCGTGCCGACGTTTGCGACGCACACGCATCTGCGCGCGGTCGTGGGCGTCGCGAAGGCGGACGAGCGCAAGGCGCTCGAACTCGGCGCGGCGGAAAGCGTGAAGCGCACGCGGCTCGTCGATCCCGAGGACACGGACTGGTTCGCGGATTCGGCGCAGAGTCTCCACGCGATTCGCGACACGCTGGAGTTCAAGACGACGTGGCATCCGGTGGGGGCGTGACGGCGCGGAATCGGCCGTTGCCGGGCCACTCGCTCACCCTGACAGCCGGAGCGGGCTGCTCGTAGCTACTTAACCTTGCGCAGGAGGCGGGTGATGGCGCGACGCGTCGGCATTGAATGCGACGTGCCCGGCTTCGTGACGGAGAGCGCGGCGGCGGCGTTCGCGAAACGGGCTGCCGCAGAAACATCGCCGTCGAACTCGATCCAGCCGGCGGCGAACGCGCCGACGAAGGCGTCGCCGGCGCCGGTGGTGTCGATTGCTTTCATGTGATGGGCCGGAAGGCGTTCGAAGCGCTGGGCCTGGGAGATGAAGCAGCCGCGGTCGCCGAGCGTCACGATGACCGCGGGAACGTCCAACGAGCGGCAAAGGGCGTGGAGCGCGGTGTCGTCGAGCGATTTAATCATGCGGTCGTCGGCGGCGGTGCCGCGACGGCGCAGCAGCGCGGCGAACTCGTGTTCGTTCGGGATGAGCACGTCAACCGAGCGCAATAGGCGCGGATCGAAATCGTCGCGCATGGGCGCGGGGTTGAGGACCGTGGTGGCGCCGAGGCGGCGGGCGAGGCGAAAGGCGTGCGCGTTGATCGCGAGAGTGGCCTCGTGCTGCGCCACGACGACGCGGGCGCCGCGTATCCACGATTCGGGCACATCGCGCGGTCGAAGGCGTGCGCTCGCGCCGAGGGCGACGACGATTTCGTTCTGGCCGGTGCGGTCGACGAGGATGCCGGCGGCGGCGGTGGCGTGGCGCGGTTTCACGACGAGGCGCGAATCGATGCCTTCGGCGCGGTGGAACGCGCGCGCGGCGCGGCCGAAGGGATCGTCGCCGACGGCGCCGATGAAACGGGTCGGCGCGCCGGCGCGAGCGGCGGCGACGGCTTGATTGGAGCCCTTGCCGCCGGGGCCCATGATGAAGCGGCCGAGCGTGGTTTCGCCCGGGAGCGGAAACGCGTCGCAGGCGAAGGCGAGATCCTGGACGAAGCTGCCGACGACGACGACGCGGGGTTGCATGTTTCGAGCAGACTAGGGGTGGCGCGGGGCGATTCAAGCGGCGCCGCGTCGCGTCCTGAGCCGTTCATCCCGGGCGGGAAGCCGCCCGTCCAAAGTTTGCGCTCCGTGCGCTCGCGCGCCTTTACTGTGAGCACATGCCTGGGGCTGTCAGCACAAGGATCGTGATCGAGGACACGGCGCGACGCGCGAGCGCGAAGGAGCGGCTCTATGTGCTATTTCAGACGCTGGGCTGGGGATTCTTTCTGACGGCGCAGCTGGTGGTTTCGGTTTATTTTGCGTCGCGCGATGGAAAAAGGGACCCCCTGGCGGCGGCTTCGATGGTGGTCATGATCATGGCGCTTGGTTTGTTGCTGACCCACTTCTTCCGCCCGTTCATGGCGCGTTGGAGCTGGAAGGA
>JAEZAD010000189.1 GCA_023430565.1 Verrucomicrobiota bacterium
ATCGTTTCGTGGATACGGCCGGGGTTGGCGGAGAGGACGACGATCTGCGTCGAAAGAAAAACGGCTTCGGCGACGGAGTGGGTGACGAAGAAGGCGGTCCAGGCCTGGGCGTCGCGGATCGCGAGGAGTTCTTCGTTGAGGTGTTCGCGGGTGATTTCGTCGAGGGCGCCGAACGGTTCGTCGAGGAGGAGAAGTTTGGGCGAGAGGGCGAGGGCGCGGGCGAGGGAGACGCGCATTTTCTGTCCGCCGGAAAGCTGGCGCGGATAGGCGTGCGCGCGATCGCGAAGACGGACGAGGTCGAGGGAGCGGTCGGCGTGGGCGCGACGCGTGGTGGACGGAACGCCGCGGAGCTTGAGCGGGAGTTCGACGTTTCGCGATGCGGTGAGCCAGGGCAGGAGGGTCGGGTCTTGGAAGACGAAGGCGAGATCGGTGGCGGCGGACTCGGGCGGGCGGCCGGAAATGCTGAGCGAGCCGGAAGTGAGTGGGGCGAGGCCGGCGATCAGGCGGAGGAGAGTGGACTTGCCGCAGCCGCTGGGGCCGATGAGGGAGACGAATTCGCCAGGGACGACGGTGAGGGAGAGGCGGTCGAGGACGAGGGGACCGTGGGCGAAACGTTTGGAGACGTCGCGGAGTTCGACGAGGGGCGTTGCGGCCATCGCGGGGAGCAGGGGCAAGAACGAGAACGATTACGAGAACGAGAACGAGTTTAGGGCGGGGGGAGAGTTTCGAGGGCGGTGCGGGGTTCGGGGAGGTCGGGGTTAAGGGAGAGGGATTTTTCGAATGCGGTGCGGGCCGCGTTGGCGTCGCCGCGTTTTTGGGCGATCAGCCCGAGGCGCCAGTGGACGTGGGCGTGAGAAGGCTCGCGAGGGGCGGGGGTGAGCTCGAGGCAGCGGCGGAGGGCTTGTTCGCCGGCCTCGAGGTGCGTGCCGGAATCGGCGGCGGTGCGACCGATGAGGTAGTGGAGATGATAGTTGTCGGGGTGGGATTTCGCGGCGTCTGCGAAGACGGTGATGGCGTCGTCGTATTTTTTTTCGCGGAGGTAGAGCTGGCCGAGAATGGCGGAGCCCATGATGAGATCGCGGCGGCGGATTTCCTCGGCTTGCTCGTAGGCTTTGGGGAGGCCACCGCCGACGAAGGTGGGGGCGGCGCGATAGTAGGAGACGAGGCCGTTGCGGGCGACAAGGTTGTCGGGGTTGAGCGCGATGGATTTTTCCAGGGCGGCCTGGCATTTTTTGGCCCAGGTCATTTTCGAGAACAGGCCGACTTGTTCGGCTTTGGCACCGTAGGCGCCGCCGAGCTCCATGTGGTAGTCGGAGTTTTCGGGCGCGAGTTGAACGGCGAGTTCGAAGGCGCGGATGGCTTCGTCGGTGTCGCCGGTTTTCATGGCGACGAGACCGAGGTGGTAGTGGGGCTCGGGATTTTGGGGTTCGGCGGAGGCGAGCTCGGTGAAAGCGGCGCGGGCTTCGTCGTAGCGTTTGGCCTGGTAGTGTTCGCGGCCGATTTCGAGCGGAGACGACGCGTGAGCGGCGAGGGCGAAGGAAAGGAAGGCGAGGATGCGCAGGCTCATGACGGGGGCGTCATGAGCAGAAACGGATGCGACGAAGGGTCAAGAGACGGGGCGATATCGCGGGATTGCGATGGTCGCCGTGGATTCTTCGCTTCGCTCAGAATGACAGCAATTAGGACGCCGGCTTTATCCGGTGAAGGGCCAGAGTTTGAAGAATTGGAGGAAGAAGACGGCGGCGATGATGTAGCCGGCGAGAGTCATGCTTTTCGGGCGGCCGAGAGCGAGCGCGAGCAGGGCGGCGGCGATGAGGCCGAGGCCGATGCCTTCGGCGATGCTGAACGTAAACGGGATCGCGAGGAGCGTGAGAACGGCGGGGGCGGCGACGGCGAAATCGGTCATGTCGATTTCGGTGACGGACTGCATCATGAAGATGCCAACGATCACGAGCGCGGGTGCGGTGGCGGCGGCGGGGACGATGAGGATGAGCGGCGTGAAGAAGAGGGCGAGCAGCATGAGGGCGGCGGTCGTGAGCGTGGTGAGGCCGGTGCGGCCGCCGGCTTCGACGCCGGAGGCGGATTCGATGTAGCTGACGACGGTGGAGGTGCCGCAGAGCGCGGAGAGGATGGTGGCGAGCGAGTCGGCGGTGAGGGCGCGTCCGGCTTTGGGGAGCGTGCCGTCGGCGCGGAGGAAACCGGCGCGCTTGGTGACGCCGATGAGCGTGCCGATGTTGTCGAACATATCGACGAGCAGGAGCGTGAGGATGAGCGGGAGCGCGAGGAGGAAGGCGTCGCTGTTGGTGAGGAAGTTGAAGGTGAGTTTCAGGAAAATCGGTGCGGGCGAGGCGGGGAGAGCGACGAGGGAGTCGGGGAGTTGCGTGACTTTGCCGGACTCGCCGGCGGAAACGAAGAGGCCGGCGAGGGTGACGGCGGCGATGCTGAGGACGATGGCGCCGGGGACGCGACGGGCGACGAGGATCGCGGTGAGGATGATGCCGGCGAGGCAGAGGGCGACGGGGCCGGAGGAAAAGTCGCCGTGGGTGACGAAGGTGGCGGGGCTCGCGACGATGACGCCGCCGTTTTTCAGACCGATAAAGGCGATGAAAAGGCCGATGCCGCAGGTGACGGCGATTTTCAGGGAGTGCGGAATGGCGGCGATGATTTTTTCGCGGACGCCGGTGACGGAGAGGATCAGGAAGATGACGCCGTTGACAAAGACCATGCCGAGGGCTTCGGGCCACGGAACGCCCTTTCCGAGCACGATGGTGAACGTGAAGAAGGCGTTGATGCCCATGCCGGGGGCGAGGGCGATCGGGTAGTTGGTCATCAGCGCCATGATCGCAGTGGCGAGCGCGGCGGTGATGGCGGTGACGGTGACGAGCGCGCCTTTGTCCATGCCGGCCGCGGAGAGTATCGCGGGGTTGACGGCGAGGATGTAGGCCATCGCGGCGAAGGTCGTGAGACCGGCTTGGAGTTCGCGGCCGACGGTGGTGCGGTTTTCGTCGAGTTTGAAGAGGCGGTGGAGCATGGAGGCGGAAAAGGCGGTGAAACGTGGAGTGGCTGGCGCGGGTCCAACTGGATTCTTCGCTTCGCTCAGAATGACAGAGAGGTGAATGCCTATCTGGAGAGTGGCGGGAGGTTGTGCAGGAAGTTGACGGTGAAGAGGGCGGTGGCGCGGGCGGCTTGGGCGAAGAATGGGACGCCCTCGTAGGGGGCGTCGCTGACGACGCGGAAGGCGATGTAGCGGATGCCGTAGGCGTGGGCGAGCGCGGCGATGTGACCGGATTCCATTTCTTCGACGTCCATGCCGAAAGTGACGTTGGACCAGCGGACGCGGTCGAGCTCGAGGTTGACCTCGTGCGCGGAGCCGATGATGCCGGAGAAAACGCGGCCCATGGGATTGCGCGTGCGGAGTGCGACCTCGAGGGCCTCGGCGTCGCCCGAGAAACCGGAGGGATACGCGACGAGCTGGCCGGTGGCGGGATCGCG
>JAEZAD010000217.1 GCA_023430565.1 Verrucomicrobiota bacterium
CCTTGCTTCAACTCGGTCCGCCCGGCAACGCCGGCATGAGTTCCCTCGTGCAGGGCCGCGGCGATGTCCTCACCGTTCGAACCGCCCGCGCCGACACGCTCATCGATGCCGGCACCCTGCCACCGCCCAATGTGATCAAGCTGGATATCGAGGGCGCGGAAAGCCTCGCCCTGCGCGGCTTCAGCCGTCATCTCGCCGCACCATCCCTGCGCGCGGTCGTCTTCGAGTCCGACACCCGCGTTGCCGACGCCCCCCACCACTGCCCCGCCGCTTCCCTCCTCGTCGCCTCGCGCTTCCAGCTGCATCGGCTCAAGCGTCGCGAGTCCACGGGTCATCTCCTCGCGAATTTCATCGCGGTGCGTTCCTGATGTCACTCGCCGGCCGACTCGTTTATCACCTGTGGCACCGCCACTACGGACCGCTCCGCGACGTCGTTCGGGAGGGCGGCTTCCGGCAGCGGCAGCGCACCGAAACAGGGCGTCGCGAAATGATCGCCGCTGCCCACCGCCTGGTTCCGCCCTCCGGCGATTCTCATCAGGCACCGGTCTCCCTCGTTCTCCTCACCGGCCGCAACTACTGGTATCAAACCGCGTTTTGCCTCTGGACGTTCGCGCACCATTCCCGCCGCCCGCTCGCCCCCTTCATTCTCGACGACGGCACTTTGAGCCCCGAACACCGTTCCTCGCTCCTGCGTCTCTTTCCCGCGACGCGCTTCAGCGACGAACGTCACATCGTCGAGCGCCTCGATTCCGTTCTTCCCGTCTCCCGCTTTCCCACGCTTCGCGCGCGACGCCTCGAGTTTCCTCTTCTGCGCAAGCTCACCGACGTTCACGCCGGCCTCGCCGGCTGGCGGCTCTTCATTGATTCCGACCTGCTCTTTTTTCGACGCCCCGACTTCCTGCTCTCCTGGCACGATCATCCTCAGCGTCCACTCCGCGGCGAAGACCTGGACAACGCCTACGGCTATTCGCTCGAGCTCCTCGCCGAACTCGCCGGTCGCCCCGTGCCCGAACGCGTCAACACCGGCACGCTCGGCCTCCGCAGCGACGCCATCGACTGGGATCGACTCGAATTCTGGTGCCGCGAACTCCAAACCCGCGTCGGTCCGCACTATTACCAGGAACAAGCGCTCGTCGCGCTGCTGCTCGCCGGCGTCGACTGCGATGTTCCCCCGCCCGCCGATCACGTGGTCTGCCCCCAGCCGCCCGAAGCCCTCGCCTGCCGCGCCGTCATGCACCACTACGTCGCCCAGTCGAAACGCTGGTATTTTCAACACAACTGGCGCCACGCCCTCGCCGCCTCCCCGTGAGCGCCCCTCTCGCCAGCATCGTCATCCCCTGCCACAACGCCGCCCGTTGGTTGGCCGCGACGCTCGATTCCGCCTTCGCGCAAACCTGGCCCAACATCGAAGTCATCCTCGTCGACGACGGCTCCACCGACGACTCCCTCGCTCTCGCCCGCCGTTACGAAGGTCGCGGCCTCCGCCTTTTCACTCAACCCAACCGCGGCGCCGCCGCCGCTCGAAACAACGGCCTGCGCGCCGCCCGCGGCGAATTCATTCAGTATCTCGATTCCGACGACCTTCTCGCGCCCGACAAGATCGCCCAGCAAATGACGCTCTTCGCCGACGGCAGCCGCACGCGGCTGAGCTCCAGCACCTGGGCGCGATTCACGCATAATCCCGAAGAAGCCGTCCTCGTTTCCATGCCGAACTGGCGCGACCTCACCGGCGTCGAGTTTCTCCAGCTCCATTTCGAAACCGGCGGCATGATGCAACCCGCCGCCTGGCTCGCGCCCCGCGCACTCCTCGACCGCGCCGGCCCGTGGAACGAATCCCTCTCCCTCAACGACGACGGAGAATACTTCGCGCGCGTGATGCTCGCCGCCGACGAAATCCGTTTCTGTCCTTCCGCCAAAACCTACTATCGCTCCCAGGTCACTGGCAGCCTCAGCAGCCGGAAAGATCACCCCGCCCTCCACTCGCTCTATCGCTCCATCGATCTCACGCTGGCCGCACTCCTCGCCGCCGACCGTTCTCCACGCACGCTCGCCGCCGCCGCCCACGCGTGGAAATGGACTGCCTTCGAGCTCTATCCCGGCGCACCCGAACTGTCCCGCCGAGCCGAACAAAACTCCCGCCAGCTCGGCGGCAGCCGTCGCCCCTTCCCCGCCGGCGGCCGCTTTCAACTCGCCTCCCGCTTCCTCGGCTGGCGCCTCGCCAAACGCCTGACCCTCTCGTGAGCGTCGTCGTTTTTCATCCCAGCGTCGCGCCGTTCGTCCAACAGGCCGCGCGCGCCATTCACGAGGCCGGCCAGCTCGCCCGCTTCGAGACCGCCGTTCACGACGAACCGCACCGCCGCTCCCAACGCTTCCTCGTCGGCGCCGCCCGCCTCGCCGGCCGCGATCTCGCCGCGCAGTTTCGCCGCCGCGCCGTCACCGAGATCCCTCTCCCGCTTGTGCATTCGCATCCGTGGGGCGAATACGCGCGCCTCGCGGTCGGCGCCCTCGATCGCGATGGCCGCGCCACCGATCTGGTTTGGGAAAAAACCGAGCACGCCTTCGACCGCCACGTCAGCCGCTCGCTCGACCGTTCGCTCTCGGGTGTCTACGGTTTCGAACACAGCTCCCTCGCCACTTTCCACCGCGCCCACGAACTCGGTCTTCGCGTCGTTTACGACGTTCCCGCGCCCGATTCGGAGTTCACCCACCAGCTCCTCGATCGCGAACTCGAGCGCTTCCCCGAATTGCGCACGCCTTACCGCCGTCATACCGCACAACGCGAAGCTCGTCGTCTCGCCCGCCGCCGCGATGAGTGGCGCACCGCCGACCTGGTGATCGCTGCCTCCGAGTTCACCAAGAACAGCTATGCCCATGCCGGCCTCGACCTCGCGAAGATCCGCGTCGTCCCCTACGGCGCACCCGCTCCCGCCGCGCCCGAGCAAGCGCTCGCCCGTCGCGACGTATCCGCTCCCCTGACACTGATGTGGGCCGGCACGTTCAGCATCCGCAAGGGCGCCCACTACCTCCTCGACGCGTGGCGCTCCGCCAATCTCGGCCGGCACGCTCGGCTCCGCATCTTCGGCGCAATCGACCTGCCCGACCGCCTCCTTCATCCGCTGCCCGCCGGCATCACCCTCCACGGTTCGATTCCGCGCGCCTCCCTCCTTGAGGAATATCACCAGGCCGAAGCATTGATCTTTCCCACGCTTTGCGACGGCTTCGGCATGGTCGTCACGGAAGCGTGGTCCCGCGGCCTACCCGTCATCACCACGTCCCGGGCCGGCGCGGCCGACCTGCTGAAGGAAAAGCAAAACGGGCTTCTCGTCCCCGCCGGCAATTCCAGCGCCATCGTCGAAGTGGTGCAGTGGTGCCTCGATCACCGCGACGCGCTCCACGCGATGCGCGCATCGTCACTGGCCACCGCCGCAAATTGGCAGTGGTCCGATTATCGCGCGGCGCTCGCCCGCGCGCTCCGCCAAGCGGGTTTCTTCAACCGTTCATGAACCGACGCCCTGACGTTTGCCTCGTCGCTCCGGGACACCTCGCCTCGACGCCGCGCCTCGTTCGAAACGCCGACGCTCTCGCCGCCGCCGGATATAGCGTCCACGTGGTTTCCGGCCGGCATTTCACTCCGGCCGAGCCCCTCGACGCCACTCTCCTCGCCCATGCTCGCTGGAGCAGCACCCGTGTCGATCTTCGCGGCGGCTGGCGTCCGCTGTGGTCGCGCATCGACCAAAAACTCGCCCGCTTCCGCCTCTCCGCTTCATCCGACTGGCCGCTCGCCGCCCGCGCGCAGCACTCGGGTCACGCGCCGCTCGTGGCCGCCGCCGCGCGCACCGGCGCTTCGTTTTATTACGGACACGGCGGCGTCGCCGGCCTCGCCGCAGCCGCCGGGGCCGCTCGTCTCAACGGCACGAATTTCGGTTTCGATGCGGAAGACTGGCACGAGGAGGAAAGCGATTCGCCGGACGCCGCTCACCTCACCGCCGTCCGCACCTTGCTCCGCGGACTGCTGCCACGCGCACGATTCCTCACGTGCGCGTCGCCGCTTATCGGCGACGCCTATGCCCAATCCTACGGTGTTCGGCTCGCGTCCCTCCTCAATGTTTTCCCCCTTGCCGACGCCCCCGCGGCTCCGCGACTCCCGCGCCCGCCCAGCGCGGACAATCCCGCCATCGTGTATTGGTTTTCCCAAACCATCGGCCCCGGACGCGGCCTGGAGCAAATCGTGGACACACTCCTCCATCTCCGCACGCCGGCCGTTCTCCACCTCCGAGGATTTCCCGCCGCCGGTTTCATCGAAACCCTGCGCGCTCGCGCCGGTTCGCTCGCCAACCGCATCGTCGTGTTTCCTCCCGCCGACGCCGGCGAAATGGTCCGGCTGTCCGCCGGTGCTCACCTCGGGCTCTCGCTGGAACAGCCCACGCCACGCAATCGTGATCTCTGCCTCACTAATAAGATCTTCGCCTATCTCCTTGCCGGCGTCCCGGTCGCGCTCACTCCGACCTCGGCGCAAACCCAACTGGCGCCCGACCTGGGGCCCGCAGCCCTGATGCTGAATCCAGGTGCCCCGCACGAGAACGCCGCTCTCCTGGACAATTGGTTCGCCCGACATGCCGCCTCCGCCGCGGCCCACGCCTGGAAACTTGGTCGCGAGCGGTTCAACTGGGATCGCAAAAGCGAGAAACTGGTCGCGCTGTTTGGCCAGCAGATCGGCGCTCCCCAACGATGAACGCCTCGGCACCGCTCCACGGCGACGCCCCGTCAGCAGAAGCCGGTTCCGCGCCCCCACGCCAAACCGCCGCCGTCGCGCCATCGACCGCCACGCGGCCTCGTCACACCGCCGCCCTGCTCGTTACGATCCCCCTGATCTGGCTGGCCCTGTGGTTCGGCGGCCTCCCTTTCCCCAATGGCGACGATCCGTTTTTCGCCGGCGCCGCGATCCATTTATCGGATACAGGCCAACTCGCCAATCCCTGGATCACGGGTTGGATGCAATGGATTCCCAGCGTCCACCTCGATCGCTTCTATGTCCACCCGCCGTTCGCCTCCTACGTTCTCGCCGCGTGGTTGAGTCTCTTCGGAGTCTCCGCCGCCTCAACGACGGCTTATGCCTGCACCGTCGGTGCACTCGCGTCGACGGCCGCGGCCGCGCTGTTTCTTCGCCGCCGCACCGGCCTTCTGCCCGCGACCCTCGCCGCCTCGATCGTCATCCTCTATTTGCTCCATCGCGGGCTTCGCCCCGAAGGACTCGGGTTAGCGCTCCTTTTCCTGGGCAACCTCCTGCTTCCGATCCCTCGCCGCACCCCATGGTTCATCGGTTCGCTGCTCGTTCTCGCCAGTCCCTTCTGCCACGCCTTCCTGATCATCTTCGCGCTACCCACGATTGCGTTCCAAGGCTGGACTACCCGTGACAATCGCCGCGAGCCCGCTGCCTTCCTCACCCGCCCGCGGTTGACCATCGCCGCCGGAATCGTGATCGCGGCGCTTTTCCTCGCGGCCATTCGCTTCGAAGTCAGCGCCTTCCTCAACGACTTCTTCGGACACGCGTTGATCGTCACGCCGAGCGCCGGCAAGCTCTCCCGATTCTTCGAACAGCTCGCCGTCGGCCACACCATCATACCGAACGCCGCGATCTTCATCGCCGTCGCACTTTCTCTTGGTTGGCGCTTTTGGTCCTCCCCCGACGAACGCCGGTCGCTCCTCCTCACCGTCTGCGCCTACCTCGTGGTCGTCAGCGGTGGCATCCTCCTCTACGCTCCTTTTACGGCGACGTATGCCGTGATGTTTGCCTGCTTTCTGACGCTCGTGTGGGCGACAAAGCTCTCCGCATTCCCGCGCTTCGCCGCACTCGCTCCCGCCGGAATCCTCACCGCCTGGGGGCTTCTCGAGCATGGCATTGAATACGCAATCAACCGCCGCACGCCCCCGGCTGACCTCGCCGCCATCGAGCGTTACGTGGCAGAGTCCCAGCCCGACACCGTCCTCTTCGATGCTTCGGCCCTTCGCTACGTCTTCGATTTCAAACCTCCGCCCAACTCCCGCGATATCGCCTGGAGTTGGTCCGCCGGATTGAGCGACCGCTGGTGGTCGCTCGACGCGACAGGTCCCCGCGATGTGTGGGTCCGAAAATCGCGGCCCGATCTCGCTCGTTTCGACCCAAAACTTCTGCTGGAAGCGCCGACCCTTTTCGGCCGCTCCTTCAACTCGCTCCAACCCGCCCGCAGCATCGTCGTGATCGCCGGCGCCGCTCTTCCCGTTCCCGCCCGGCGCTTCCCTTTTTCCCAGCTTGGACCTCTCCCTGCAAATTAACCTGAGCGCCGGCGATATCGGCTACGCCCGGTTGACCGTCCCCCGGCTGGTGCGGGCTCATCCCCAGATCGCGCGCCGAATCGCCGTGGTCGATCTGTGCCGCCCCCAGCGCACGCGTATCTTCGATTCCAATACCCGCTTGCCCGAGCCTGCCTTCTCCACCCGCACCCAGGCCATCCGCGAGCTCGCCGAGGCTTTTCTCTCGGAGGGTCTGTTCGACCGGGTCGTCTTCCTCGAACCCGGCTCGCCGCAATTTGAAAGTCTCGCCGCCCGCTACACCGCCCGCGCCATGATCGAAACGCACGACTACGGCGGCTGCGCCAACATGGCTTATTGGGCCGGCATCGACGCCGCTGAAACGCGCTACGTCGTCCACTACGACGCCGACATCTGCCTGCACCAGGCTCCCGGTTTCGACTGGGCTCTCGCCGCCATGCGCGTCTGGGACCACTACCCCGCCGCCATTTTCGCCACACCCCGGATCAGTCCTCCCGGTTTCGCCAACACCCCCGAGGTGGACGCTCCCTCGCTTCACGAAGGCCGCCCCTCCGAGCGCGTCGCCGACGGCTGGCTCAACGATTGGTTCAGCACCCGCTGTTTCCTCGTGGATCGCAACCGGCTCGCCCCGCATCTTCCGTTGATGCAAGGACCGCTCGCCTGGGAATACCGCCTGCGGCGCCTGTTCGATCGCGGCTATCCACCCGGCCCCGAAACGCTCCTCTTTCGCCGGCTCGGATCGCGCGGCTTCAAGCGCCTCAACCTCGCCGACGAACGCGCCTGGATGCTTCATCCAAATTCCAAACCCTCCGACTACCTGGCGTTGCTTCCCGAGCTCCTCGATTGTGTCTCCGCGGGCCGGATACCGCCCGCACAACGCGGAAACAGCGAAATCGATTTGGCCGCGTGGCAGCGGTTCCTGAACGTCTCGAGCCGCACCAACTAGCACGTTCACTATGCGCATTCTGCTCACCGCCGATCCAATGATCCCCGTGCCGCCAATCGGCTACGGCGGCATCGAGCGGATCATCGATGCGCTTCTGCGACAATACCGCACCCACGGCCACACGGTCGGACTCCTCGCCCACCCTGCCTCCACCGCCCCCGCCGATGCGCGCTTCAGCTGGCCCGACTCCGCCCGCGGCACGTTCCGCAACGCACTCGTGCTCCGTCGCGCCGTCCGTCGTTTCCAGCCCGACGTCGTGCACAGCTTTTCCCGGCTCGCCTATTTGCTGCCCGTGCTCCCCACGCGACTGCCCGTGATCATGTCCTATCAACGCCACACCGGCGGCTCGCAAATCACCTGGGCCGCTCGCCTCGGCGGACGCTCGCTGCGCTTCACCGGTTGCAGCGAGTTCATCTGCCAGATGGGCCGGCGCGCTGGCGGCCAGTGGCACGCGATCCCGAACTTCGTCGAACTCGAAAAATTCGACTTCGTGCCCGCGGTTTCCCCCGACGCACCGCTCGTCTTCCTCAGCCGCCTCGACGACGTCAAAGGCCCCGATCTCGCCATCGCCATCGCCCGCGCCGCGCAACGCCGACTAATCCTCGCCGGCAACCGCGACGCTTCCGGTCCGCAACGCACCTTCTTCGATCGTGAAATCGCCCCCCATCTCGGCCGCGACGGCATCGAATGGATCGGCGAGGTCGACGACACCGCGAAGAACAAGCTCCTTGGCCAGGCCGCCGCGCTGCTCGTGCCCATCCGCTGGGACGAACCCTTCGGCATCGTCTTCGCCGAAGCCCTCGCCTGCGGCACCCCCGTGATCTCATCCCCGCGCGGCGCACTGCCCGAAATTATTACACCCGGTCGAACCGGCTTCCTCATAGGGAGCGTCGACGAAGGAGCCGCCTCGGTGACTCGCCTCGCGTCGATCGACCGCGGTGCCTGCCGCGAAACCGTCAAGCGACGCTTCACTAGCACCATCGTCGCTGAATCCTACCTCCGCCTCTTTTCCGAAATCTCCCCAGCTTCACGATGAATCCAATCCTGCTTTCATCCGCCCGTCTGGCCCACCGCTCGCCCTTCCTCCGCGCCTGCGCGCGGAGGCTCGCGGCCGGCTGGACGATTACGCAGTCCTTCCACGGGAGCGTGATCTGCCTCGACGCCGTCGAGCATTCGTGGGCCTGGACCGGCAACCGCCGTTTGGAAACGTTCGAGCGCCCCGTCCAGGACCGCCTTTGCGAACTCCTGGCGACCCGCTCCCGCTTCGTGGACATCGGTTGTAGTATCGGCGTGATGACGCTTTCGGTGCTCCTGCGCGTTCCACACGTCACGACCTTTTCGATCGATGCTGCGCCCCGTGCCATCGAACTGCTGCGCAGCAGCATTTCCCGCAATCGCCTCGGCAGCCGCGCCCACACGCAAAACTGCGCCGTTTCGAACGGCGAAACTCACCTCGGCTTCGCGAAATCCGGATGCTTCACCGGCCATGTTTCCTCCAGCGGCCCGATGATTCCCGCGACCCCCCTCCTCGAGCTCATGCAAAATCACGCCAACGTGCCCTCCGTCGTAAAAATCGACATCGAAGGCTACGAGGCCGAGCTGGCCGATACTCTTGAACGCATGCCTCCTCTCCGAGGCTCGGTCCTCCTCATCGAGGCGCATCCGCTCGGGTTCAATGGCTTCGGCGACCCCGCCCGGGTTATCCGCGCCCTGCGGTCTCGCGGCGACGCTCGCATCCAGTCTCTCGGCGGCGGCGAGCTGTCATCCCTTGACCCATCCCAGTTCCATCAGATCGAAGCGCATTGGGACGTCTGAAGTGAAACGCGTTCTGATCGTCGCCCCGCATTTCGCGCCCATCAGCGCGCCCGATGGTCAGCGCGCGCGCACATTGCTCGCGCATTTGCCCGAGTTCGGCTGGCAGCCTCACGTCCTCACCGTCGATCCCTCCGCCGCTGAGGCGCCGCTCGAACCGGACCTGTTGAGCACCTACCCTTCCGACGTGCCCGTCACTCGTGTATCCGCGATTCCGACACAGCTTTCGCGCCCGTTCGGTTTGGGCAACATCGCCTGGCGCGCCTGGAACTCGCTCCGCCGCACGGGCGACCGGCTCCTGCGCGAGCAGCGCTTCGACCTGGTTTATTTCTCGACCACCCAATTCGCCTGCCTCCCCCTCGGTCGCCTCTGGCGGCGACGCCACCGCGTGCCGTTCGTCGTCGATCTCCAGGATCCCTGGCGAAACGATTTCGTGCTTCCTACCGGCACCCGTCCGCCGGGCGGATGGAAATTCCGTTTCGCATCCGCGCAGGCCCGTTGGCTCGAGCCCTGGACCTTGCGTCGCTGCGCCGGCGTCGTCGCCGTGTCGCCCGCCTATCTCGAGCAACTGCGCTCGCGTTATCCGTGGTGGAATCACACACGCGGAATCACTATTCCGATGGGCTGGTCGGAACGCGACTTCGCCGCTGCGCAAAAGCAGCCGTCCGCAATCCACGCCCAGCTAAACGTCATCCGTTACATCGGCCGGCTCGGGCCGGATCTGCTCCCGGCCTTGGAGGTGTTTATCGCCGGTTTCGCCCAAGCCCAACGCCCCACGCCCGCACCGCTCCATTGCGAGTTCCGCGGCGGCAGCTACGATCCACGAGCGGCCGCCGGTCCCGCGCGCGCCTTGGCCGAACGCCACGGCGTTTCTTCACTCGTGAGCGAGGACCCGACACGCATCCCCTACCTCGCCGCCCTGGCCACTTTGTGCTCGGCCGACGCCAATCTCATCTTTGGGTCGGACGATCCTGGATACGCTCCCTCCAAGATCTGGCTCACCCTGGCCGCCCGGCGGCCCTGGCTCGCTTTGGCGCGGCGAGGCACCGTCCTGCACGCGCTCGTCGCGCCGCACGCCGGCGATTCCGGCTGGCTCGTCGATCCGAACGATCCCGATGCGCCCGACGCGATTGCACGATTCTGCCGAAAAGTCGGCCATTTCGCCGACGCTGCCGCTGCCTCGCCGCAACTCGCTTTGTTCGAAGCTCGCGAACTCGCGCGACGGCACGCTCAATTCTTCGACGGCCTTCTCGGCGTCGTCTGATGGAAATTTCCAAGCTCCAGTTCAGCTACGAGACCCGGCTGCTCGACCTCGCCGCCCAACTGCGCGCGCTGATGAACAAGGTCTTCCCCACGTTCGCCGCCCTGCTGATCGCGGTTTCAGGCTACCTCTTCGTCAGCAACCGTCCTGGCGCACTGACCTTCGCCCTGCTTTCCGGCGGAATCCTGATCGGTTTCAACACCTGGCGCAAAGCCGGCATCGGCCTTCCCATGCTCCCGATGATGTGCGCGCAACATCTGGTCGCGTATGGATTACCCATCCTGGTGCGCCACCCCGTCGTGCAGGCCTATCCCGCGGACACCGCCATGCGCGCCGGCGTCGAATTGCTGGCCTTCCTCGCCGCGATGAGCGCGGGCTGGTGGTTCGGTCTGCACTCGGCGCAGGCGACACGACCAACGGCCCGGCTCCTGAACATCATGGTGACCGAGGGCATGGACGGCCTGCGACGACTGGGATTCTCGATGCTCGGCCTCGGCACCGGCTACCAACTGCTCTCCGCCGTCGGTCTTCTCAACTCCGTTTTCGCGCTCCTGCCGGCGGGCACGTTCCCCATCGTCTTTGCCCTCGTCAGCGCGATCACCTCCTGCGGATTATTCCTCCTCAGCATCCTGCTCTCCTCCGGGATTCTGACTCGCACCCAGAAGAGCACCTTCTGGATTCTGCTCGCGATCAACGCCCTCATCACCGCCTCCGGCTTCCTGCTCTCCGCCGTCGGCATTCTCCTTTTCTCCGTCGCCATCGGACTCTTCTGGGGCAGCGGTCGCATGCCGTGGCGTTTCGTCATCGGGGTCGGCTGCGCGCTCGCCTTTCTCAATCTCGGCAAGTTCGAGATGCGCGGTCTGTATTGGCAAAATGAACAGGAGTCCGTCGAACCGACCACCCTCTTCAACATGCCCGAACGCTACGTGCAGTGGTTCGAAGCGAGTTGGACGATCATGACCGCCACCGAGGAAACCGCCAACTCGTTCTGGGAGTCCCAATACATCCTGAAGGACAAAGTGGAGAGTCCCGGTCAGAGCCTCCTGATGCGGGTCAACAACCTGCAAAACATCCTCTACGTCATCGACCGCCTCGACTCCAACATCGTCGAACCTCTTCGCGGCAAGACCTACACCGTCATTCCTGCGCTCCTCATCCCGCGCATCCTCTGGCCCGAAAAACCGCGTTCGCACGAAGGCCAGGTCCTGCTCAACGTCCACTTCGGCCGCCAGTCGCTCGACAGCACGTTCGTCACCTACATCGCGTGGGGACTCCTCGCGGAAGCTTATGGCAACTTCGGGCCTTTCGTCGGAAGCATTTGCGTCGGTCTGGCCATCGGCTGGCTCTTCGGATTGCTCGAAAAAAAATCCAGCGCGAAACCACTCCTCTCCCTCGAAGGCTTCCTCGCGTTCATCGTCTTCGTTTCCGTGGCCAATTCCTTCGAGATGGTTTCCAGCGTGCTCATCACCTCGACCTTCCAGGCGATCGTGCCCGTGGCGTTGGTCGGCATGCTCTTCACGCGCCGTTTCGCCCTCAACTCGCCGTGACGCCGCCCTCTTCTGCTCCGGCCGGCGCCGCTCCGTCGGGACGGCTCGCGATCGTGCTGTCGCATCCGACGCAGTATTACAGCCCGTGGTTCCGCTGGCTGCGCGAGCACACGACGCTATCGCTGCGTGTCTTTTATCTCTGGGAGTTCGGCGTCACCGCAAAACGCGATCCCGAATTCCAGCAAACGTTCCGTTGGGACGTCGATCTCCTCGCCGGCTACGAATACGAGTTCGTGCCCAACATCGCTCGCGACCCCGGCACGCACCACTTCGCCGGCCTCCGCAATCCCACGCTCACCTCCCGCCTCGCCGCCTTCCGGCCCGACGCGATTCTTCTCTTCGGCTACGCGAACGCCACGCATCTCCGGCTCATCCTCTGGGCGCGTCGCCGCCGCATTCCCCTCGTTTTCCGCGGCGACTCACACTTCCTCGGTCGCGCGCGTCCGCCGTTCCTCGCCCGCAACGTCCTTCGCTTCCTTTACGCGCAATTCGCGGGGTTCACCTATGTCGGAGTCGCCAACCGCGCCTACTTCGCGACCCTCGGCGTCCCCTCCGCAAAACTCTTCTTCGCTCCGCACTCAGTCGATCACACCCGGTTCGACCCGTCGCTCGAACCGGCTCGCACCGCCGCCACCGCCCTTCGCTCCTCCCTCGGTCTCACTCCGTCCACCCGCGTCGCTCTCTTCGCCGGCAAGCTCCTTCCCGCGAAACAACCCCGCGAGCTCCTAGATGCTTTCATGTCGCTCCCGCCCAGCGACACCGCGCTGGTCTTCGTCGGCACCGGCCCTGAGTCTGCCGAACTCGTCGCCCGCGCCAACACCACGCGCTCGCACCGCGTGTTCTTCCTTCCGTTTGCCAACCAATCCGAAATGCCCGCGCGTTACCTCCTGGCCGACGTCTTCGCCCTTCCTTCGCGCGGCCTCTACGAGACTTGGGGACTCGCGGTAAACGAAGCCATGCACATGGGCATCCCCGCGCTCGTCAGCGACCGCGTCGGCTGTCAGCCAGACCTCGTGACCGATGGCGATACCGGCTGGGTTTTCCACGCCGACGATCCCACCCACCTCCGCGATCGTCTCGCCGCCGCCCTCGCCGTCGATCTCGTCCCTTTCCGCCCCCGCGTGGCGTCGCGCATCGCTGGATACACCTACGCCCAGACCACCTCTGGCTTGCTCAACGCCCTCGCCCACGCCGCGCCGCTGGCATTTCGGCGTTGATGCCCGTCGCCACACTTCCGGTAATCCCTTCATGGCGGTAGAACCTCCCTTTCTCGGACAAAATTGCGTCACGCCCGACCCGCGGCGCGAGGTTCTCCTCCGCTGGCTGTGGGCGTTCGTGCAGGCGACGCTCTTTCGTTGGAGCCCGCGGCCGTTCCACGGGTTTCGCGCCCGGCTGCTGAAACTCTTCGGCACCGATATCCCGGACGTTTCCAAAGTCGTCGTTTTCCCCACCGCACGCATCACTTACCCGTGGCGCCTGCGGCTCGAACCCCGCTCAATGGTCGGCCGCCACGTCACCCTCTACAGCCTCGGCCACATCACCCTCCGCCGCGGTGCCAACGTGAGCCAGAACACCCACCTCTGCGCGGGCACCCACGATTTCATGCGCTGGGACATGCCGCTCGTCACCGGCCCGATCGTCATCGGCGAAAACGCCTGGATCGGCGCGGACGTCTTCGTTGGCCCCAACGTCACGATCGGCGAGCTCTGCGTCGTCGGTGCCCGCGCCGTCGTCGTGCGCGACCTGCCGGCCCGCAAAATCTGCGTCGGTCACCCTTGCCGCCCCATCAAAGATCGTCTGCCACCCGTCTGAATGCGCTGTTGCGAAATCGTCCCTAGCCTGGAGGAAAGGCACGGCGGTCCCAGCAAATCAGTGCTCGCCCTGTCGCACGCCCTCGGTGCGCTCGGACAGGATGTGTCGCTGCTGTCCACCCATCCCGATCCGACGCCCCGGCTCATTTCATCCACCGTCCAGGCAAACGTATTCCGCCGCGGCACACCACAGGCCTTCTGTCCTTCGCCCCAACTCCGGCGGCATCTCGGCTCGCAAACCTTCGACCTCGTTCACCACCACTCGCTCTGGCTTCGCACGCTCCACTACGCGCATCGCAGCGCGCAAAAATCCCGCGTGCCGCTCGTCATCTCGCCCCGCGGCATGATGAGCCCGTGGGCCTGGCAACATCACGGCTGGCGCAAGCAACTCGTCCGCCACCTCGTCCACCCCGGCGCATTCGAAGCCGCCGCCGGCTGGCACGCGACGAGCCCCGCGGAAGCCGCCGAAATCCGCTCCCACGGCTTTAGCCAGCCGATCTGCATCGCGCCCAACGGCGTCACCCTCCCAACCGACGCCGAACGCACCGCCGCCGCCACTCACTGGCGCACCATGTGCCCCGAAACCGCGACGCGTCCCACCGCCCTCTTTTATTCACGCCTTCACCGCAAAAAGCGGGTGCTCGAACTGATCGACCTTTGGCTCGCCCACGCCCCCGCCGAGTGGCTGCTGCTCGTCGTCGGCATGCCGGAGGAATACACCGCCGCCCAGCTCGAGGATTACGTCCTTCGCAATTCCGGCGCCGGCCGCATTCGAGCGTTCGATGGCGCCGGCGCCCCGCCGCCGTATCCCGTCGCCTCGCTGTTTCTCCTGCCGTCGCACAGCGAAAACTTCGGCATGGTGATCGCCGAAGCCATGGCGCACGGCCTGCCCGTCCTCGTCACCGACTCCACCCCGTGGGCCACGGTCAACCAACATGACGCCGGTTGGTGCGTCCCGTGGGACAACTTTCCCGCCACGCTGAAACACGCCCTCGCCGAAACCGAAAACGAACGCGCTGCGCGCGGCGACGCCGGCCGCGCGCTCGTGGCCCGCGATTTCGCCTGGGAAAAATCCGCCACCACGCTCCTCCAGTTCTACCGCGAACTGCGCGAACGCGTCGCCGCGTGACCCCACCATGTCGCAAGATTTCAAATACGAGCCGGGCGTAAGCGCGATGCCCGGCCGGTCTGCGTTCGCACGGGACCGGTTCGAACTGATCGTTGTCACGCACGTCGCCGTGCTCGTGCTCCTCGCTTCCTGGTGGCTCGGCGGAAACTCCCTCGGTGCCCGCCTCGCCCTCTCGATCTGGGGCACCGCCGGTGTCCTGCTCACGCTCGCCGGTCTGCTCAACCGCCGCGAACTTCGCCCTGATCCGCAACCGTTCCGCTGGCTGTGGCCCTTCGCCCTTTTCGCCACGCTCGTCATCGCGAGCGCGTTCAATCCGAGCTTTCGCGAGGTGATGAACGACAATCAGACGCTCCACGTGGAGTCGCGCAGCGTGACCGGCTGGCCAAGCAGCGCCCGCCCGCTGCATTCGCTGGTCACCCTGTGGTTCTTCTCCGCCGTCTACCTTTCCGCGTTCAACCTGCTCCTCTTCGTCCGCCGCCGCCGCGCTCTACGCGGGCTTTTCGTCGTGCTCGTCGCCAATGCCCTCGTCCTCGCGATCGTCGGCACGCTGCAAAAGCTCATCGGCGCCCAGAGCGTTTTCTTCGGGCTCGGCCCCGCCATTCAACCGCTGTTCTTCTCGACCTTTCTTTACCATAATCACTGGGGCGCTTTCACGCTGCTCATGGCCTCGCTCGCGCTGGGCCTGATGTTTCATTTCGCCCGTCGGTCCGCCGGACGGGATGTCTGGCACTCGCCCGTCCTCGCCGGATCGGTCGCCCTGCTTTTTCTCGCCGCCACCGTGCCGCTGAGCGCGTCCCGTTCGAGCACCGTGCTGATCGCTCTTCTCCTCGCGCTGGCGTTCGCCCACGGGATCCGCAACACCGTCCGCTCCCGCCGCGCCACCGGTGCCAGCGCCGTCCCGCCTGTCGCCGGCGCCCTCTTGGCCTTCATCGCCATCGCCGGCTTCGCCTTCTATCTCGCCCGACCGGTCGTGGAGCATCGGATCGCGCACACGGTGCGGCAAATCGAGGAGGCTCGTCGCGAGACCACGATCAACTCCCGCGTCGCGCTCTATCGCGACACCTGGAACATGGCGCGCGAGAAATTGTGGTTCGGCTGGGGGATGGGGTCGTATCCCACCGTTTTCTACACGCGCAACACCCAGCGCTACCAGCCCGACGGCCTGCAGATTCATTTCCACGACGCGCACTCGGACTGGATCCAGTCCGCCTCCGAAGTCGGGCTCGTCGGCACCACCCTCCTGGGCCTCTGCGCCCTCGTGCCGCCCGCCGCGAGCCGCCGTGCCCTGAGCGCGAGCCCGCTGATCGCGTATCCACTTTTCGGCTGCGGGCTCGTGGTTGTTTACGCCTGGCTCGAATTCCCTTTCGGCAATCGCGCCGTCATCTGCGCCTGGTGGGTTGCTGGCTTCGGCGCCCTGCAATACGCCCGCATCCGCGAACGCCTCGCCGCGCCCTCTTCCGGCGCCGCACCCCTCTCGCCTGCCTCATGAGCGAACGCTGCCCGATTTCCCTTCTCATCCCCGCGAAAAACGAACGCGCCAACATCGAGGCGTGCATCGCCTCCGCACAGTTCGCCGGCGAGATCGTCGTCGTCGACTCCGGCAGCACCGACGGCACCCGTGAGCTCGCCGAATCGCTTGGCGCCCGCGTCGTCGACTTTCAGTGGAACGGCCGCTTTCCCAAGAAAAAGAACTGGGCGCTCGCCCACATCCCCTGGCAGCACGAGTGGGTCTTCATCCTCGACGCCGACGAGCGCATCACGCCGGAACTCGCCGACGAACTTCGCCGCGTGGTCGCCTCGCCCGCCGCCGACGGCTACTACGTCAACCGCCGCTTCTGGTTCATCGATGGCTGGCTTCGCCACTGCGGCTACTATCCGAGTTGGAATCTGCGTTTTTTTCGCCACCCACTCGGCCGCTACGAGGAATTCGCCGGCGCCGTCGACAGCGATTCCGGCGACAACGAAGTGCACGAGCACGTCATCCTCCGCGGCCGCACGGCCCATTTGCGCGGCGAGATGGAGCACTACGCGTTTCCGTCGATCGCCATCTGGGTGGAAAAACACAACCGCTACAGCAACTGGGAGGCGCGACTCCTCGCCGGCGGGGGCGACGATTCCGTCCGCCACGCCGGCCAGCTCACGCCCGCACTCGCGCGCAAACGCCGGCTCAAGCAATTCGCCCGTCACCTCCCCTTCCGCCCGTTGCTCCGCTTTCTCTACCACTACGTCTATCGTCTCGGTTTCCTCGACGGCTATCGCGGTTTCGCCTTCTGCCGCCTCATGGGCTTCTACGAGTTCCTGAATTGCGCCAAAGCCAGCGAGCTTCGTCGCACCGCCCAACGCCCCTGATGGCGCGCCTCGTCTTTTTCAACCGCTTCTACTGGCCGGACGAGCCGGCCACCGCGCAACTGCTCGTCGACCTCGCCGAAGCGCTGGCGGCATCCGGGCATTCCGTCGCCGTCGTCACCAGCGCGCCGGCTTCGCCCAAGATGCCATCGCGAGAAGAACGCAATGGCGTCGCGATTCACCGCGTGCGCTCACTGCGCCTCGGCGGCAGCAGCCTCTTCGCTCGTATCTTGGATCTCGCTACGTTTTATCCCACCGCTTTTCTGCGGCTTCTTCGCGTGGTCCGTCGGGACGATCTCCTCGTCGCCATGACCGATCCGCCTCTCAGCGGTGTCCTCGCCGGCTTCGTGGCCAAGCTCCGCGGCGCCAGGCTCGTGCACTGGGTGCAGGACATCTATCCGGAAATCGCCGTCGCGCTCACCGGCCACCGCTGGCTCCTCGCCACCCGGCCGGCCCGCGATGCCGCGTGGCGCCAGGCGATCGCCTGCTTTGTCCCGGGCGAAACAATGGCCGCGACCGTGCGCGCCGCCCGTGTCTCCTCCTCCCGAATCTTCGTATCCGCAAACTGGGCACCCGCGGGACTGCAGCCGCCCGCGCCCGGCGAGGTAAATGCTCTTCGCGCCGCGTGGGACCTGAGCGACAAGTTCGTCGTCGCCTACTCGGGAAACCTCGGACGCGTGCACGACCTGACCCCGATCGTCGAAGTCGCCACGCTGCTCCGCGACGAACCGGAGTTCGCTTTCATTTTCATCGGCGGAGGTGCCGCCCGCGCCTCGATCGAGTGCCTCACGCGCGACCGGCAGCTCGGCAACGTCCATTTTCACCCCGCCCAGCCGCGCCCACAACTCGCCGCCTCCCTCGGCTTGGGCGACGTCCATTTTGTCACGCTCAAACCCGGCGCCGAGCGCTCCGTGTTCCCCAGCAAGCTTTACGGCATCACGCAAATCGGGCGGCCCGTCGCCTTCGTCGGCGCCCCCGATTCCGATGTCGCTCGCCTCGTTTCGGCGCACGGTTTCGGCGCCAGTTTCACCCGCGATCAAACCGCCGAGATCGCCGCGTGGCTTCGGCGCCTCCGCACCGAACCGTCGCTTTGCACTCAACTTGCCGAGGCCGCCCTGCGATTCGCTCCGGCCGGACGCGATCGCGCGATCGATCAGTGGCGTGACCTCCTCGGCTCGCCCAAACTTGCCGCCCCGGCGGCCCCCCGCTAAGCCCCCTCGATGACCACGCCGCGCAAAGTCGTTCTCGCGCTCGCCCTGCTGGATGCCGCGTCGGTTCTGCTCGTGTTCAATTTGGTCAGCTTCGCCCGCGGCCTGGTCGCGGGCGGCGTCATCGTTTCCGCGCTGCTCGTCCCGTATTTGATTCTCGGATTCGCGATCTACCTCATCGACGGCTACCGCTCGCGCACCGACATGTTGAGCCTCGACTACACCAGCCAGCACATCATCGCGCTGCTCAGCGCACTGCTCGTCACCCTCCTGCTCACGTTCGCGATCTTCCCCGCCGGTTACGAGCTTCAGTCCAGCCGCATCGTCATCGCCCTCGGCTACATTGTCCTCATCCCGCTCACGCTCAGCTACCGGCGCCTCATCTGCCAGCGAGCCGAGCAAGTGCGCGAATCGCGCAGCCTGGTTTTCATCGGCGACGAAACAAGCTACGGCACCTTTCGCGCGGAATGCGCCCGGCTGAAAATGGTGCAGCCGGTCGTCTACGCCGCCGTCGAATCCGCAGGAATCGGCTCGATGCCCGCCGGCGCGGCCCCGTTTCGCCAGGTCATCGACGACGCCGTCGCCGGCAGGTTTCCGGTCGAAGCGATCGTGCTGCGCGAAACCTCCCGCGAGTTGGAGCCGGAAGTCTCGCGCAAACTCGTCGAGCTCTACTTCACCGGCCTGCCCACCTACACGCTCGAATTGTTTCATCAGGTCTACTGGCGAAAAATCCCCCTCTACCGGCTCAACCAAACGTGGCTCTTCCAGGAAGGTTTCCCGATCGCACGCGAGCCGGTCTTCGAGCGCCTCAAACGCGCCGCCGACATCCTGCTCGCCTTGGTCGGGATCGGACTCGCCGCCCCCATTGTTTTCCTCGGCGCCCTCGCGGTCTGGCTCGAGGACGGCCGCCCCATCTTTTTCAAACAACACCGCATCGGCCGAAATCAGGTGCCGTTCGTCGTGCGCAAACTTCGCACCATGCGCGTGGGCTCCGAAAAGGGCGACCTCTACACCCGCGCGGAGGATAAACGCGTCACCCGCGTCGGCCGTTTCCTGCGCACCACGCGCGTCGACGAGTTTCCCCAGCTCTGGAACGTCCTCCGCGGCGACATGAGCCTCATCGGCCCGCGCGCCGAATGGGACCGCCTCGTCGAAAATTACCAGCGCGAGATTCCGTGTTATCATTTCCGCCACCTCGTCAAACCCGGCATCACCGGCTGGGCCCAGATCAACTACCCCTACGGCGCGAGTCTCGACGACACCCTGCGTAAGCTCGAATACGATCTTTATTACATCCGCCATTTCTCCTTCCGCCTCGATGCCGCCATCATCCTGAAGACCATTCACGTGATGCTCTTTGGCAAAGGCCGCTGAATCGCTTCATTGATCTCGATGTCCCGCCCACGCGCTCTGAAATACGATTTCCTCGTCCTCGGCGGCGGCAGTGCCGGATTCAACGCCGCCCGCGTCGCCGTCTCGCTCGGTTTGAAAACCGCGATCGTCGACGGCGCCCGCGAACTCGGGGGACTATGCATTCTCCGCGGCTGCATGCCGTCCAAAACGCTCCTCTACATCGCCGACGTCCTGCACCTGGCCCGGAAGGGAAAAACTTTCGGACTGAAAATTCCCTCGGCCCAACCCGACATGCGCGCGATCCATGCGAGAAAAAAACGGATCATCGCAGAATTCGCCGACTACCGGGTGAAGGCGCTCGAGAATGGCGCCTTCGATCTGATTCGTTCCCACGCCCGTTTCGTCGATCCACATACGGTCGAACTCTCCGATGGCCGCACCGTCCGCGCGAAACACATCCTGATCGCCACCGGCTCGAAGCCCTCCACTCCCGCCGTCCCGGGTCTGGCGGAAACGCCGTTCTGGACCAGCGACGACGTGCTCGACCTCGATTTCGTCCCGAAAAGCGTGCTCGTGCTCGGCGGCGGCATCGTCGCCTGCGAGCTCGCGCAGTTCCTCCGTCGCATCGGCGCGCGCGTCACGCTCGTCCAGCGCAGCATCAACATCCTGCGCGACCACTCCGCGGCCGCCTCGAACGTCGTGCAACAGTCCTTCCAGGACGAAGGCATCGAGCTATTCGCCGGCACCCACCTGCAGCGCGTCTGGCACGACTCACGCGGCGTCAGCGTGGAATTTCTGTGCGCGGGCAAGGTCGTCACCCGCCGCGCCGCCCATCTCTTCAACGCTCTCGGCCGCCAGCCCAACACCGCATCGCTCAACCTCTCCGCCGCCGGCGTGAAGACACGGATCACCGGCCAGATCGTGGTCAACCGCTGGCACCAAACCGACACACCGCACATCTACGCCGCCGGGGACTGCTCCGGCCCCGCCGAAATCGTCCATGTCGCGATTCAACAGGGCGAACTCGCCGCGCGCCACGCCGCCGGCATGCGCCGACTGAAACCCATCGACTATTCGCTGCTGCTCAACGTCGTCTTCACCGATCCCCAGCTCGCCACGATCGGACTGCTCGAGCGCGATCTCGATCGCAAGAAACGCAAATACCTCGTCGCGTCTTATCCGTTCAACGACCACGGAAAGTCCATCGTCATGGATGCGAACTACGGCTATGTGAAAGTCATCGCCGAGCCGCGTCGCGGCCGCATCCTCGGCGCCGAAATCGTCGGCCAGGGCGCGGGCGAACTGATCCACGCGTTCAGCGGCCCGCTCGCCATGCGCGCCACCGTTTTCGATCTTCTCCGCGCGCCGTGGTATCATCCCACCCTTGCGGAAATTGTGACGTATCCCCTCGAGGAAATCGCCGATCGGATCAAAGGCCGATGACGACCGCATCGCTCGCCGCGAAACGTCCTGCCATCATCGTCGCATTCCATAGCCCCGAGGAAGTCGAAGGCGTTTTCCAAGAACTCGCACCCCTCGGCTACGAACACGAAGAGATCGCGCCGCACCTTCCCGGCGACGATCGCCACATCGGACGCGACGTGCTGTTCCGTCCGTCCCCGCGCGCCTGAGCGCGCGCGCACCACATCGCTCTTCGCATCGCGCGATGCGACGCGGCAACGCCTGCGCGCTCAACGCCCCTTCGCCAGCGCCGCAGCCAAATCGACCCGCTTCTCGTAGATGGCTTTCCCCACGATGACGCCGTCGAGCCGCGGATACCGCACGGCGAGCGCCCGCAGCCCATCGATGTCTTCCATCCGGCTCACGCCCCCACTCGCGATCACACGGAAATCGCCCGCACCCAGCATCGCCTCTTGCGCGGGATAGTTGGGTCCCGTGAGCATCCCGTCCGTCCCGATGTCGGTGTGGATGATCGTCGACACCCCGAGCGCGTCCATCCGTTTCGCGAGCGCCGTCGCGCTCATGTCCGCCGTCGCCACCCATCCTTTCACGGCCACCTGCCCGTTTTTCGCATCGATCCCCACCGCGATCTTCTCCCCGAAGCTCTGCACCAGCTCGCCCACAAACGCTTCGCTCTCCGCTGCGCGCGTGCCGATCACGACCCGGCTCACCCCAAATCCCAGCGCCCGCTCCACCGCCGCGCGCGTGCGCAATCCTCCGCCGAGCTGAACCTTCATCCCGATCGCCGCGATCGCCTGCACCGCCGCGAGATTCTGCGGCTCCCCGGCAAACGCCCCGTCGAGATCCACCACGTGCACCCACTCGCTGCCGGCCGCGCGAAACTGCTGCGCGACGTCGGCCGGATTTTCGGCATAGACCGTTTCCTGGTCGGCGCGTCCTTGCGTCAGCCGCACGCAGCGGCCGCCCTTGATGTCGATGGCAGGATAAATCGTCATTCGCAAAAACGCTTTGCGCCCCCCGTGAGCGGCGCGAGACTAAAACCATGTCCAAATATCAGGTGGCCCCGTTTCTCGCCGCACTGCTCCACGCCCGGTCGCCCTCCGGCTACGAGTCCGAAGCCCAGGCGGTCTTCGACCAACACGTCAAACCCGCCGCCGACGACTACCGCCACGACGCCCTCGGCAACCGCATCGCCACGCTCAATCCCAAGGGCGACCCCGTCCTCATGCTCGCCGGCCACATGGACGAGCTCGGCCTCATCATCACCTACGTCAACAAGGACGGTTTCATCTACTTCGACACCGTCGGCGGACACGATCTCAGCGTCATCTCCGGCCGCCGCGTCATCATTCAAACCGAAAACGGCCCCGTCGTCGGCGTCACCGGCAAACGCGCGATTCACCTCATGGACGAGGAAGACCGGAAGAAGGTGCCGAAGAAGCACGAGATCTGGATCGACATCGGCGCGCGTTCGAAAAAAGAAGCGCTCGCCCGCGTCGCCATCGGCGATGTCGCGACCTACGACCACGAGCTGCAGATGATCCACGGCTCCGTCGGCACCGCCCGCGCCTTCGACAACAAGGTCGGCGCCTACATCGTCGGCGAAACCCTCATCCGCCTCGCCAAGGAAAAGAAACTCGCCGCGAAAATCGTCTCCGTCGCAACTTCGCAGGAAGAGATCGGCGTCCGCGGCGCGACCACGGCCGCGTATTCGGTTAACCCGCACATCGCGGTCGCGATCGACGTCGGCCACGCGACCGATCACCCCGATTGCGACAACCGCAAATACGGCGAAACGAAGCTCGGCGGCGGTCCCATCCTCTGCCGCGGAGCCAACATCAATCCGAAGATCTACCAGAAGCTCGTCGCCGCCGCGAAAAAAGCCGGCATCCCTTTCCAGCTCGAAGCCGACCCGCGCCCAACCGGCACCGATGCCCGCGCCATCCAGATGGGCCGCGGAGGCGTCGCCACGGGGCTCGTGAGCATCCCGCTCCGCTACATGCACACGCCGAGCGAGGTCGTGGATCTCGAGGACGTCGAGCGCTGCGTGAAACTGCTCGTCGAGTTCGCGCGCGCCCTGAAGCCCGGCGACTACGCCCATTGGTAACTCAACCGGCGTCGGGCAGCGCGGACGGATCGATCACGATTTCGAACCGCGCTTCCTGATCGCGCGCATACTGCGGCGAAAGCTGCTCGAGCTCGATCAGCGGCGCCCGCGAACCGCTGAAATAAACCTGCGTCACGAAGCCTTCGTCCGGCGTCGATTCGACCCGCCCGGAACTGATTCCCGGCGCCACCCGAAATGTCGCGCCGCCGACGCGCGCCAGCAACGGCTGCTGGGGAAACCCGAGTTTTTCCATCTTCCCCGCAAAACGCAGCGTCACCAGATCGCCTTGGCCTTCCACATGCGGCGGTGCCGAAAACGTTTTCAAAGGCTGCACTCCCCGCCCGAGATGAAGCTGCACATAGCCCCTCGGCACCTCCGCCGTCGGCGCCACCTTCACTTGAATTTCCGCCGTCGGCAGCACCTGAAGCACGTGAATGATTTGAGCCGCCCGGCGGCCTCCTTCGATGCGTGCCTCGCAATGCAGCCTCCCATCCTTCCATTCATACACGCGACGCAGCCGCGGCCATTCGTCTCCCGTCGTGGGCATGAGCAACTCCAGCCGCGCCCCATCTCGGTCCACGGATTCAGCCGCGCTCGCTTCCCACGCCACCGGCGGCGGCCAGTTCCGGCTCCATTCCGTCTGCGGGCCCAGCCACACCCGATGTCCGCCCCACTCCGCGCGATTGCTCAAATCCGGAGGCACATACAGCAGATTCTCGCCGCCGCCCGCTCGTCCGAAATGGATGAGTCGCGCGCGATTCACCGACACGATCGCCTCATAGCCGCCCGAACCCGCCACATACGCACGCTCTCCCTGCCAATCCGTCTCTCGCCACTGTTCGTCCACCGGCGCCGCGTCGTTCGCCGAACCGATCGCGACCACCATCGCAAAGCCCACTGCGCCCCACGCCGCTCTCATCCTCGCCGCAAACGCAGGATTCGTAGTGCCACGGAACTCAGATTCGACGTCAGCCGGAAAAATCATGGACGGGGTGGGAGCGACGCCCGTCATCGGCGCCGCCGACCGCGAACGCTGGTCACGCGTTCACCGAAGTCAAAACCGCTTCCTCCGCCGACTGACCCGCTCGACCGCGCACACGAAGGCGCGACCCGCTCAAGCCGCGTCCTGCTTCGGTTCGCCCTTTTCGATGCGGCGCAGCGTGGGCCGTTTTCGCCCGCTGACCACGCCCGCGTCGATCACCACTTCCGCGACATCGTCGCGCTGCGGCAGCTCATACATCACTTCGAGCATCAGGCTTTCGAGAATCGAGCGGAGAGCGCGCGCGCCTGTCTTCAGCTCGATCGCTTTCGCCGCGATCGCGCGAATCGCGTCCGGCGTCAAACGCAGCCGAACGCCGTCCATCGCGAACAGCTTCGAATACTGTTTCACCATCGCGTTCTTCGTCCGCAGGAGAACCTTCTCCAGATCCGCCACTGAGAGCTGATCGAGCACGGACACCACCGGCAAGCGACCGATGAATTCCGGGATCATGCCGAAACGAATGAGATCCTCCGGCGCGAGCGCCTTCATCATCTCCTCCGGCTTCATCGACTGCTGCTGCTGCGCGCTGATCGACGCGAAGCCGAGGCTCCGCTGACCCAGCCGGCGCTGCACGAGGCTTTCGAGACCCACGAAGGCGCCGCCGCAAATGAAGAGGATGTTCGACGTATTGATCTGAACGTATTCCTGATTCGGATGCTTTCGACCGCCTTGGGGCGGGACATTGCACGTCGTGCCTTCGAGAATCTTCAACAGCGCCTGCTGCACGCCCTCGCCGGACACGTCGCGCGTGATCGAGACGTTCTCCGTCTTGCGGCCGATCTTGTCGATCTCGTCGATGTAAATGATGCCGCACTCCGCGCGCTTCACGTCGTAGTTGGCGTTCTGCAGCAAGCGCAGCACGACGTTCTCGACGTCCTCTCCGACGTAGCCCGCCTCCGTCAGCGTCGTCGCATCGGAGATTGCAAAGGGCACATCGAGGATCTTGGCGAGCGTGCGCGCGAGCAGCGTCTTGCCGGATCCGGTCGGACCGACAAGCAGGATGTTGCTCTTCTCGACGTCGACGTCGTTGAATTCTGGAGACAGCGCCATCGAATCCTTCCCCGGCTGCCCGGAGTCGAACATGAGGCGCTTGTAATGATTGTAGACGGCGACCGAGAGGACCTTTTTCGCGTGGTCCTGGCCGATCACGAAATCGTCGAGCGTGTGCTTGATTTCCGACGGCTTCACCAATCGCACCGGCGGCCTCGCCTCGGCGGCGGGCGCCTTCACTTCGCGGTCGATGATCGTCTTGCAGACGTTGACGCACGAGTCGCAGATGTAGACGCCGGGACCGGCGATGATCTTCTTCACCTCGGCCTGCGACTTCCCGCAGAACGAGCAGAGGGTCATGCGGGATGATTTCGCCATGGCAATAAGATGTTCGGCTGCGCGAGCGAGTCGAGGGTGGAGACCTTTTTAACTACTTCTTCAGGCCGCCACCGTCACGCCGAGCGCCTGCGCTTCGCGGGTGGACTCGACCACGTGGTCGACGATCCCGTAGGCCTTCGCCTCGTGCGCGCTCAGGTAATAGTCGCGATCGGAGTCCTTCGCGACCTGGGTCACATCCTTGCCCGTGTGCTTCGCGATGGTCTCGTTCAACGTCTTGCGCCACCGCAGAATCTCGCGCGCCGCGATCGCAATGTCCGCCGCCTGCCCGCCGGCGCCGCCGCTCGGCTGGTGAATCATCACCCGGCTGTTCGGCAACGCGAAACGCTTCCCCTTCGTGCCGGCGGCGAGCAGCACCGTGCTCATGCTCGCGGCCATGCCCACGCAGTAAGTGACGATGTCACACTGCAGGAAATTCATCGTGTCATAGATGGCCATGCCACCGGTCACGACGCCACCCGGAGAATTGATGTAGAGCTGAATGTCCTTCTTCGGATCCTCCATCTGGAGGAAGAACATCTGCGCGATCACGAGATTCGCCACCGTATCGTCGATCGGCGTGCCGATGAAAATGATGCGGTCCTTTAACAGGCGCGAGTAGATGTCCATCGACCGCTCGCCGCGACCGGTGTTTTCCAAAACGATGGGGACGTAGTAGCTCACAGTGGTTTAGATGTATCGGCAGTTACGCCTTCGGCTGAACTGTCGCCACCGTAGCCTTGGAGACGAGGAAATCAATCGCCTTGTCGAAAATGATCGATTGCTGCACCGCCCGCAGCTGCTCGCGGTCGCTGGTGAGCGCCTTCACGAGTTTCTCCGGCTTCTGCTGCGAGCGCATCGCCTCGCGATAGATGAATGAATCGATGTCGCGCTCCTCCACCTGGATCTTCTCGGCCTCGGCGATCTTCGCCAGCATGAGCTGCATCTTGATGCGTTTCTCGGCCGCCTTCCGCGCGCCTTCGAAAAGCTCCTTCTTGCCCTTCTCGAACTCTTCCTGCGGCACGCCGCGACGCATGTTGTCCTCGATGAACTGGCGCAGCACGCTCTGCGTCTCGCTCTCCACGAGCGATTCCGGCACCGGGAAATCCACCTTGCCCGCCAGCGCATCAGAAACCTGGCGACGCTGCTCGGAGCGATTGCGCGACTCCTTCTGCATCTTCAGCTGATTGCGCACCGCACTCTTCAACGCCTCCAGATTATCGACCCGGTTGGCCTTGAAAAACGCCTCGTCGAGCGGCGGCAGCGCCCGCTCGCGAATCTCCTGCACCTCGACCGCGTAAACCGCCGTCTTCCCCGCCAGCGCCGGCACCGCCGCGAAGTCCGCCGGGAAAACGATCGTCACGTCCTTCTTGTCTCCCGGCTTCAAGCCCGCGAGCTGCGCGCCCAGTCCAGGAATCACGCCTTCATTCTCCCCTTCGACCTCTTCCCACGTCTGCGGGACCTTGCCGTAAATCTGCTTGTCGGGCGCGAGCTCCGCGATCGGTTTGCCCTCGACCGTGCCTTCGTAAGCGAGCTTCACGTAATCGCTCTTCACCGCCGGACGATCCGCCACCTTGAACTCGGCCCGCTCCGCTCGCATGCCCTCGATCACCTGATCGACCTCGGCGTCGGTCGGATCGGTCGGCGCCACTTCCGTCGGCAGCCCCACATACTCCGGCAGCGTAAACTCCGGCCGCACATCGAGCGTGATCGTCACCGTCGCCGCCGTGCCGGGTTTGATGTCGCCCGGCTCGACATTCACGATGTTCAACACGTCGAGCTTCTGCTGCTCGAGCGCGTCGCGATACGCCTTCGCGACCAGCTTCTGCTTGAACTCGTCTCCGATTTCCTTCGCGAAACGCTTCGCGACCACCGTCGCGGGGGCCTTGCCGGGGCGAAATCCAGGAATGCGCGCCAGCTGGGAAAACTCCTTCACAACCTCTTGGTGAACGGTGTCGACCTCGCCCGGATCGAGCGTGACGACGAGACTTTTGCGGGTGTCGGAGAGGCTATTCAGTTGAACGTTCACGGAAGTGTAGGAGCAGTGTTAAAACAGAGAATTGGCCACGGTAGATCGCGCCCGCAGCCGGTCAATGCCCGATTCTCCGTCGTGCGCGGGCGTCTGCACGCTTGCACGGCCGCGTGCGCAGTCGTTTGGTGGCGCGAAACATGGCCAGCCTTCGCGAACTCCTCGCCGCGCACGACTCGCTCCTGCTGATCGATGCGGCGTCGGCCGTCGTGCAGGTCGGCTGGCTCGAACGCCCCGCCAACGCTGCTCTTCCCTTTCGCGCCCGGTGGCACACCGTCACCGAAGAGGCAGGCGTCGGGATTTTTCGCGGGATCGAGTCGCTCGCCGTGAAACCGAGTGACGCCTGCGCCTGGGTCTTTTGCGACGGACCCGGCTCGGTTCTCGGTATTCGGACGAGCGCGGCGGCGATCCGCACCTGGCGGGTGCTGCACGAACGGCCGGTGTTTGCGTTTCACAGCCTCGCACTTGTCGCCCACGCCCTGGGGAGAGCCGACCTCACCATCATCGCCGACGCCCGCCGCGAAATGTGGCACTGCGCCACGACCGGCTCGGACTTGCGGCGCGTGCCAACCGCGGCTCTCTCCGGCGAACTCGTAATGCCGGAAAATTTCCGCCACTGGTCGCAGCTTCCCGCTGGCGTTCGTCTCACCTCCTACGCACTCCCTGAGCTCCTCCCGCGCGTGATGGACGCCGACGTCTTCCGAGCGACCGCGGCACCCGATGCGTTTCTCCACGAGGAGCCAACCTACGCCACATGGACGCCGCAGGTCCATCGCGCGCCATGACCCCTCATCACGCCGCTCCTCCGCTCCGCTGCTGGGCCGAAATCGATCTCGCCGCCCTCGAGCGAAACCTGCGCCTCATTCGCGCCTCGCTGCCGGTGCACATGCGCTACGTCGCCGTGATCAAGGCCGACGCCTACGGCCACGGCCTGCACCAAACCGCCGCGCGCTTGATGCACGCCGGCGCCGACCTGTTTGCCGTCGCCAATGTCACCGAAGCGGCCGCCTTGCGCGAACTCGGCCCCGGCTGGCCGATTTTGCTGCTCAGTCCGCTGCTGCCCGAGGAAGACAGCTATCTCGTCGACTACGATCTCACTCCGACCGTCTCGTGCGAAGACGAGGTCCGACGCTTCAACGAAGTCGGCCGCCGCGCCGACCGCCCCATTTCGGTGCACATGAAGATCGACACCGGCATGGGCCGGCTCGGCGTCTGGCACGAAGCCGCGCCTGCGCTCCATGCCGCGATCGCTTCGGCTTCGCACCTTCGACTCGCCGGGGTGTTCACGCACTTCGCCGCGCCCGACGACGTCGCGTTCACCGCCGAACAACGCCGCCGCTTTCTCAGCGCGCTCGCCGCCTGTCATGGTCTCGCCCTCGACCGCATCTTCGTCCACGCCGACAACAGCGAAGGCATCGAAACGCTTCCCGGCGCGAGCCCGTTCAACGCCGTCCGCATCGGGCTCCTCCAGTTCGGCATTCTCCCCCACCCCAACTCGCTGCTCGCACAAGTCCGCACCGAGCCCGTATTCAGCTTTCGGACACGCGTCGGGCTCGTGAAAATCCTCCCCGCCGGCCAGACCATCAGCTACGGCCGCACCCACACGCTGGCCCGCGATACCCGCGTCGCAATCCTCTGCGCCGGCTACGCGGACGGTATTCCTCGTTCAATGAGCAATCGCGCCGAAGTGCTGATCCGCGGCCAGCGCAGCCCCGTGCTCGGCCGCGTCACCATGGATCAGACGATTGTCGACGTTACAAATGTCTCAAACGTCGACCGCGGCGATGAGGTCGTCCTAGTCGGACACCAGAAACAGGGGGAAATCCTTATCGGAGAATTCAGTTCGTGGGCTGGCTCTATTCCTTGGGAAACACTGTGTTCCGTTACAAAGCGTGTTCCCCGAATTTATCGCACCGTGCTCGGTTCCTGAGAACGGCCCCAAGTATCCCGGACAAAGCCTAGGGTCATCACCCTATTTTCTCCGTTGACTCGCGACCGATGAAGGACTTGAAGTTTGCCGCTCCTCACACCGGTGCTCACCAACCCTTCAGAATCTTCGTCATCGAAGCCCGCTCTCCCTTGGAGAATCTTGTGGGCGCCCGTTATCGTCGGCGTCCTCGCTTGCGTCGGATACCTGAGCCCCACATCGGCGGCCACCAGGACATGGGACGGCGGTGGCAGCGGAAGTTCGTGGGGCACGAAAAACAACTGGAGCAACAACACCACGCCCACCGCGTCCGATAGCGTCGTCTTCAACGCCTCGGGCGCGAACAACAAGTTCGCGATCACCCTCGGTGCCAATCGGACAGTGCTCGGCTTAACTTTCAGCGCAGCCACGGGCACAAACGCGTTCACACTCAGCGGCAACACGCTCACCATTACCTCCGCCGGGATCGTCAATAACGACGCCGAGAATCAGACGTTCTCGAGCGTCGTTTCGATCGCCACCAACGCCCAGACCTTCAACGCAGCCTCCGGCAATCTCACGTTCAACGCCGTCACGCTCACCAGCGCCAATCTCACGCTGTCCGGCAACAGCAACATCACCTTGGGCAGCGGCAGCGGTGCGCTCACGAACAGCGGTGCCAATCGCACCCTGACGATCAACTCCGGCGGCAACCGCACGATCGGAGCCATCAATCTTTCCAACAACGGAACCTCCCGCACCCTCACGATCACCGGATCCGGCAACGCCACTGTCACCGGCGCCATCGCCAACGGCGGCGGCAGCACCGCTGGCAATCTCACGAAAAGCGGCAACGGCACCCTCATCCTCTCGGGCGCAAATACCTACACCGGTCTGACGACTGTCAGCCAGGGCACCCTGCGGCTCAGCGCCGCTAATCGCCTCGCGGATGGCAGCTCTCTCACCGTCTCCGGTGGCACGTTCGACCTTCAATCCTTCAACGAGACCGTCGGCGCAGTCACCCTGAGCAGCGGCACGATCGCCGGCACCGGCACGCTCACCGGCAGCTCCTATGCCCTCCAAGGCGGCACGGTGAACGCCAATCTCGGCGCCGGCACCGCGACCGTCACCTCCGGCACCACCACGCTCAACGGCTCCCTCGGCTCGACCACCGTCAACATCAACAGCGGCACCCTCGCTCTTGGCGCGAGCAACCGCCTGGCCGATTCCGCCACCGTCAACATTGGGGGCGGCACGCTCAACATCGGCTCGTTCAACGATACCGTCGGCGCGCTCAGCCTGTCCTCCGGCGGAATCAACGGTTCAGGCACGCTCACCGCCTCGTCCTTCGCCTTCAGCAACGCCGGATCCGCCTCGGTCTCCGCCGCTCTCGCCGGGGGCGGCTCCCTCACCAAGACCGGCGCGGGCACGCTCACGCTGTCCGGCGCCAACACCTACACCGGCCAGACCATCGTCAACGGCGGAACCCTCCAGCTCAGCTCGAGCCATCGCATCGCCGACACCTCCAACCTCGTCCTCGGCGCGTCCGGTGTTTTTCAGTTCGACTGGGGTGCGCACAACGAGACCGTCGGCTCCCTCTCCGGGTCCGGCACCCTCTCGCTTCGCGGCAGCAGTTTCACGACTTCCACGTCGGCCGACACCGTTTTTTCCGGCACGATCACCGACAGCTACGGCGCGTTTCGCAAAGCCGGCTCGGGCAACCTCACCCTGTCGGGCAACAATACCTACACCGGTATCACCTACATCGACGGCGGCACGCTGATCGCCGCCAGCTCCACCGCACTCGGTGGCTCCACCTCCGGCAACGTCATCGCCAGCGGCGCCACGCTCGCCCTCCAGGGCGGCATCTCGCTCACCGAGGGCAGCTTCTCGGTCCAAGGCACCGGCGATGGCGGCGTGGGCGCGATTCACAACGTCTCCGGCAACAACACCCTCAACGCCACCCTTAACCTCGGCGGCGCGACCACCCTCGGTTCGACGTCAGGCACACTGACACTCGGCAACCTGAGCCTCGCTTCCGACCTCACGTTCGCCGGCGCCGGCAACTTCGCCACCGCGGGACAGCTTTCAGGCGGCGGCACCCTGGTCAAAAACGGCGCCGGCAGCCTCACGCTTTCGGGCAGCAACGACAATTCCTACGGCGCCACGACGCTCAACGAAGGCACGATCGTCCTCGGCAAATCCGCCGGCGTGAGCGCCCTCGGCCAGGGCGCCATCACGATCGGCGACGCCAGCGGCGCTTCGGGCTCCGCCGTCATTCAACTCGCCGCCAACAACCAGATCGTCGACTACGCTCCTTCGATCACGTTCAACAGCGACGGCCGCCTCGATCTCAACGGCTACACCGAATCGCTGAACACGATCTCCGGCACCAGCGGCGAGATCGCCCTCGGCGGCGGCAGCCTCACGCTGGGCGTCAATTCCGGCTCCTCCACCTTCGGCGGCGTCATCTCCGGAGCGGGCACGTTCACCAAAACCGGCAGCGGAATCGTGACACTCTCCGGAGCCAACACCTACACCGCCGCCACGGCCATCGACGCCGGCACATTGCGCGCCGGAGCAGCCAACGCGTTCTCGTCCGGCTCCGCCGTTTCGCTCGCCAACACCTCCGGCGCGACCCTCGATCTCAACAACTTCAACCAGACCGTCGGCTCGCTCAGCGGCGGCGGCAGCAACGGCGGCAACGTTTCGCTCGGTTCAGCCACACTCACCACCGGCAGCGATGGCTCCAGCACCAGCTACGGCGGCGTGATCTCGGGAACCGGCGGCGTCACCAAGGCGGGCGCCGGCACTTTAACACTCACCGGCGCCAACACCTACACCGGCAGCACCACCATCAGCGGCGGCACGCTCCAGTTGAACGGCGCCGGCGTGCTCTCGAATCCCGACATCGTCGTCAACGCCACCACGCCGGGGACCACCGCCACCTTCTCCCTCGCCTCCTCCGCCACCCAGACCATCAACTCCCTCACCTTCGGCGGCACCGGCGCCACTTCCACCTCGACCAACAACGTCTCCCTCAACTCCGGCAGCACGCTCACCCTCGGCGGCAACGTCACCTACCTCGCCACCAACAATCCGCTCGGCTCCACGATTTCCGGCGCCGGCACCCTCGCCCTCGGTAGCGCTCAACGCACGTTCGACGTCGGCAACTCTTCCAACGCCGCCAGCGACCTCACCGTCAGCAGCAACATCAGCGGCACCGGCAGCCTCCTGAAAACCGGCACCGGCACCCTCGCTCTCTCCGGCTCGAACAACACCTTCTCCGGCGGCGTCACCGTGAATCAAGGCACGCTGCTCGCCGTCGGCACGACGAGCGAAGGCGGCTTCAAAGCGCTCGGCGATTACGACAGCGTGGTCGTCCCCACGACGGTCGTCACGG
>JAEZAD010000288.1 GCA_023430565.1 Verrucomicrobiota bacterium
ATCATCACCTCCACGTCGCCACGCGCGATCGCCGCCGCCGCCTCGCCCACCGCGTGCCCGCTCGTCGCACACGCCGAAGCCACGCTCATGTTCGGCCCGCGAAAATCCAGCAGCAGGCTCACCTGCCCCGCGAGCAGGTTGGGCGCGATCTGAATGATGAAAAACGGCGAAATCTTCCGATAACCGCCCGCCTTCCACGTGTCGTGCATCGCCTCCATCTCTGGCAACCCGCCCAGCCCCACGCCCAAGTTCACCCCCATCCGATCCGAGTTCAGCTCCAACCGGTGCGCATCCAGCCCGGAATCCGCATACGCCTCCACCGCCGCCGCCGCCCCCAAATGTGTGAAACGCCCAAATTTTTTCACGTCCTTCGGCGTCATCACCTGCGTCACCGTTTCATTCGCCGGCCCCCGCGGCTGCAAGGGCTTGGCCAGCGCCTTCGTCACATCGAACCCCTTCACTTCGCCCGCGATCTGCGCCGAGCAACCCGTCGCGTCGAAGCGCGTGATCCGTCCGATCCCGCTCCGCCCCGCCACAAAGCTCGCCCAGGTCTCCGCCGCGGAATTCCCGCACGGAGTCACCGCCCCCAAACCCGTGATCACAACTCGGCGGCGCAAAAGAGAAGACGTAGTGTTCATGTTTGAAACGTGTCACTAAAAACGCCCGTCCCGCACCTGCGAAGACCAAAATGCGCCGGCCTTCTCGCCACCGGGCCCCGGCCCCTTCGCCCCCCAAATCCGACGCTTCCGCCACCCAGTTGCCCCTCTCCACCCCGGCTTTGACTTCCCCCTCGAAACCGCTTTCCGTCCCCCCTTCCGAAATGCAGCAACTCCACGCTTACTGGCGCATGGAATACATCGAGGCGCCGCGCTATCCGGCTCGGATGAAGCGCCCCTTCAGCGAGTTGCCCGCCCTCGGCGACGACCGCGCCGCCTTCATCGTCCATCGCACCAAGCACGCGTATCTCATCCTCAATCGCTTCCCCTACAACCCCGGGCACCTCCTCGCCGTCCCTTTTCGCGAGATCACCGAACTCGAACAGCTCACCCCTTCCGAATCGGCCGCCCTTATGGATGAAATCGTTTTCGCCAAACGCCTTCTCACCGCCGCCCTCCGCCCCGACGGCTTCAACGTCGGCTTCAATCTCGGCTCCGCCGCCGGCGGCAGCATCCCGCACCTCCACGCCCACATCGTCCCGCGTTGGAACGGCGACACGAATTTCATGCCCGTCATCGGCCAGACGCGCACCCTCCCTCAATCCCTCGAAGCCACCTGGGAACGCCTCGCCGCCGTCGTCCCCTCCCTTTCGAAATCCGCCCGGGCTCCCCGGAAATCGAAAACCCCCAAGCGAAAATAGCCCGCGCTCCTTTGTCCTCCAAAACCCTCCACTTCCCGTCGCCCCGCCACCTCCACGCGCTCTACGCCGGACGCGACGAAAATCTCGCCCACGCCGAACGCGCCCTCGGCGTGAAACTCGTCTCCCGCGACGCCGCCCTCAAAATCGAAGCGCCCGCCGAACCTCTCTCGCGCGCCGAAGCCCTCTTCACCCTCCTCAACGATGCCCGCGCCCAGGGCATGGCGATCCGCACGCCCGACTTCCACCGCATCACCGATGCCTTCGCCCGCGGCGAGGGCGAACAGCTTCGCGACCTTTTCACCGGCCCCCTCGTCATCGCGACGAATCGCAAGACGATCGTCCCTAAAACCCTCGGCCAGAAGCTCTACCTTCAATCCATCCTCAAGCATCCCGTCGTCTTCGGCATCGGTCCCGCCGGCACCGGTAAAACCTACCTCGCCATGGCCGCCGCCGTCTCCGCCCTCCTTAAAAACGAGGTCGAACGCGTCGTCCTCACCCGCCCCGCTGTCGAAGCCGGCGAAGCCCTCGGCTTCCTTCCGGGCGACCTCCGCGAAAAAATCCTCCCCTATCTTCGCCCGCTCTACGACGCCCTCCACGACATGCTCGATGCCGAGGATGTCACGAGACTTACGGAAAAAGGCATCATCGAGATCGCCCCGCTCGCCTACATGCGCGGCCGCACCCTCTCCCGCGCGTTTATCGTCCTCGACGAAGCCCAAAACACCACGCCCGAGCAAATGATGATGTTCCTCACCCGGCTCGGCGAAGATTCGCGCATGATCATCACCGGCGACGTCACGCAAATCGATCTCCCTCGCTCCAAGCAATCCGGCCTGCTCGAAGTCCGCCACGTCCTCCGCGACGTCAATGGCGTCGACTTCCACACCTTCAGCGGCTCCGATGTCGTCCGCCATCCGCTCGTCCAGCGGATCATCGAAGCCTACGACAACTACCGGAACCCCACACCCGGCACCTCCGCCCCCTCTTCGTAGCCGCGAGCGCCAGCGAGTGGATTCCCCAACTCTCAACCTTCAACTTTCAACTCCGCGCCCGCCCATGTCCGTCCGCGACCAATTCAAGCTCCTCCTCGGTGGCCTGAGTTCGCGTCGCGCCCAGCGCCCGCCGTCACCGACGCATTCCGCCATCCGTGACTTCCTCGACCGCAGCCGGCTCGTCTCGGTCGTCATCTTCGTCCTCACCGTCGCCGCGATCGTCTTCATCAGCTCGGCCGGCATTCACACCTCGCACCTGCCCGTCATGCCCGGCCAGGTCGCCACCGTCCGCGTCGTCGCCGCCGGCTCCTTCAGCTACGAGAGCCAGGAGCGCACCCGCGTCGCTCGCGATCAGCTCCTCGATCGCATCCCGCCCGTCTACCGCCTCGAGGTCGAACCGCTCCGCCGCTTCGAAACCGCCGCCCGCGACCTCCTCGTCCAGCTCGACGCCTACGAAAAACGCTTCGCCGACGCGCCCCCCGCCCTCACCGACCGCCGCAACGCCCTCGCCGCCATCGCCGAATCCTTCAACGCCCACGGCCCCTACCGCGTCAGCGTCGACGACATCGCCGCCGTTCTCCAGGCCGGCGACACCAAAGCCCGCATCACCCTCTTCGACAACGGCCTCGCCGCCCTCCGCGATCTCTACGCCCAAGGCGTCCAGGACGGCTCCCTCAACACCACCGGCCCCAACAGCGTCACCGTATTTCAAATCGCCCGCGCCAACGGCGAAGTCACCCAGCGCTCCGTCCAATCGATGGAAGACGCCCTCACGTTCCTTCGCGTCAACCTCGCCGCCGAAGGCGTGCCCCGCTCCGCCGCCCTCGCCCTCTTCCGCATCTTCCGCCAGGGTCTCGTCGCCAACGTCGTCTTCGACCGCGAAGCCACCGCCCAGCGCGAAACCGTCGCCCTCCAGTCGGTCCGCCCCGTCACCGTCGGCGTCGTCCGCGGCCAGACCATCATCGAACCCGGCGAACGCGTCTCCCCCGAGCAACACGAGATGCTCATCGCCCATCGCAGATTCCTCGAGGCCAACACCGACCTCCAGCTCGACGAAAATCTCACGCTCTTCGGCCGCGTTCTCCTCGTGCTCGCGATGGTGCTCGCCTCGATCATCTACATCCGCCTCGAGGACCCCGAAACCCTCCTCAGCAACGTCCGCCTCTGCCTCCTCGCGCTCGTCGTCATCATCAATCTCGCCGTCGTCCGCGGCATCTACACGATCGGCGGCATCGACTTCTTCGTGAGCGACGGCGCCTGGGGCTCCACGCTTCCCTACATCGCCCCCACCGCCTTCGCCCCGCTCATCGTCGCCATTCTCATCGATGCGGGCTCCGGCATCTTCATGGCGCTCCTGATCTCGATCTTCACCGGCGTCATCTACGGCAACCGCCTCGATCTCCTCGTCCTCACTTTCCTGTCTTCTCTCGTCGCCATTTTCTTCTGCCGCGACGCCCGCCAGCGCGGCAAAGTCGTCCGCGCCGCCGGTGCCGGCGGCCTCACCGTCGCCGCCTTCGCCACCCTCATCGGCATCGCCGATCAAACCCCCTCCGAAATCATCCTCCGCCAGGTCGTCGCCGGTCTCGGCGCCGGCGTCGTCACCGGCATCGTGGTCGTCGGCCTCCTCCCCATCCTCGAATCCCTCTTCAACCGCACCACCGACATCACGCTCCTCGAGCTCACCGACTACAATCACCCGCTCCTGCGCCGCATGCAGCTCGAGGCGCCCGGCACCTATCACCACTCGCTCGTCGTCGCCCAGCTCGCCGAAAACGCCGCCAACGCCATCGGCGCCAACCCGCTCACCGCCCGCGTCTGCTCCCTGTTTCACGACGTCGGCAAGACCGCCAACGCCTCCTTCTTCGGCGAAAATCACCGCGACGGCCTCGATCCCCACGCCCACCTCGACCCCACCGCCTCCGCCCGTATCATCAAACAGCACGTGAGCGACGGCGTCGAACTCGCCCTCAAATACAACCTCCCCCACGCCGTCATCGACGTCATCGAACAACACCACGGCACCACGCTCGTCCGCTACTTCTACAATCGCGCCCTCACGCAGTCCCGCACCCCGTTTCCAGCGGCCGGAGGACCAGGGTCCAAGGATCCGGCCACCGTCGCCAAGTCCTCCGATCCTGCTCCCGCGGTAATTCCCGAAGCCCCCTTCCGCTACGATGGCCCGCGTCCGCAAACCAAGGAAAGCGCCATCATCTCGCTCGCCGACGGTGTCGAAGCCGCGTCGCGCTCGCTCCGGCAAACGACACCCGACCAGCTCAGCGAGTTGATCGACCGCGTCGTCGGCGACCGCATCGAAGACGGCCAGCTCGACGAAGCCCCGCTCACCTTCATCGAGATCACGCGCATCAAGAACAGCTTTCAGTTCACCCTGCTCAACATGCTCCACGGCCGCGTCGCCTACCCACCCGTGGAAACCTCCCCCGCCAAAGCCAAGGCCTAGCCGTAGCTACGAGCGCCAGCGAGCGGATCGTGCCCCCGCACCTCCTCGCCCCGGACCGTCTTCACCCCACAGAGAGCCGCGTCACCGCGCGCTTTACCAGCGCCTTCGCCAGCGGCACCTTGAAACCGTTGTGCTCCCGCGGCTCCGCCTTCGCCAGCAGCAGCTCCGCCGCCGCCGCCGCGTTTTCCGCCGTCGCCTCGCGTCCCTCCAAAAACGCATTCGCCTCCTCCGCCTGCCACGGCACCGGCGCCATGCACCCGAGCGCAATCTTCACCCCGCGCCAGCGCCCGCC
>JAEZAD010000070.1 GCA_023430565.1 Verrucomicrobiota bacterium
GCTTTAATGAGGTCCCGCCGATTTTGATGTTTAACTCTTCAACTTTGACGGGAGCGGCCTCTTTTGAAGGCGTTGCACCTAATGGTTTCGCAGGCTCATGCCCATCGGTTTTCACAGGCGCTTCCTCCCCTTTTACGGGTGATTCAGGACTCTTGTATTCTTTGATTGCCGGTGCTTCTGCTCCTTCTCCATCAAGTCCCATCCCCGGCACACTGATCTTGATCTCTTCTAGTCCAAAATCGTTCTTTCCTTTTTCTCCAGCGGTTTTTTCGAATAGTTCTTCATCCTTCATATAATCAAGGATCTTGAGCTGGTTGCCTGAAACAGGACCCGCCGCCGCAGAGGAAATGGGAGGCAGTTCTATGGTTGAACGCTTGTACTCTTTATTCTCAAAGGGATGAATTTTCTCATGATCTGTAATAATTTTCGCGGCTGCTTGACGCTTGCCTTTTTCCTTTGCAGGCGGTTCTTTTTGAGCTGGCTCCTGATCCTCCTCGCTCTCCTCCTCAAGGATCGCGGCTTCGGCGGCTGCCAGCTTTCTGGCCTGTCTTCGCTCCTGTAAGGCATCAAGAAATTGAGAAACCGGCGTGTTAATTACAAGCATGACCGAGATAAGGATTACTACGATAGATAGTATGTACAGTCCAGTCATTCCTATGATTTTGACCAAGAGATAACCCACCGCCATCCCGAAAGCACCACCGGTCTTTAGCTCCGCCCCCTGCGTAAACATCTGTCCTATAAACTGAAAAGAGAAGCTGTAGTCAGATCCCTCGCCAAGAAAACGGGCCGAATTCAGCAAGGTCATCATCAGGAAGATCAGAAATAAAAAAAATACCGAACGCCCACTGATATGTGCGGTACGCTTTGCAAACAGCAGTAACCCATAAAGAATCAAATAATATGGCAAAGCAAATGCGATCGCTCCGAATAAACCCTTCATCAGTTTGGAGATCATAAGACCAAATTGCCCGGCAGCTTCTGTCTGCAATGAGACTACGAGAAATGCACCGATTGCCAGAATGATGATTGCCCAGATTTCGTCTCTGAGTCTTCCTCCTGTTGCCGTTACAGATGTCCCCCGTGTCTGAGCGGTTCCTTTATTTGATTTTGGTTTGTTTTTTGATCCGGGGGGTCTCCCCCTTCTCTTTTTGTCTTCTGACATAAATCAATACCCTCTTCTTTTATATCAAGTTTCTGTTTTCCATATTAATCTGCAAAACTTTGCACAGCCCTTATGTGCCCTAAACAGGCTATATTGGTCGTCCATAATTATACCACAAATTTACTAAAAAAAAAGTATGGAAAAATACAAAAAAGTTCAACATTCTTTTTGAAATGTTATATAATATAATAATTATACCATCATCACAGGCCGCCGCTCCGGCTTAACTCTAACCGAATATTCAGCGCGTAAAACAATAAAATCTGGGAATCGTAACTGTCGTAGGCACATCGGAAGCGGGAAATATAGATTCTCGGGATGATTCTGTTTATGATAATTTTACATATTGGAGGAATAAAAAATGAACAAAAAACCTAATTTAGCAATCGTAGGAGCTACGGGCCTTGTTGGCAGCACATTTCTGAAGGTACTTGAGGAAAGAGACTTTCCTTTTGAAAATCTATACATGATGGCGTCAGCAAAGTCTGCCGGCACGACAGTGACCTTTAAAGGAAAGGAATACGTTGTTGAAGAACTGACGGAGACCTCGTTCGACAAACCCATTGATATCGCCCTATTCTCTGCAGGCGGTTCTGCAAGTGAGAAGTTTGCGCCCATCGCAGCGTCCAAGGGTGTGGTTGTTGTTGACAACAGCAGCGCATGGAGAATGGATCAAGAAGTGCCTCTCGTAGTTCCGGAAGTAAACGCAGCAGACATCAAGTGGAACAAAGGCATTATTGCCAACCCCAACTGTTCCACCATTCAGGCAGTGGTAGCACTAAAACCGCTTCAGGAGAAATATGGAATCAAGCGGATTGTTTACTCCACCTATCAGGCAGTTTCAGGTTCCGGTTTAAAGGGGATCAATGACCTCAAAGAAGGACTGCAGGGAAATGATATCAAAAAGGCTTACCCCCATGCCATTGCCGGCAACTGCTTGCCTCAGATCGATGTATTCCTGGAGAATGGATACACGAAGGAAGAAATGAAAATGATCAATGAGACACATAAGATCATGGGTGATGAAACCATCAAGATTACTGCTACGACAGTTCGCGTACCGGTATTTGACTGTCACAGCGAATCCATCAATGTCGAACTGGAAAAACCATTTGAAGTGGAAGATGTAAAAAAACTGCTTTCAGAATCGCGCGGCATTGTTCTTTTGGATGATCCTGAAAAATCTGTTTATCCTCTTGCACGAGATGCTGCCGGCAAGGATGAAGTATTTGTGGGTAGAGTACGCAGAGACTTCAGCGTAGAAAACGGCTTAAACCTGTGGGTTGTAGCGGATAATATCAGAAAAGGTGCAGCCACCAATGCGGTGCAGATTGCCGAAGAACTGATCAAAGGATAAGAATTAAAATTGAATAATTAAGTAAGAAGGATGTGAGTCTTCATGACACTTTTCACAGGCGCAGGTACTGCCATCGTAACGCCATTTAAAGACGGAGCGGTTGACTATCCCAGCCTGGGTCAGTTAATTGACTGGCAGATTTCTCAGGAGATCGACGCAATCGTTGTTTGCGGCACCACCGGAGAAGCTTCTACACTTAATGATAAAG
>JAEZAD010000071.1 GCA_023430565.1 Verrucomicrobiota bacterium
GTGGCGGCGACGAATTCCTCGAGCTGCGAAATGGAGTTCGTGGCTTCGAGGAGCGTCTGGTAGCGGAGGAGCTTCGTGAGGTAATTGCGCGGGTTGTCGACCTCGTTGAAAGGAATGCGGAGGCGCCAGACGTAGAGGTCGGGTTTGCCGGCGAGGACTTCTTCGCCGAGTGCCTTGGAGCCGCTGTAGAAGGAGCAGTTGTTTTGGCGGAAGGTGAAATTGGGGGCGTCGGTTTCGGTGAAGCCGGAGCCGTCGGGGCGGGCGCCAGTGTAGATGCAGCCGGAGGAGACGTGGCCCCAGGGGATGCCGGCGGCGGCGCAGGCGTCGGCGACGATGCCGGGGAGGACGGCGTTGCCGAAGAGGCACTCGTGCTTGTGGAGCTCGCAGGCGTCGACGTTGGGTTTGCCGGTGTAACCGGCAGCGTTGATGAGGAATTCAGGACGGTCGGCGCGGAGGGCGGCGAGGAGCGTGGCGGAATTCGTGTAGTCGACCTCGGCGCGGCGGAGGTTGCGGAACGGAATGCCTTTGCGGGTGAGGAGGGCTTGGTAAGCGCTGCCGACGTAGCCGGAGCCGCCGAGGAGATAGATCATAGGTTCAGGTGCGTGCGATTCGAGAAGCGAGCGAGCGAGGCGACAAGGGTGAAAACCGCGAGCGCTCGCTGGGCGGCGCGTCGGGGAAACGCGGTCAACGGCGGCGGTAGTCGCCGCGGCTGAAGTATTTCTCGAGCCAGACGTAGGCGCAGATGAAGAAGTAGCGGCTGCCCATTTCCTTGATCTTGAGCTTGGCCTCGCCGTATTTGCGGTTCTGCCAGGAGATCGGGACGATGGTATAACTGAAGCCGCGGACGATGGCTTTGAGCGGGATCTCGACGGTGAGGTTAAAGTGCGGGGCGAGGAAGGGGCGGCAGCCGTCGATGACGGTGCGGCGGTAGGCCTTGAAGGCGTTGGTGGTGTCGTTGAGCGGGATGGCGAAGCCGACGCGGACGAGGAAGTTGGCGAGGCGGTTGACGAAGAGTTTGACGCGCGGGTAGTCGACGACCTGGCCACCTTTGACGAAGCGGGAGCCGAACGCGCAGTCGTAGCCCTCGTTGAGGAGGCGCCAGTAGTTGACGGCGTGGGCGGGGGAGTCGGAGGCGTCGGCCATCATGATGACGACGGCATCGCCGCGGCTGTGATCGAGGCCCCAGACGACGGCTCGGCCGAAGCCGTGTTCGCCGGTGTTCTGGGTGGGCGCGAGCGTGGGGAATTTTACGCGAAGCTCCTGGAGGACGGACCACGTGCGGTCGCGGCTGGCGTCGTCGACCACGACGATTTCATGGGGAATGTTTTCCGCGGTGAAGGTGCGGTAGATGTCCTCGACGGTGGACGGGAGCGAAGCCTCTTCGTCGCGGGCGGGGATGATGACGGAGTAGAGGTTGAGCGGGGCGCGGTTGAGAGGGCCGGGCATGAGAACGTTTTGCGCGAGCATTCAGGGCGCGGCGAGGCGGTCAAGGCGCGCGTAGATGCGGGTGTGGGAGATCTCGGCGACCTGACGGCCGTCGGGGGCGAGAAAGTCGCGCAGTAGGGGCCGCGTTCGTCGAACCTGGTTCGCACAGGTGAAGGCTCAGAACGGGGCGGAGAGGTCGAGCCAGTGGGGGTGGCGTTCGGCGTGGGTGGCGATCTCGTCGAGGATGGTGCGGGTGGGCGTCTGGGGCTGCCAGGACCAGAGGCGGGTGGCTTTGGCGTGATCGAGCACGACCCAGGGGAGGTCGAACGGGCGCGGGGTCGAATCGGAAGCGACGGGGTGCGCGCCGAAACGCTGGTCGCACCAGGCGGTGAGCTGGCGTAGTGAAAACGCGGATGCGGCGCCGCCGGCGACGTTGACGATGCGATCGGTGGCGGCGAGGCGCGGGGCGGCGAATTGTTTTTCGAGGAGCGGGAGGAGGTCGCGCGGGTGGAGGCAGTCGCGGACCTGATGGCCGTGCCCACCGAAGCCGATGTATTTGAGCGGGCGGCGGCGAAGGTGGCTGTTGAGCCAGAAAGCGAAGATGCCCTGGTCGGGGCGGCCGAACTGGCCGGCGCCGGCGAGGACGCCGCAGCGGTTGATGAAGACGGGGAGATTGAAGGTTTCGCCGTATTCGAGCGCGAGGGCTTCGGAGGCGAGCTTGGTGGCGCCGTAGAGGGAGACGGGGGCGGCGGTGGAGAAGGTTTCGTCGATGCCGGCCGGGCTGACGCCCGGCGGGCACGGGGCGGTGGGCGATGGGCGAAAGGCGTCGGCTTGAGGTTCGACGGCGAGCGCGGCGAGAGGAGGAATGGAATAAACGCGGCTGGTGCTAAGGAGAACGAAACCGGCGCGGTGCTGCTTGCAGAACTCGAGCATGTTGACGGTGCCCGAGAGGTTGTGCTCGACGAGTTGGCGCGAGCTGGTTTTGCCGTCGACGCCGGCGAGGACGCTCGGGTTGGCGGCGGCGTCGATGACGAAATCGACGGCGGGGAGTGGCTCGAGATCGCTGGCGGCGCGGAGGTCGCCGTGGAAAAGGCGCACGCCGAGTTTCTTAAGTTCGTCGCGATTGGATTCGCTACCGGGGCGGATGAAGTTGTCGAAGCCGACGATCTCGTGACGGGCGTCGTGGGCGGCGAAAGCGCGGGCGAGCGTGCTGCCGACGAAGCCGCAGACTCCGGTGATGAGGAGTTTCATGTGGCTTGAAAGAAGCAGCGGCGGGCGAGGGGCGGAAGGGGAAAGTTTCTTCGAGGGGAGGAAGGTCCTATGGCCGGCGCGGATTGTGAAAACCGTCTTGGCTCTGTCACTCTGAGTAGAGCGAACAGTTCAGCACCCGGGCGGACGCGCAGGTGGATTCTTCGCTTCGCTCAGAATGACAGAAATGGCGCGATGCGCGCTCTGCGCCCCGAAGGGCCCGTGAGCGCCTGCAAGCAGGCGGGCTACTTGGCGGCTTTGGTGCGGGAGTCGGCGGCGGCTTTGGCGGCGGCTTCGCGTTGGGCGGCTTCGTAGGCGCGGCGCTGCTGCTGGCCGATTTCGAGGAGGTCGGAGACGAGCATGCGTGCTTCCATTTCCTTTTCCTCCTGCTGATTCATGGCGGGCATTTTGACGGGCTCAGGTGCAGGAGCGACGGCGGGAGCGTTTGCGGCGGGCTGAGTCGCGAGATACGGAGGCGGGCGGTGAGTCGGTGCGGAAACGACGACGGCTTTGCGAATCGTGAGCGTGAGTTCGCGGCCGTCGGCGCGGATGACGGCTTCGTCTTTCTTCGCATCGTAGCTGATGGCGGTGATGTCGCCGACCGTTTTGCCGAGGGGAATCCAGGTGCTGCGTTTGTCGGACTCGCGCGTGATGCTGAGCAAAGTTTCGCCGCCGACGACGGTCATGCCGGCGAAGCTGTAGGCGGACGGTTCCTTTTGGGTTGGGGCGGCGGCACCGGCGGGCGGGAGGAAGGGGGATGCGTTTCGCGACGAATCGGCGGCGAGCAAGGCCGAGGCGGTGAGCAGAAAGACGGCGGTGCGGAGCGCGACCATGGCAGCTATTGCGAAACGCATTTGAGAGGATTGTTCAAATGCGGAGTTGTAGGCGGAAAATGAAAAACCCGGCGAAGACGCCGGGTTCCACCTTAGGATTTCGGACGGTGCTGCCAGGCTTCGACGATCTGGCGGATGGTTTCCTCGAGGGATTGGGTGATGTCCCACGAAGGGTAGTGAGCGCGCATCTTGCGGAGGTCGGAGTAGTAGCAGATGTGGTCGCCGATGCGGTTCTGGTCGACGTAGGTGTAGACCTGTTTTTTGCCGGTGAACTTTTCGGCGATCTGGAACGCTTCGAGAATCGAAGTGCTATTGGCTTTGCCGCCGCCGAGGTTGTAGACCTCGCCGGCGCGCGGGGCGGCGACGAAGGCGGCCATGAAGCGGGCGACGTCGAGGGAATGGATGTTGTCGCGGACCTGTTTTCCCTTGTATCCGAAAACCTTATATTCGCGGCCCTCGAGATTGCATTTCACGAGGTAGGAGAGGAAGCCGTGGAGTTCGACGCCGGAGTGATTCGGGCCGGTGAGGCAGCCGCCGCGGAGGGCGCAGCACGGCAGATTGAAGTAGCGGCCGTATTCCTGGACCATGACGTCGGCAGCGACTTTCGAGGCGCCGAAGAGGGAGTGCTTCGACTGGTCGATGGTGAAGGTTTCGGCGATGCCGTGTTCGTAGGCGGGGTCGGCGTAGTCCCAGCGGGTTTCGAGTTCCTGCAGCGCGATGCGGTTGGGGGCGTCGCCGTAGACCTTGTTCGTCGACATGTGGACGAAGGGCGACTCGGGCGCGAACTGGCGGGCGGCTTCGAGGAAGTTGAGCGTGCCGACGGCGTTGGTGTCGAAGTCGTCGAACGGAATCGCGGCGGCGCGATCGTGCGACGGTTGGGCGGCGGTGTGGACGATGACGTCGGGTTTGACGGATTTGACGAGGGCGAGGACGCCGGCGCGGTCGCGGATATCGAGCTCGTGATGGACGAAGCCTTTGAGGTCGGAGGCGAGGCGATGCTGGTTCCAGCGGGTGTCACCTTGTGGGCCGAAGAAGACGGCGCGTTGGTTGTTGTCGACGCCGTGGACCGTGTAGCCGAGCTCGCGAGCGAAATAGACGCAGACTTCGGAACCGATGAGGCCGGAGGAGCCGGTGACGAGGAGGGTTTTGGACATGGAGGAAAGCGGGGCGCTCGAAAGATGTCTTGGGTGGCTCAGTAAACGTGTTGAGCGCGGCGATGATTCGGGGATGCGTCGCCTGGCGAGCGTCGCCCTGGATTCTTCGCTGCGCGCAGAATGACAAGGGGAGGATTGAGGCCAGGAGAAAGTCCACGCGGAACACGGGCAGGTTTCGCCCGTGCCGTGCAGGCGAACCTTATTTCAGCAGCATGTCTTTCACGGTGCGGCCGGCGGGGATCATCGGGAGCACGTGTTCGGTGTAGGGGACGATGACGTCGAGGACATAGGGGCCGTCGTGATCGAGCATTTCCTGGATGGCTTCCTTGAGCTCGCTCTTGAGGTGGACGCGCCGGCCTTTGACGCCGAAGCCTTCGGCGATTTTCACGAAGTCGGGATAGAGGCCGCCGAGGTTTTCGGGGCTGCCGACGTTGGTTTCGTCGCCGAGGATGGTGTTGCCGCGGACGGAGCCGTAGAAGCGGTCTTCCCACTGCACGACCATCCCGAGGTGCTGGTTGTTCAGGATCATCGCTTTCGCGGCGATCTTCTCGATGTGGCAGGTGGCGAGCTCCTGCACGTTCATCATGAACGACCCGTCGCCGTCGATATCGATGACTTGTTTATCGGGGCAGGCGACCTTGGCGCCCATGGCGGCGGGATAGCCGAAGCCCATCGCGCCGAGACCGAGCGAGCTGATGTAGCGGCGGGGTTCGTCGAAGCGGTAGAATTGCGCGGCCCACATCTGGTGCTGGCCGACGCCGGTGGTGATGATGGCGTCGCCCTTGGTGAGTTCGTAGAGCGCGGCGACGGCTTCCTGCGGGACGATGTGCTTGCTCTTTTCGAAACGGAACGGGTGTTCGGTTTTCCAGGTGGTGATTTGCTGGTGCCAGGCGGAGGTGTCGGGCGCCGAGAACTTATTGGCCTTGGCGAGGGCGACGAGGCGCTCGAGGGCGTGTTTCACATCGCTGACGATGGGCACGTGCGCGCGTTTGTTTTTGTGGTGTTCGGAGGCGTCGATGTCGATGTGGACGATCTTGGCCTGGGAGGCGAAATGCTTCGTGTCGCCGGTGATGCGGTCGTCGAAGCGCGCGCCGAGAACGAGGAGCAGGTCGCATTGGTCGACGGCCCAGTTGCCGTAAGCGGCGCCGTGCATGCCGAACCACTGCATGGAGAGCGGGTGCGTTTCGGGAAACGCGCCGACGCCCATCAAGGTGGTGGCGACGGGAACGTTGGTTTTCTCGGCGAAGGCTTTCAGTTCGGCGTGGGCGTTGGCGGAGATGACGCCGCCGCCGGCGTAGATCGCGGGGCGTTTCGCTTCGGCGATGAGCGCGAGAACTTCCTTCAGTTGCTCGTCGGAGGCGTGCTGGGTGGCCGTGGCGTAGGCGTTGCGGAACTCGACGGACGCGGGGAAGACGGGCTGGAATTTCGCCTGCTGGACGTCCTTGGGCAGGTCGATGATGACCGGGCCGGGGCGTCCGCTGCGCGCGAGGTAGAACGCTTCCTTAAACACGCGCGGGATATCGTGAACATTCATCACGAGGTAGGAATGCTTCACGACGGGGAGCGTCATCCCGTAGAAGTCGGTTTCCTGAAACGCCATCTTCCCGATGTATTTCGAGTAGACCTGGCCGGTGATGGCGACGAGGGGAATGGAATCCATGAACGCGTCGGCGATCGCGGACATAAGATTGGTGGCGCCGGGGCCGGAGGTCGCCATGCAGACGCCGACTTTGCCGGTGGCGCGGGCGTAACCTTCGGCGGCGAACGAGCCGCCCTGTTCGTGGCGGGGGAGGATGGTGCGGATCTTGTCGGTGCGCGCGAGCGATTGATGGAGTTCCTGCGAGGCGCCGCCGGGGTAGGCGAAGATGACGTCGACGCCCTCGCGGATGAGGCACTCGACGACGGCGTCGGAGCCCTTCATTTCGCGGCCGATTTCAGGCTGGGGAAACGCAGCGGGGGAGGTCGTGGTTTTCATGGGCGTTTGGGTTCGAAAATGAGATCGGTCAGAAAAAGGCGCGGCGGCGGAGGTGGCAAGCCTTGGGAATGGGGGGCGGCGGACGGAGGGAGTGCGAGCGAGTTCGCGGATCTACGTCGAGGTGTGGCGAAGTTCGCAGTTGAGCGATCTGGTGGCGGCGTTCCTTCTGAAGGGATGCTGAAGCTCCTATTTATCGGCGACATCGTGGGTCGGCCGGGGCGGGATATCGTCAACGAGAAACTCCAGAGGCTGCGCGCGGAGCATGCGATCGACTTCGTGATTGCGAATGGCGAAAACGCGGCGGCGGGCAATGGGATCACGGGCGCGATCGCGCGTTCGCTGCTCGAGGCGGGGATCGATGCGATCACGCTCGGCGATCATGTGTGGGATCAACGCGGGTGGGAGTCGGAGATCACGCAGATCGATCGCGTTTGCCGGCCGGCGAACTTGCCGGCGTCGAATCCGGGCTGGGATCACCTGATTGTGGCGGCGCGGGGATTTCGCGTGGCGGTATTCACGGTCCTGGGACGGCAATTCATGGGCCTGAAGGCGGATTGCCCGTTTTTGGCGGCGGATCGGATGATCGAGCAGCTGCGTCCGCAATGCGACGCGATCGTGGTGGAAGTGCATGCGGAGGCGACGTCGGAGAAACTGGCGCTTGGGTGGTATCTCGACGGGCGCGTGACGGCGGTGATCGGGACGCACACGCACGTGCCGACGGCGGATGCGGCGGTGTTGCCGAAAGGGACGGCGTTTATCTGCGACGTGGGCATGACGGGGCCGCACGCGAGTGTGCTCGGGCGGGCGGTGGAGCCGGTGGTGACGAAATTCGTGACCGGGATGCCGCGGCGCTTCGAGATGGCGACGGACGATGTGCGATTGAACGGTGCGATCGTGGAGATCGGCGCGTCGATGGCGTCGGCGTTGAAGATCGAGTTGTTCACGGTCCGCGGGTGAACGCGGCGGCGCCGCGGCGGAAGCTCCAAGGACCAAGCTCCAAGCTTCAGGGAAGAACCAAACTTCAAGGCACCAAATAAAACCCGTCCGGGGACGGACGGGCGCGAGACAGGGGGAAGTTTGGTCTTGGCGTCGCGAAGGGTTAGTTGTGGGCGATGCCGTCTTCTTCGTAGACGCCGAGGTGGCGGTAGCGGTTGTAGCGAGAGTCGATGAGTTTCTCGGGGTCGAAGCCGCGGAGTTCGGCGAGGTGTTTGCGAATCGCTTGTTTCAGCGAGGCCGCGGCCTGGGGCAGGTCGTTGTGCGCGCCGCCGAGCGGTTCGGGAACGACGTCATCGACGACGCCGAGTTGCTGGAGGGTGGCGGCGGAAAGCTTGAGCGCTTCGGCGGCTTTCGCGGCGGCGGCGCGGTCTTTCCAGAGAATCGCGGCGCAGCCTTCCGGAGAAATGACGGAGTAGTAGCTGTTCTCGAAGGTGAGGACGCGATCGGTGAGACCGATGCCGAGAGCGCCACCGGAGCCGCCCTCGCCGACGACGACGGCGACGGAAGGGACGCGCAGCGCGGCCATTTCGCGGAGGTTCATCGCGATCGCCTCGGAGACGTGGCGGGCTTCGGATTCAATTCCTGGATACGCGCCCGGGGTGTCGATGAAGGTGAGGACGGGGAGGCCGAATTTTTCGGCGGTGCGCATGAGGCGGAGGGCCTTGCGGTAGCCTTCGGGCTGGGGCATGCCGAAATTGCGCAGGATGTTTTCCTTGGTGTCGCGGCCTTTTTGCTGGGCGACGATCATCACGGATTCGCCCTCGAAAAACGCGGTGCCGCCGATGAGGGCGCGGTCGTCGCGAAACTGGCGGTCGCCGTGGAGCTCCTGAAAGTCCTCGCAGATGAGGCCGATGTAATCGAGGGCGTAGGGCCGTTTGGGATGGCGCGCGATCTGGACGCGCTGCCAGGGAGTGAGGTTGGAGTAGATGTCGCGCTGGGCGTGCGCGAGGCGTTGCTCGAGGGCAGCGATGGCGTCGGAGAGGTCGACGTTCTGCTCGAGGGATTTCTGGTGCAGGGCGTCGAGTTCCTTCGCGAGTTCGCGGAGGGGTTTTTCGAACTCGAGCGCGTAGGCCGGCTTGTCCATGGCGGGGAGAACTACGGAGCGGGAACGGCGGGTGTCAATGGGGGCGGCGAAGGGAGGCGGAGGCGCGCCGGCTTATTGTCCGAGCTGGACGATCTTTTTGTAGGCGGCGGCGGTGAGCGGCATGACGGAGAGCCGGCCCTGACGGACGAGAAGGATGTCGGCGAGGGCAGGTTCGGCTTTGATTTGGGCGAGCGTCACGGGCGTGGCGAGCGGCTCGACGGCTTTCAGTTCGACGGCGACCCAGCCGGGTTCGTCGGCGGTGTCGTCCGCGAAGGCGGGTTTGGTGACTTCGGCGAGGCCGACGACGGCTTTCGTGGTGACGCTCTCATAAAAGAGCACGCGGTCGCCGGGCCGCATGGCCTTGAGGTGGAGGCGGGCGGCGTTGTTGCGGACGCCGGTCCAGGCGGTGCGTCGATCGCGAACGAGGTCGGTCCACGCGTAGGCGTCGGGTTCAGATTTAACGAGCCAGTATTGCGTTGTCATGCCGGGGGGGCTTTGGTGCGCTCGCACTGAAATGGACGGCGACACTCCTGAAAAGATCAAAGCCCGGCGTCACCTGAAGGTGTTGGTTGGTTGCATGGTCGTGGGCGTGGCGGTGCCGCTGGCGCTGTTGGTGGTGTTTCATTATCGCGCGGGCTGATGAATCGCACGCTGTTCGTCATCCGGATGGTGTTCCTGCTGCTGTGCGGCGCGAGCGGGTGGCTGGTGTGTTACACGATCGAGGAGTGGGACGATCGGCGCGGCGTGGCGGTGACGATTGGGCTGTTGATCGGGGCGCTGGTGGTGCTGGTGGACATGCTGCTGAAGGGGTTTTCGTTGCGCGGGCTGTCGGCGATCACGTTCGGTTTGGCGATCGGGTCGTTGATCGCGTATCTGCTGGGGACGTCGCCGCTGTTCGCGGCGGGCGATCCGCAGATCATACATTTGTTTCAGTTGTCGCTGTTCGTCGTGTGCACGTATCTGGCGACGGTCATCGCGCTGCGCGGGAAGGATGAGTTCAACCTGGTGATTCCGTATGTGCGGTTCGTGCCGCACGAGGTGGACGTGCCGCTGGTGGTGGTGGACACGAGCGTATTGATCGATGGGCGGATCGCGCGGGTGTGCGAGGCGGGATTTTTAAATGCCGCCTTGGTGATCCCGCGGTTTGTGCTGCGGGAGTTGCAGGCGGTGGCGGATTCGGCGGATCCGCAGAAACAGGCGCGGGGGCGGCGCGGGTTGGAGGTGTTGAACGAATTGCGGCGGCTGAAGCATCTCGATATTCGCATCCCCGAGAGCGAGGTCACGAAGCGGGCGGACGTTGACGCGAAGCTGGTGTTTCTCGCGCAATCGATGCGCGCGAAGCTGCTCACGACGGACTACAATTTGGCGAAGATGGCGGAGTTTCACGGCGTGCAGTGGCTGAACCTCAACCTGCTGGCGAAGTCGCTGCGGCCGGAGCTGATGATCGGCGAGACGATCGAGGTGGAGCTGGTGAAACCGGGCCGCGACGAAGGGCAGGCGGTGGGTTATCTCGATGACGGATCGATGGTGGTGGTGACTGCGGCGCGGGCGTTGATCGGCCAGCGCGTCGCGGCGGAGATCACGAGCGTGCTGCCGAGCGGCGGAGGGAAGATGGTGTTTGCGCGCCTCGTGGGGCAGGCGGCGGGTTGAGCCGGTGGAGTGTTGGCGGACGGCGGGGGAAATGGGACCGCGGACCGCGGTCACGGTTGGGCGTGGGGGACTTGCGAGAACGGGGGGCGGCGGGGGCCGATAAAACGAGAAAATTGGTGTTTACTCGCGTTCGGCGTTTGCCCAAAACCTGCCCTCCCACTCGTGGGCCGGTAGCTCAGTTGATAGAGCGCGTCGTTCGCAACGACGAGGTCGTCGGTTTGATCCCGATCCGGTCCACCAATTTCTGCGCGCAGCGCGTTTGGGAAGTTACTGGGCGATCAGGTCGTCGGCGACGTAGATGCGGTAGTTCTTGATGCGACCGGTGACGTCGGGAGGGCCTTGGCGAGGGGTGTAGCGGAATCCGCTGACGGTGCGTTTTTGCGCAAGGTCGAGAATCAGGCGGTGCGGAAATTTCGGCTGCGCGGCACCCCATTGCGTGTGCCAGAAGTTCGCCGTCTGCCCGTCGATCGCGTTTTCGGCGGTGCCGTCCTCGCGTTCGCGTTCCTCGCTGTCGACGTAGGCGATCGTCCAGCCCTCGGTGTTCAGCGGATGGCCGGCGGCGTCGAGCAAGGCGAGTTCCGCGGCGGCGGCGAACGGCTTGCCGTCGTGGGCGTCGACGGCTTCGAGGCAAAAATAGCGGCCGGTGACCGGGGTGGAGAGGCGGACTTCCTGCACGTCGGTGCCGGGAGCGAAATTTCCGCGGTGAGCGGGCGGGCCGAAGTCGGAACGGAGCTGCACCTCGCGGCGACGGGTGCGCGCGAAATCCAGCGCGGGGCGAAGCTCGTCTAGAATCGGCTGGTCGAGTGCGGCGATGACCGGCTGCTCGGGGCCGAGGAGATCGAGGACAACGATTTCGTTGTCGCCCGACTTCAACCACGGGCCGGGCACATACATCGTCTGCTGCGGGCCGATGTTCCAGAAGCGGCCGAGATTGTGGCCGTTGACCCAAACGAAGCCTTTGCCCCACGGGCGCAGGTCGAGGAAGCAGTCGCCGGGTTGGTCCACGTTGACGGTGGCGCGCCAGAAGGCGGGCGCGGGAGCGGGTGGCGCGGAGTTTTCTGCCGGTTCGAATTTCAAGGCGCCGAGCATGGCCGCATCGAGCGGCAGGCGGAATATCTGCCAGCCGCGCAGCTCGACCGGTTCGGTATCCGGCGCGGTGAGCGTCACAGGAGCGTGGATACCTTTGCGGTCGTGCACCTCGACGCCGAAGTTCACGCGGCCCATCGCTTCGACGAGGATGTCGAGTGTTGCCGGCTGCGCACGTTCGGGGAGCTGAACGCTGAAATTGCGCGAACGACGGTCGGTGAAGCCGATTCGTTCTCCGTCGAGAAATACCTGGCCGATGTCGTGAATGGCCCTGGCTTCCAGCGTGGCGGCGGGGCCGGCGGGGAGTTGGGTGCGATACAGGATGCAGCCGAAGGCCTGATCGTAATGCTCCATCGTGCGCGGCGTTCCATCGGCGAGCGGGGCGGGCAGATGGGAGAACACGGGCGCGATCTGGGTGGCGGTTGTCGGCGCGATCGTGATGACAGGATTGGGTGCGGGCGGTTCGGGGAGGGTTTCGCCGGGGAGGAGAAATTGGGCGAGGAGAGCGCGCGATTGCTCGAATTTGGCCGTTACCCAGCCGGCCTCGCTGATGGGTGCGTCGTAGTCGTAGCTCGACGTGTCCGGTTTGAACGGCCGGTCGGCGCCGGTGAAGAAGCCGAACGTGGTGCCGCCGTGTGCCATGTAGATGCTGAACGAGGCGCCGAGCTCGAGCATGGTGCCGAGGTCGGTGAGGTAGCGCTCGGTGTTGCCGGTGTGATGAGGCGCGCCCCAGGTATCGAACCAACCGGGATAGAATTCGCCGCACATGAGCGGGCCGGTGGGCAGGATCTCGCGCAGGGCTTTGAACGCGCCTTCGGGATCGGTGCCGAAGTTGACGACGGGAAACAGGTCGTCGCGATAGCCGTCGCGGAGGTGTTGTTTCGGATTGCACGCGAAGAGCGGGACGTCGAAGCCGCTGTCGAGCAGGGCCTGGCGGAGTTCGCCCATGTAGGCGGCGTCCTTGCCGTAGAAGCCGTATTCGTTTTCCACCTGCACCATTAGGATCGGACCGCCCTGCGTGACTTGCAGCGGAGTGAGGACACGACCGACCTCGCGGAGGTAGCGTTTGGCGGCTTCGAGGAAGCGCGGATCGCGGGAGCGGAGCTGGATGTCGTCGTGTTTCAACAACCACCACGGCAGGCCGCCCATTTCCCATTCGGCGCAGGCGTAAGGGCCGGGGCGGAGAATGACCCACAGACCCTCGGCTTGGGCGGCGCGGCAGAACTCGACGACATCGGCCTGGCCGGACCAATTGAATTCGCCGGGCCGCGGTTCGTGCATGTTCCAGAACAGGTAGGCGCAGACGGTGTTCAGGCCCATCGCCTTCACCATGCGCAGGCGGTGTTGCCAGTATTCGCGGGGCACGCGTGGCGCGTGCAGTTCGCCGCAGCGGATCTGAAATGGTTTTCCGTCGAGCAGGAAGTGGTCGGTGCCGATTTCGAAACGGTGCGTGGCGGTGGTGGCGTTTGCTGGTGCGAGCTGGGCGGAAACGGAGACCGGCGTGTGCCAGAGCACGAAGCCGACGAGCGCAGCGAACAGGGGGAGAGAGCGACGATGTTGCACGAGAGTAGGAAGTGGGGTTGGGGAACGAAGGCGCGCCGGTGGGGCGCGCGGAGCGAAGGCTACTTCAAATAGACGATGCCGTGGCGAATGGCCTCGATGGCGGCGCCGGTGCGGTCGTGGACGCGCAGTTTGGCGAAGAGCGTTTTCAGGTGCGACTTCACGGTGTCTTCGGAAATGAAAAGGCTGGAGGCGATTTCCTTGTTGCTGCGGCCCTTGATGAGCGACTCGAGGACGTCGCGCTCGCGCTCGGTCAACTGTTCCCGTTGCGAGCGCTCGGTGAGGCGTTCGGCGACGGAGCGTGGAAGGGGAGTCTCGCCGGCGAAGACGCCGCGCACGGTGCTCGCGATGTCCTCGATGGACATATCCTTAAGAAGATAGGATTTCGCGCCCGACTGGATGGCGCGGTGAATGTCTTCGTCCAAATCGTAGGTGGAGAGCACGATCACGCGCGCGTCGGGATGTTTTTTTCGAATGGCGAGGATCGCCTCGACGCCGCCCATCCCTGGCATGCGCAGGTCCATCAGCACGACGTCGGGGCGGACGTCGTCGTAGACCTCGATCGCTTCCTCGCCGTCGGAGGCTTCGCCGACGACATCCATCCCCGGCTGGCTGCTGATCAAGCCGACGAGGCCGATGCGCATGGGCGGATGGTCATCGACCACGAGGACGCGGATGCTCGTCTTGCGCTCGGGTTCGCCGCTGCGGGGGGCGGACGGAGGATTTTCAGAGGGCATGGTGCGGCCTTTTTTTCATCACACTGAAACGGCGACGACGACCCGCGTGCCTTTTCCCGGGGCGCTCTCGATCTCGACTTTTCCGCCGAGCAACTCGGCGCGTTCCTTGATGCCGACGAGCCCGAAGCTGCGGCGACCTCCGTTGGGCGGCGTGCCGTTGGAAAAGCCGATGCCGTCGTCCTCCACCCCGAGCCGGACGGCGCGTCCCTCGAACGCCAGCTCGACGTCGATGCGCCGGGGGCGGGCGTGCTTGCTCGCGTTCATGATCGCTTCCTGGCCGATGCGCAGGAGGTTGTTTTCGACGACCGGCGGGAGGCGGCGGGTGGTGCCTTCGATGCGCATGTGAGGGGTCACGCCGGTGCCCTCGGTCGTTTGCTTGAGGATTCCTTCCAAGGCCTGCGCGAGATCGCCGCGTTCGAGAATCTGCGAACGCATGTTCCAGATCGTTTCGCGGGCTTCCGCGAGAGCGGCGCGGGCGAGTTGGTGGGCGACGGAGAGGTTCTGGCGGGCGGGTGCGCTGAGCTCGCCGGCGCGGGTGCGAACGAGCTCCAATTGAACGGAGATCGCGCCGAGGCTCTGGGAAAGCGTGTCGTGAATCTCGCGCGCGACGCGGTTTCGCTCGCTGAGGATCGCGGTGAACTCGGTTTCGGCCATCGCCCGGCGGTGCTGCTGATCGCGCAGGCTCCGGCGCAGCGTGAGCGTGACGGCCGCCACGGCGCCGAGGACGAGGACGAGCAAACCCGAAAGCGTCCAGCCGACGCGCTCCGCATTCCACCACGGCGGTGGTTGAAGCACGGATACATCGGCGGCCGAGCGCAGGAGCAGTTGAAACGAGCGCGGCTCCCACAAGCCGCCGAGCGGACCGGCTTCGTCGGTGAGCACCGAGCAGATGCCCGCGACCTGGACGACGCTGCCCGGCAGCCAGTCCGCGGGCGCCGGCGTGTTTTCGGGCAGGTGCAACTGGGCGCGCACGGAGGTTTCGTGCCAGTTCAGGGTCAGCGCCACGCTGTCCGGAAAACGGCGGAGCTCGACGAGACGCGCTTCGAGCTGCACCAGATCGGCGTCCTTCCGCAGCGCGCTCGAGACATCCGTCAACACTTCCGGCGGGGGCGGCGGATGCGAGGAGCGTTTACGGAAAACCGCATCTTCGAGCACGGCGCTGTAGCCGCCGCGCGCGGGAAATCCGATCACGTCGACTTCGTCGCCGAGCTGCAGCGGGAGGTTCTCGGTCGTCTCGACGCGAAGACTCTGATCGCCGTCGCGAATCCAGAGCACCGCGCCGGGCTGATAATGAGTGACGATGCCGCGCACATGCACCCGATGGCCGTGTTTGCCGCTTTGCTTTTCGAAGCGCAGGAGGCTGGAAACCGGTCGGGTATCGCCGTCGAACGGAAGATCGGGCGGCGGTTTTTCGACCACCCACTCGACGCCGCAGGGCACCTGGACGAATGGGCGCACGAACTGGCGGTTGCGGTTGTGCAGATTGAAGCAGAGTCCGCGCAGCCGGATCACGGCATCGACGTAATCGTCGGGCGCGAGCTGGCCGCACACCTGGGCGCTCAGGCGCGTGTTGCCGGAGGCGAGGGTGACGATGACCTTCGGATGCTCCGCCTGAGATCCGCGGTCCGGCGGCGGCGTCGGGTAGCGCGTGCCGGGTGGCGGCGATCCGTTGTCGCTGGGCGTCTTCGGTTCGACGCTGCGCACAATGCCGGAAACCTCGACCCACGTGGCGTCGAAATGGCCGGCGCTGAGTTCATCGAGCGAAACGCGGATGGGATCGGGCAGCGGGCCGCGGCCGATCTTCGTGAGATGGCGTGCGATGACGTAGGGCGCGAAACCGCCCGGGTCGGTCACGCCCTCGATTTCGAGCAGGTCGCCCCGTTTCATCTTCGCGACGAGTTCGGAAGGGCCCTGGACGTAGATGCCCTCCGTTTCATCCTGGATCACGAAGGCAATTCCTTCGGGATCGGCTTCGCCCATGAACACGCCGCGCAGACGAACCGGCCTCTCGCGGCGCGCTTCCGCCTCGGTGAGGGCGCGCACCTGAGCGGCGGTGGTGAGCACGACATCCGACGGCGAGGTTTCGGCGCGGAGCCACGGCTGGACGAAGAGCAGGCACGCGATCAGCGCCCGTGCGGGCTGGGACGAAGCCCGAATCCAGAGCGGCAATCGCAGGCGGACGTGCATCTGGATTGTTCGCTTCGCTCAGAATGACAGGAGAAGGGGCCGGGGTTCTATCCTCGATAACGGCGAGGTGCGCAAGGCCGCTGCTGGCCGGCCATGCCGCGAATCGAAGACTCAGAACCGGATCGAGTTCGTGAGCATCCAGGTTGTCCGACTCGGGATGCGCACCTGCGCGATGGTGCCGTCGGGGTTGGCAAGGATCGGGATGAGCTCCTCGTCGGCGAACAGATCGCGGACGTTCAGCTGAATGCTCCAGACGTATTTCGAGCCGAGCGGACGCTCGTAGCCGATCCATGCGTCGTAGTTGGTTTCGGCCGGGCCGTAGATCGGGCGGGTGACATCGGTGACCCAGATGTTGGCGTCGGTGTTGTATTGCGGGTAGTAGCCGATGGCCGTCTTGTCCTGCCAGCGGACGGCGCCGCCGACGTTCACGTTTTTCAATGCTCCGCTGATGAAGGTATAGTTCGTGACGAAGTTGAGGCGCCATTTGCGCAGCTCGCTGACCGAGACGCCCTCGCCCGAGATTGCGTTCACGTAGGGACCGTAGACGTCCTGCATCATGCGGCCGCCGAAGGTGTCCTGTTCCGACGAATACGTGGTGCCGCCGCCCCAGTGGCGCAGGTCGGCAAAGCCGTCGATCGTCCAGTAGTTCAGCTGGCTCGGACCGCCCGGGTTGTTGTTGTAGCCTTCGAACCAGAGATCGCGGTTCTCGGCGACGAACGGGGCCCAGTCGGGAAGGATGTTGCTGCGCACGGCCTTGATTTCGGCGGCGTTGAGCGTGAGCCGCCAGTTGGGGAGGGGGTTGGCGGTGAGTTCGATTTCGACGCCCTTCGAAACGAGATCGTTGGTCAGCTTTTGTCCGGCCGGCGGGCTTTCGCCCCAGATGCGATAGTCGTCGCCGGTGATTTTTTCGAATTGTTCGGCGGCGACCCAGGCCGGGTTGAGCGGGCGGAACCATTCGGCGTCGCTGCGGGCGTCGAACCAGGCCCGGCGATATTCGACTTCGTCGGCGGTGAGGGGCGGAGCGAGATAGGGCAGGCTGGTGTCGGGGTTGATCGTGCCCTCGGCGACGTAGTTGCCGGAGCCGGGGACGGCGCCGCTGCGAATGCGGAGCGGCTGGGTGACGAGGGTGCCGAGTTGATTGCGCCAGTCGGCGGGCAGCGGTTGGCTTGCGACCGCGGTGTCGTAGGAGCTGCCGAAAAACCACCGGTTGACGAGCGATTCGGGCGCGGCCTGGGTGCCGTCGGCGCTCCAGGAGCCCCACGCTTCCTGCGCGAGCGTATTCATCGTGCGCGCGATGCCGGCCTTGGCCCAGAACGTCGACGGGCCGCGGTTCAACGTGGTGTTTTTCTGGAGGGTTTCGAACCAGTTCACGCGCAGGGAAAGTTTATTATCCAGCGCCGTGATGAGCACGCCGTAGTCCTTGGTTTCGCCGGACGGGGCGGGGAATTGCTCGCCGTTGATGTCGCGGCCCACTTCGGACGGGCGGAAGCTGTTCGAGTCGTTGTAGGTGAAACTCACGCCGAGACCGCGGGGGAGGCGGCGGGCGCCGAACAGCTCGAGGAGTTCGTTGACGTGGAGCACGGCGCCCCAGCTGCGGCGCTGTTCGTCGGCCTTCAGCGGCGTGACGGTGGAGTAGTTCCAGTCGGGGCTGTGGGGCAGGACGGCGTTGAACGGGTCGCGGATGAGCGCGGCGGGTTTGTCCCAGCGCTCGTATTTGTCCTGGCGCCAGCCGAAGAGCGGGACGAGTGCGCCGTTCAGCAATTTGCCCTGCCAGACGAAGGCGGTGGAGTCGGTGGTGTCGTAGCCCTGCGCGGCGCCGGTGTAGAGATCGTCGAGGTTGTCGTGCCAGTTCAGGATGTTGAGGTTGGCGTTGTGCCACGTGCTGGTGTTGTTGTTCCAGACGAGCGCGTTTTGGGAAGCGCCGGGCGAATGGTCCGAGGTGACGCCGTGGATGGCGGAGGCGGGGATCGCGTCGAAGCTCGCGACGTTCTGCAGATTTTCGCCGATGTAGTGGAGGCCCCACCACGCCTGGTGGTTGGCGGAATTCAGGAGGGGGACGCCGTAGGTGGCCGCGTCCCAGGCGTAGAGGTTGAAATCGCGACTGAAATTTTCGTAGCGCTGGCTGGAGACGATGCCGGTGAACGTCTGCTCGCCGAAGATTTTGCTGACGAGGTGATCGTCGCCGAGGTGGTCGGCGATATCGAATTTGTAGTAGCCCGTCACGCGCCAGGATTCGCGATCCTCGGCGGCGATCCGGCCGGAGCTCGAGCTGACGATGTAGGGCCGGCCGACGTCGGGGTTGGCGGAGTTGTCGCGGAGGGTGGCGTTGACGTCGACGGTGACGCGGTTCGAGTTGATGGTGTTGGCGAAGCCGGACTCGTAGTTTTCGCGGTAATACGCGGCGTTGAGACCGAGGCGTCCGTCGAAGTAGGTCTGCGTGAATGAGAGGTCGATGTTGTCGAATTTATTCCATTCTCCCTTGTTGGGGCCGGCCATGGTGCGGTCGACGAACGCGAGCGGACCGCCGAGGATCATCTGGGTGGGCCAGAGCGCGGCGCCGAAGCCGCCGAAGGGGCGGCCGCTGGTGCTTTCGTAATCGCTGATGAGGTCGGAGATGATCGGATTGCCGGCGAAGAACGCGGCGGTGTTGCGGTTCCACGAGCCGGTGCCGCCCTCGTCGTAGTTGGGATTTGTGACGCCGCTGAGGCCGCCCCAGGGCGAACCGTCGCGTTGGCGGTAGGCGTCGAGGCTGCCGTTGCCGATCGAGCTGTTGGCGGGGTTTTGATAAATCGTCGCCGGGGAGCTGTTCCACCAGTCGCGGCCGGGCGCGCCGGCGAAGTAGTGGGACAGTTCGCGGTGCTGCGTGCCGTCCGGCTCCTGCGGGATGCCGTTACTCGTGAGCGGATCATACATCAGGTATTGGTTGAGCGGGCCGAACCAGTTCGTGATGAAATCGGCCGCGGTCGTGGCGATGGGACGATTGCCGCGGATCGTGCCCTTCTCGCCCTTGATGTCGAATTGGGTGAAAATGCTGCGGGCGAGCTTGGGTTGCCAGCGGAGGGCGCCGTAGAGCCGCTTGTCGTGATTGAAGGTGAAGTCCTGCCGGTATTGGGCCTCGTCGTTCAGGCCGGCGACGCGCAGGCCGAGTTGGCCCTTGATCAGCGGCACGTTGACATCGACCACTTCGCGATGGGAGCCGTAGCTGCCGATGCGGAGTTGCGCCTCGGCTTCGAGTTTCTCGAGGTTCGGATCCTTGAGGGTGTTGTTGATGATGCCGGCGGGGCTGCCGAGGCCGAAGAGGATGGAGTTTGGCCCGCGCTGGATGTCGATGCGCGAGGTGTTGTAGGCATCCATGGGGATGCTCGTGACGAAGAAGTTTCGGGTGAGGTCGGCGGTGTTGAGGCCGCGCACGCGGGTGCCGCTCTGCGGGTTGGCGAGCATTTGGTTGCGGTAGGCGTTATCGTCGGCATTGCCGCCGTAGAAATTGCCGCCGATGCCCGAGACTTCGGTGCTGGTCGTGTAGACGAGGACGTCACGGAGATTGCTGGAGCCGGTGTCCTTCAAGAATTCGCCGGTCACGACGGTGATCGCCGAAGCGACGTCGCGCAGCTGCGTATTGAGGCGCGATCCGGCGAGCGAGGATGTCGCGGCGTAGCCGGTGTCCTCGGTGCTGACGACTTCGAAGGGAGACAGGGTGATGATTTCCTGGTCTTCTTCGTCGGACTCGTCGCTGGCGGGTGTTTGCGCGAGCGAGAAAGGCGCGGTGCTGGCCAGCAAGAGAGCAAGCAGACGCCGGTATGGGGTAATCGCTTTCATGTGTGTATTGCGGGGTGTTGAGGAGACCAAAGAACAGCTGCGATTGGACCGCGGGCCGGACAAAGCGGTCCCGCGGGAACGGCGGACAGTCCAAAAACTTTAGTGGGGTAAAAGGGAAAAGCGGCCGAGCGAACGGAGGATAACTCCGTGCGAGTCGGCGCGCTATCACCTGTTTGGGTGAAACGAGCGGGGATCGGGCGAACCCTGATGGCGGGGCGATTTTTTCCGATGGGCGCTTCAGAATGGGAATGGACAAAAGGCGGCGACGCGCGGGCCTCTGAATGCTATGGTGCGCGAGCCGCGCGGAAGCCGCTCGTTCACGCAGACCGCGGCCAACACATTGAACCCAGGGCAAAACATGGAGCGACCAGACGAGTTGGAGTTTTCCCGGCGGCAATTTGTGATCACCGGCACCGCGGCCGCCGCCTTCGCGATGTTTCCGCCGCTGGCGCGAGCGCAGGGGCAGGGTGGCGCCACCGATCCCGCTCTCCTCACGAAGATCGCTTTCAAGGTGAACGGGGAGAGCCGCGAGCTTGCGCTCGATCCCCGCACCACGCTGCTCGATGCGCTGCGGGAGCATCTTCATCTCACCGGCAGCAAGAAAGGGTGCGATCACGGGCAGTGCGGGGCGTGCACGGTGATCGTGAACGGCCGGCGCATCAATTCGTGCCTGACGCTCGCGGTGATGCAGGAAGGGGCCGAGATCACGACGATTGAAGGGCTCGGCACGCCGGAGGACCTGCACCCGATGCAGGCGGCGTTCGTGAAATGCGACGGCTACCAATGCGGCTATTGCACGCCGGGGCAGATCTGTTCGGCGGTCGCGATGCTGGGTGAGATCAAGGCCGGCATCCCGAGCCATGTGACGGAAGATCTTTCGGCCCGGCCGAAACTCACGCCCGCCGAACTGCGCGAGCGGATGAGCGGCAACCTTTGCCGCTGCGGCGCCTATTCGAATATGGCGGAAGCGATCACGGAAGTTGCGGAGGGGAGCGCATGAAACCGTTTACGTTCGAACGCGCGCGCACGCCGGCCGAAGCCGCGGCGGCGGCCGAGCGCAAACCGGGCGCGCGGTTCATCGCGGGCGGCACGAATCTGCTCGATCTGATGAAACTGCAGATTGAGACGCCGACGCACCTGATCGACGTGAACGGGCTCGGCCTCGACCAGATCGAAACGACGTCCGACGGCGGTTTGCGGATTGGCGCGCTGGTGCGCAACACGGACCTCGCGGCGGACGAACGTGTGCGGCGCGACTACCCCGTGCTATCGCGCGCGCTCGTCGCGGGCGCTTCCGGGCAATTGCGCAACATGGCCACGACGGCGGGCAATCTCCTGCAGCGGACGCGCTGTCCTTATTTCTACGATACGAACCAGCCGTGCAACAAACGCGCGCCCGGCAGCGGTTGCGGTGCGATCGGAGGATTCAGCCGGCAGCACGCGGTGATCGGCGTGAGCGAGGCGTGCATCGCCACGCATCCGAGCGACATGGCGGTGGCGCTGCGCGTGCTGGATGCGACGGTGGAAACGATTCGGGCGGGCGGCGCGGTGCGAACGATTCCGATCGCGGAGTTTCATCGGCTGCCCGGCGATCAACCCCAGCTCGACACGGTGCTTGAGGCGGGCGAGTTGATCACGGCGGTGACACTGCCGAAGCCGGTGGGCGGGCGGCAGATTTATTACAAGGTGCGCGACCGGGCATCGTATGCGTTCGCGCTGGTTTCCGTGGCGGCGATCGTGCAGCGCGACGGGACGGGCCGTGTGGCGCTGGGCGGCGTGGCGCACAAGCCGTGGCGGGTGGAAGCGGCCGAGGCAGAGTTGCCCCGCGGCGCGAATGCGTTTGCGGCGCGGTTGCTGGCCGGCGCGAGACCGACGGAGCAAAACGCCTTCAAACTCAAACTGGTCGAGCGCGTGCTCGGCGCCGTGCTGGCAGAAGCGAAGGAGTCACAGGCATGAAATTCGACACACCGGCCACGACCAATCCGATCGACCAGTTGAAAGTGGTCGGCCAACCCGTCGACCGCATCGACGGTCCGCTCAAAACAACCGGAACGGCACGTTATGCCTACGAACGCCACGACGTCGCGTCGCGCGCGGCGTATGGTTACGTGCTCGGCGCGGGGATCGCGAAAGGCCGCATCGCGTCGATGAACCTCGAGTCCGCGAAAGCGTCGCCCGGCGTGCTCGCAATCGTGACCGCGGAAAACGCGGGCAAACTCGGCAAAGGCGATTTCAACACGGCGAAGCTGCTCGGCGGGCCCGAGATCCAGCACTATCACCAGGCGATCGCGCTCGTGGTGGCCGAGACGTTCGAGCAGGCGCGGGCGGCGGTGCAGCGGGTGGAGGTGAATTACGAACGAGCCGGCGGGGCGTTCGATCTGGCGGTGGCGAAGGATTCGGCGGGCACGCCGAAGCCGGGCTTTGGCGGGCCGCCGGACACGACGGTCGGCGATTTTGCTGGTGCGTTCGCAGCGGCGCCGGTGCAGCTCGACGCGACCTACACGACGCCGGATCAGTCGCACGCGATGATGGAACCGCATGCGTCCGTCGCGGTGTGGAATGGCGACAAGCTGACGGTCTGGACCGCGAATCAAATGATCGCGTGGAGCGTGGGCGACATGGCGAAGACGCTGGGGATTCCGAAGGAAAATGTCCGCCTTGTCTCGCCGTTCATCGGGGGAGGTTTTGGCGGGAAGCTCTTTTTGCGGGCGGACGTGGTGCTCGCGGCGCTCGGCGCGCGCGCGGCGAAGCGGCCGGTGAAGGTGGCGTTGCAGCGGCCGTTGATCGCGAACAACACCACGCATCGGCCCGCGACGATTCAGCGTATCCGGATCGGCGCGACGAAGGACGGGCGGATTTCCGCGATCGCGCACGAAAGCTGGTCGGGCGACCTGCCCGGAGGCTCGCCGGAGACGGCGGTCAGCCAGACGCGTTTGCTCTACGCGGGTGAGCATCGAATGACATCGATGCGGCTCGCGGTGCTCGATTTGCCCGAGGGCAATGCCATGCGCGCGCCGGGCGAAGCGCCGGGCATGATGGCGCTCGAGATCGCGATGGATGAAATGGCGGAAAAGCTGGGTTTGGACCCGATCGAGTTTCGGATTCAGAACGACACGCAGGTTGTCCCGGACAATCCGCCGCCGCCGCAGGACTCGTCGGATCCGCAGGAAAAGGCGGGCGAGGAAAAGCAGCACCTGCCGCATCCGCCTTTTTCGCAGCGCCGTTTGACGGAATGCCTGCGGACCGGCGCCGAGCGTTTCGGCTGGAGCCAACGGAACCCCACGCCCGCGCAGACGCGCGAGGGAAAGTGGCTGATCGGCGCGGGCGTCGCGGCGGCGTTTCGCAACAACATCGTGACGAAGTCCGCGGCGCGCGTGCGACTCGACAAGAATGGGGTGGTCACGGTGGAGACGGACATGACCGACATCGGCACGGGCAGCTACACGATCATCGCGCAGACGGCCGCCGAGATGATGGGGGTGACGCTCGACAAGGTGGCGGTGCGACTCGGCGACTCGAGTTTTCCTGTGTCGTGCGGTTCCGGCGGACAGTGGGGTGGCAATTGTTCGGCGTCCGGCGTTTACGCGGCCTGCGCGAAGTTGCGCGAAGCGGTGGTGCAGAAACTCGGCTTCGAGGCCGGTGACGCCGTGTTTGCCGACGGCGAGGTGAGATCGGGCGGTCGGAGTGCGCCGATCGGACAGGCGGCGGGCGACGCGGGGATCGTGGCGGAGGATGCAATCGAGTTCACCGGCGGCCTCGACAAGAAGTTTCAGCAGTCGACGTTTGGGGCGCACTTCGTGGAGGTGGGGGTTCACGCGCTGACCGGAGAAGTGCGGGTGCGGCGCATGCTCGCCGTGTGCGCGGCGGGCAGGATCCTGAACCCGAAATCCGCGCGGAGTCAGGTGATCGGCGCGATGACGATGGGCGTGGGCGCGGCGCTGATGGAGGAACTCGCGGTCGATCGACGGCAGGGGTTTTTCGTGAATCACGACCTCGCCGGTTATGAAGTGCCGGTGCATGCCGACATTCCGCATCAGGACGTGATTTTTCTGGATGAAACGGATCCGGTGTCGTCGCCGCTGAAGGCGAAGGGCGTCGGCGAACTTGGCATCTGCGGCATCGCCGCGGCGGTGGCGAATGCAATTTATCACGCCACGGGCGTGCGCGTGCGCGAGTATCCAATCACGTTGGACAAGCTCATTGACCGACTGCCCGCGGTGAGCTGAACCGCGTCGCGATCGCGCGGGCATTGTCCGCTCGAGGCTTTCTCGTTCGTCGTTTCGTTTGGAGGGCGCGATCGCTGATCGCGCTCCGCGAAGAAAATCCCTCGAAACCACACAAAGAAAAGACCTGCCATGGACTCCGCCACCACCACCCCCGCTGTTGCCACCGACGCCGAACAATGCGCCCAGATGTTTGCGAAGCCCCAGAAAGAGCACGAGTGGCTGCAGAGACTCGTCGGCGAATGGACGTTCGAATCCGAATGCATGGGCGAGCCCGGCCAGCCGACCCACAAAACCCGCGGCACCGAGACGGTGAAGTCGCTCGGCGGCTTGTGGATCGTCGGGAATGGCGAGGGTGGAATGCCCGCCGGTGGCACGGCCACGATGATGATCACGCTCGGCTTCGACCCGCAGCGAAATCGTTTTGTCGGGACGTGGATCGGCTCGATGATGACGCAACTGTGGATTTACGACGGCGAACTCGACGCGTCGAACCGGGTGCTCACGCTCAACTCCGAAGGGCCGAGTTTCCCGGATCCGGTGAAGCGGGCGAAATATCAGGACATCATCGAAATCAAGAGCGACGATCACCGCGTCCTCACCTCCCGTTGCCTGGGCGATGACGGCAAGTGGACGCCGTTCATGACGGCGCATTACCGGCGAGCGAAGTAGTGCGGCGGAGTGCCGCGCGACGCGCGGATACCATTGATCTCAGTTCCGTTGGCTTGGGACCGATGTCGCTTCGGCCCAGGTGAGCACGGTGCCGTCTTTGCGATCGGGGCGGGCGCCGGGCGAGTCGGCGGAGTAGGGTTCACCGGTGAGCGGGTCGAGTCCGATGTAGCGATGGGTTTTCAGCGAGAGGAGCATGCATTGGCCGCGGAGCATGTCCTGCCATTGGAACAGGCTGGCGGCGGACTCTTGCGGAGAAAGGCGCACATCGCCGGAAAGACCGAGGCCCGCGACGGTCACGAAGCCGGCGCCGTTCAACGCTTCGAGCGCGACGCGGCCCTGGCCGCGATCGTGCACGCGGAACCGGGCGGCGGGGGAATGGGCGTGGTCGGAGTTGGCGCGTGTCCAGTGCAGCAGGCCGTTGGGGTTGGCGAAGGCGACGGTGTCGTTGGCGAGGTTGGCGAACGTGATGATTTTTCCGAGAGGAAGATTGTTCGTGCGGTCGGCGAAGGGTTCGTGGACGCGAAAGTCGTCGAAGTCGGCGTAGCCGCCGTCGTGACCGGCGGTGTTGAAAGCGAAGAGCGCGTAGCGGACGCCTTGAAAGGTTTTCAGTTGGTAGGGCAGGCGGATCTCACTGCCGAGCGGCGTGAAGTTTTCCCCGTCGGTGCTATAGCTCAGTTGGGCAAGGTCGTCGTCGAAGTCTCCCGTTGCGCGAAAGGTCACGCGCGGCGACGAGAGCGGGCGCTCGAGTGTTTGATTCGTTTTCTGGTCATACCAGCGGATCACGCTGGCGGTGTCGGACCGCGCGAGGCCGATCCAGGCGTAAGGGATGTTGAGCAAGGCGAGGCCCGCGACGTCGCCAGGTTGGAGGGCGGAGCCGTCGAGCACGACGGTGGCAGAGGATACCGGGCCGATGGCTCGCTGCGTGAGCGTGTTCCTCGCCCAGAGGAAATGTTCGGCCGGCGCGGTGTGCAGGCGGAGGGCGCCGGGTTTTTCCGAGAGCGACCATTTTCCATCGAGCGGCGCGTGATTCCATTGCCAGACGGGCTGGAGCTGCGGGGCGGAGAAATCGTCGTTGCGTTCGTAGGTGGCGGTCGGTGCGACGTCGACAGCGACGGCGGGTTTGATCCACGTGCGCGGCGAGCGGCCGAGGTTGCCGGGCAGGCCGAAGTAGGGCCAGCCGTCGTGCCACGTCACAGGAGAGAGGAAGGTTGTCCGGCCGACGGATTTGAAATCCATCATCGAATAGCCCCACCAATCGCCGTTGGGCAGATCGACGATTCCGCCCTGGTGGAGTGGGACGGCGCCGAACTCGTTGTCGCCGGGTTTGAAGAGATCGAACGTCGCGCCCGGAGCGGGGAGCGTGCGGCCGAGGCCGACGTTGCGCGCCCACCACCCGCGCTGCGTGCCCATGGTTTCGCGGGCGCTGATCACGGTCGTTTCGTAAGGACCTTCGGGGCGATCGGCGCGGGCGCACTGCATGCGGCCGACGGGCGCGTAATCGGCGCTGACGATGTAGTATTTGCCGCCGATTTTGTAGAAGTGATGACCTTCGCCCATGGCGTTGCCGCGGGGGATGATGACGCGCTCGCTGCCCTCGATAAATCCGCTGAGGTCGGGCTTGAACTCGATCAGGCGGACCTCGCCGTAGTTGTAGATCGCATACACGCGTCCGTCGTCGTCGAACAAGACCGACAGGTCATGAATCGAGCCGCCGAGATTGCGATGTTCCCACGGGCCGGCGGGGTTGCGGGTGGAGAAGACCTGCAAGCCGTGGCCGTTGACGTTCGAGAAAATGTAGAACGTGCCGTTGTGATGGCGGATGCAGGGGGCCCAGATCCCCTGGCCGTAGGCTTCGCGGCCGTTTTCGAGACGAAACTCCGGGCCGAGGTCGAGTTGCGGCGCGGCGTAACTCAGGAATTTCCAATTTACCAAATCCTTCGAATGCAGGACGACGAGCCCCGGCATCGCGTGCATCGTGGTGCCGGCGAGATAAAAGTCGTCGCCGACCCGGATCAGGTCGGGGTCGGAAAATTCGTCGTAGAACAGCGGGTTCGTGTAGGTGCCGTTACCGTTGTCGGGCATCCATGTCGCGCGGGTCGATCCGGAGGCGGTTGTGCATCCGGCGATCAAGGAAAACGTCAGGACGACGAGAGGAGAGAGGCGCATCGGGAAGGGGTGTTTCGAGGAGGCGAGGGTAGCGTCAACGCAGGCGCAACACCGTGAGCGAGTGGGCGGGGAAAACGCGTTCGAAGCTGCCGCGGGCCTGCGATTCATCGACGGAGGGAGCGACGGCCGGCGGCGCGTCGTCGGTGTTGGCGATGTTGGCGTTTTCGTGAGCCAGCACGGTGGCGGAGACGGTGACAGGTTGAGCGGAGGCGGATGCGAGCGCGACGGTGGCGGAGGCGGCGAGCGGTTCGCCGTTGACCACTTTCACGATGACGTTGCCAGACGCGGAGTCGCGAACGACGGAGATTGCGAGGCGCTGGCCGGGCGCGACGCCTTCGATGTTGACCGGAAGGAGCGAGTCGCCGCGGTGAACGCTCAACAGGCGCTGCACCTCGTAATTGATCGAGGGGAAAACCTCGGTCGCGGTGAAATAAATGAGGTCGGGCGTCCACTGCGTGTGACCGCGGCGCGCGAGGAGTGGGGCGTAGGACGCGAAACTCACGATGTCGCCATTGCGCTCGAAGCCGATGTAGCCGGCGGCTTCGGCGAGGGCGGAGCGAAGCGTGTTGCGGCGGTCGCTTTCGTGCGCGGCGTATTCGCCGACGTAGACTTTCGGTCCGTTGCGATCGTAGGCGTCGTAGCGATGAAGATTATCCCAAAACCATTGCGGCGGCCGGTAGTAGTGTTCGTCGACCATGGCGACGCCGGACGATCGAGCGAAGGCCCAGCCGTGTTCGAAGTCCTCGCCGTCGGGAAAAGGGCCGGAGGTGCCGATCACGACGATCTCGGGGTAACGCGCGCGGATGGCATCGCGGATCATGGCGAAACGCTGTTCGAATTCCGGCGTGATGCGGTCTTCGTTGCCGACGCCGAGATATTTCAGGCCGAACGGCTCGGGATGGCCGGCGGCGGC
>JAEZAD010000289.1 GCA_023430565.1 Verrucomicrobiota bacterium
CGAGCGGTGGGACGCCGTGTTCATCGAAAACGACTACCTGCTCGTGATGCTGCTCCCCCAACTCGGCGGCCGCATCCACCGCATCCAGGACAAGACCAACGGCTACGACGCGATTTACTACCAGCCGGTCATCAAGCCCGCGCTCGTCGGGCTCGCCGGTCCATGGTGCAGCGGCGGCATCGAGTTCAACTGGCCGCAGCACCACCGGCCGTCGACGTTTCTGCCGACCGATGTCGCGATCGAGCAGCATGACGACGGCGCCGCCACGGTATGGATGAGCGAACACGATCCGATGGCACGCATGAAAGGCATGCATGGCGTGCGACTGCATCCCGGCCGCAGCCTCGTCGAACTGGTCGCGCGCGTCTACAATCGCACGGAGGACACACAAACCTTCCTCTGGTGGGCCAACGTCGCCACGCGCGTGCACGAAGGTTACCGGTCCTTTTTCCCGCCGGACGTCGCATTCGTCGCCGATCACGCCAAGCGCGCCATGAGCACGTATCCACGCTGCAACGACCGCTACTACGGCCTCGACTACGCGGCACGCGCCCGCGGCGGGGTGCCCGCCGCCGAGATTCCACGACATTACGTGCCACCTCATTGCCGCGAAAAATCCGCCGCCCGCCCCGCGATTCCCGATTATTCGCCCGACGATCTATCCTGGTATGCGAACATCCCGGTCCCCACGTCCTACATGTGCCTGGATTCGACGAAGGACTTTTTCGGCGGCTACGACTACAAGATCGGCGCGGGCCTGATCCACATCGCCGATCATCACATCGCACCCGGAAAAAAACAGTGGACCTGGGGCAACCACGAATTCGGCTACGCGTGGGATCGCAATCTCACGGATCCCGATCCCCTGACCGGCGAACATCCGCCCTACATCGAACTGATGGCGGGTGTTTTCACGGACAATCAACCGGACTTCTCTTTTCTGCAGCCCGGCGAAACCCGAACGTGGAGCCAGTATTGGTATCCCTATCAGGCCATCGGACCCGTGCAGCACGCGAACACCGAGGCGGCCGTCAGCTTCTCAGCGCAAAATGGCCGCGCGCGCGTCGGCGTGGCCGTCACAGCCCCGCACACCGCGTTGGTTGTGCGGCTCGAACACCGAGGAAAACTTCGCACCACCTGGAAGCGCGACCTCACGCCTGCTCGCCCGCTGCTCGAAGACATATCCGTCGATGCGGACGCCCCGCCATCGGCGTTCACCGTTCGTGTAACGACCGGCAACGGCCGCGAGTTGATTGCTTACACGCCCACCGCGCGGGTGAAACGCGAGGTCCCTCCGCCCGCGACGGAGCCCGCTGCCCCCGCCGACATGAAGAGCAATGACGAGCTCTTTCTGACCGGACTGCACCTCGAGCAGTATCGTCACGCCACGCGCCCCGCGGAACTCTACTGGCGCGAGGCGCTGCGCCGCGATCCCGGTGACGCGCGTTGTCATCTGGCGCTCGGGCGCTGGCACCTGCGCCGCGGGGAATTTTCCGCCGCGGAGCAACATCTCCGTGCCAGCATCGCGCGACTCACCGCGCGCAACCCAAATCCCGCCGACGGGGAAGCCTTCTACCAACTCGGCGTCTGCCGGCGTCACCAATGGCTTGCCGCGCTCTCGCAGCCGGGCGCAAACGCGAAGGACCACGATGCGCTCCTCGCCGATGCCTATGCCGCCTTCTACAAAGCAACGTGGAATCACGCGTGGCAGAGCGCCGCGTTTCACGCGCTCGCCGAGATCGATGCGTTTCGCGGCGCCTGGACAACCGCGCTCGACCACCTCGACCGCGCGCTGCAGGTAAACACCGACAACCTTCGCGCGCGCAATCTGCGTGTGATCGCGCTGCGTCAACTCGAGCGTCACGCCGAAGCGCAAACCTTCCTGCGCGAGACACTGCGGCTCGATCCGGTGGATGCGTGGGCGCGCTTCCTCAATGGTGAGACGCTCACGTGCGACCACCAGGTGCGCCTAGATCTCGCGCTCGATTGCGCCCGCGCCGGGCTGTTTGCCGATGCGATTACGCTCCTTCGCACCGCAAGCGCCGCCGCCACGACGCCGCGCCGCCCGGATTTGTCGGCCGGCACCGCGCCGTTGCTCGGTTATGCTCTCGGCTGGCTCCATCATCTCGCCGGCGCGAAAGACAAATCACACCGCCATCTCGTCGGCGCGCGACGCGCCTCGCCGGATTACTGCTTTCCTTCACGTCTGGAAGAGATCGCGATTCTGGAATTCGCACGCCAGCAGCAGCCGAGTGACGCCCGCGCACCCTTTTATCTCGGGAATCTGTTCTACGACCGCCGCCGCCACCGCGAGGCGATCGCCTGCTGGGAACAGGCGGTGAAGCGCGAACCTTCGAACGCCGTCGCCTGGCGCAATCTCGGCATCGGCTACTTCAACATCCTCCGAGATCCCGCCCGCGCCCGGCGTGCCTACGATCGCGCGGCCCGCGCGAATCCACGCGATGCGCGCGTGCTATTCGAACGGGACCAGTTGTGGAAACGGCTCGGTGAATCGCCGCGCGTGCGGTTGCGGGCCTTGCTGAAACATCCCCGACTCGTCGCCGCCCGCGACGATCTCTCCGTCGAACTCTGCGCGCTCTACAACCAGACCGGCCGATCCGAGAAGGCGCGCGAGCTGCTCGCGGGTCGCAAGTTTCAACCCTGGGAAGGCGGCGAAGGTCAGACCCTGGGCCAGCACGTGCGCACGCATCTGGCGCTGGGCCGCCGGGCCCTCGAAAACAACGAACCCGAACGTGCGCTCACGCTCTTCTCCGCCGCGCTCGCCGCCCCGGACAATCTCGGCGAAGCCCGCCATTTCCTCGCGAACTCCAGCGATGTCCACTACTGGCTCGGCTGCGCCCACGCTGCGCGCGGCGACGACGATGCGGCGCGTGCTCAGTGGAAAATCGCGGCTCAAGCCCGCGGCGATTTCACGGAGATGACAGTCCGCACCTTTTCGGAGATGAGCTATTTCTCCGCGCTCGCCCTGGAAAAGCTGGGCAATAAAACCGAATCGCGTCGTCGCTTGCGCGAGTTGCTCGCCTGGGCGCGGAAACTCGGCCGCACGCCAGCCGTGATCGACTACTTCGCCACCTCTTTGCCGACGATGCTCTTGTTCGACGATGACCTGAGCGCCCGGCAGAAAACCACGGCCTTGTTCCTCGAAGCGCAGGCGCGGCTCGGGTTGGGACAAACCGGCCCGGCGCGAAAAACACTGCATGAGGTGTTGCGACGCGATCCCAACCACGCGCTCGCGGCCGATCTTCTCGCGGCGGTGTCGCGCTCGAAACCGACGACCCGCCGGTCACCGCGCCAATAAATTCTCCGGCCGCCATGAACCCGAACCCCACCCGCCATGCCTCGCCCCCCGAACTCCCTCGTTCTTGTCGCGGCACTTTGTGCCGCTTGCCCCATGCCCGCCGCTGAATCCCTCGACCTCGCCGGCACCTGGCGCGTCGCGCTCGACCCGCAGGACGTCGGCCGGGACGAACGCTGGTTTTCACGCGAGCTTGAGCGGACGCTGGAACTTCCGGGCTCCCTTCAGCACGCGCGCCTGGGCGATCCGATCACCGTCGGGACGAAATGGACCGGCGGCATCTTCGATCGCTCCTGGTTCACCGCTCCCGAATACGCGCCTTATCGCGAGCCGGGGAACATCAAGGTGCCGTTCTGGCTGCAACCGGAAACGCACTACACGAATCCTGCATGGTATCAGCGCACGGTGGAGATTCCGGCCTCATGGACCGGCCGCCTCGTCACACTCACGCTGGAGCGCCCGCATTGGACCACGACCGTCTGGCTCGACGATCGCGAGATCGGCTGGAGCGACGCCAACTCCGTGGCGCACGTGTATGACCTCGGCGCGAATATCGCACCCGGACGGCACACGCTCACGATCCGCGTCGACAACCGTCTTCTCCCGGACATCGGCGAAAACTCCCACAGCGTCTCCGATCACACGCAGGGCAACTGGAACGGCATCGTCGGACGGATCGAACTCACCGCGCGCGCCGCAACCTGGATCGACGAACTCGAGGTGTATCCGCGCATCGACGACGGCGTGGTGACCGTTCGCGGCCGCGTGCGCCGTGCGGGGAACGAACCGTGGCCCAAGGTGGTTCGACTCGCCAGCGCGACGGCTGTCCAGCCGGCGTTGGACGCACCCGTGCACGAGGACGGCCGGTTTTCGGCAGAGTATGACTTCGGTCCAAATCCGCGGCCGTGGGACGAGTTCACGCCCAACTTGCACCGCCTGAGTCTCGCGATCGACAACGGCGACGGCCGCGAAATCGCCTTCGGCTTCCGCCGGATCGCCGCGGAAGGGCGGCAGCTCACGATCAACGGACGACCGCTGTTCCTGCGCGGCACGCTCGACTGCGCGGCGTTTCCCCGCACCGGTCATCCTCCGATGGACGTCGCCGAATGGCGGCGCGTGCTCGGCGTCATCAAGGCGCACGGACTGAATCACGTTCGTTTCCACTCCTGGTGCCCCCCAGAGGCCGCGTTCGTCGCCGCGGATGAGCTCGGCGTGTATTTGCAGGTGGAGGTCGCGACGTGGCCGAACTGGTCGACGACGCTCGGCGACGGTAAGCCCGTCGACGCCTGGATTGACGCCGAAACCGAGCGCATCCGGCAGGCGTATGGCCATCACCCCTCGTTCACGATGCTCTGCGCCGGCAACGAACCCGGCGGAGAACGCTACTCCGAGTGGCTCGCGCAATGGTTGACGCGTCAAAAGAACACCGATCCCCGCCGCCTCTACTCGGCCGGCGCCGGCTGGCCGGAACTGCCGGAAAGCGACTATCACATCCCGTTCTCGCCGCGCATCCAGCAGTGGGGCGCGGGCCTGAAATCACGCATCAACGGTCTGCCGCCCGAAACCCGCACGGATTACGGCGATTACATCCGCGCGCGCACCGCGCCGGTCGTGTCGCACGAGATTGGGCAGTGGTGCGTGTATCCAAATTTCGGTGAGATGCCGAAATACACCGGCTATCTGAAGCCGCGCAACTTTGAGATCTTTCGCGACTCACTCACGGCGCACGGCATGGCGGCGCAGGCGCGTGGGTTCCTCATCGCGTCCGGGAAGCTGCAGACGCTCTGTTACAAGGAGGACATCGAATCGGCATTGCGCACGGCGGAAATGGGCGGTTTTCAACTGCTCAGCCTGCAGGACTTCCCCGGACAAGGCACCGCGCTCGTGGGCGTGCTCGACGCGTTCTGGGAGGAAAAAGGCTACGTCACGCCGGCGGAGTTTCGCCGGTTCTGCCAGCCGACCGTGCCGCTCGCGCGACTCGACGGCCGCGTGTTCACGACGGACGAGCACCTCGTCGCGGAGCTCGAGATCGCCCACTTCGGCGCGGCGCCGCTCACACGCGCGGTCACGCGCTGGAAGCTCGTCGACGACCACGGGCGCGAATTTGCCACCGCCGAGTTCGCCCCCCGAGAGATCGTGGTGGGCGCGGGTGCGAAAAACGCCCTCGGCCGCATCGATCTCGCACTGGATAAAATCCCCGCGCCCGCGCGTTATAAACTGATCGTCTCGATCGATGGCACCGACGCGGCGAACGACTGGGATGTTTGGGTCTACCCGCGCGCGGAGACGTTGAATGTCGCCGTCCCGGCCGGCGTGGCGCTCGCCGCGTCGCTGGATGCGGCGACCATCGAGCGGCTCGGCGCCGGTGCGACAGTGCTGCTCGCGATTCCGCCTGCGCAAATCGCTGCTGATCCGAAGCGCGGCCCCGTCGCACTCGGCTTTTCCAGCATCTTCTGGAACACCGCGTGGACCAGCGGCCAGGCGCCGCACACACTCGGGATCCTTTGCGATCCGAAACACCCGGCGCTCAAAACATTTCCGACCGACACGCACAGCAATTGGCAATGGTGGTATCCCATCGCGCACGCTGCCCCGATGATCCTCGATGCGCTCCCGCCGGAGCTGCGGCCCACCGTGCAGGTGATCGATGACTGGGTGACCAACCGCCGGCTCGCGCTCGTCTTCGAAGCGCGCGTCGGCCGGGGCAAGCTGCTCGTGACCAGCATCGAGTTGAACGACGCTGCCCTCGATCCGGTGCGACGGCAGTTGCGGGCCAGCCTGCTCGCCTACGCCGCGAGCGACTCGTTTCAACCGCCGGTCGAAGTCACGGTTGACCAGCTGCGCACCTTGTTCGCTGCGCGGCAGAACTAGCTCCGCCACTCCACCGGCCGGCACGTTCTCTCGTGAGTTTCTCCCCGCTCGACTACGTTGTTTTTCTCGGGTCCTACGCGCTCGTGGTGGGGCTTGCTTTGTGGAAAGGCCGCGGCGACCGCACGAGCGCGGATTATTTTCTCGGCGGACGCAGTCTGCCCTGGTGGCTGATCGGCATCTCGATTGTCGCGGCGAACATCTCGACCGAGCAGATGGTGGGAATGGCCGGGCAAGGCGCCGGTGGCGTGGGCCTGGCGGTGAGCAGCTGGCAGCTCACCGGCACGATCGGCGTGGTGTTGATTGCGTTCACGCTGCTGCCGCGGCTGCTCCGCGCGGGCATCTTCACGATCCCGGAGTTTCTCGAATACCGCTACAACACGGCGGCGCGCTCGATCATGGCGGTGATCACCGTCGTCATCTACGTGGCGGTGATGCTCACCGCTGTGCTGTATTCCGGCGGGTTGACGATCCACACGATCTTCGGGCTCGAGTTGAGGACAGGCGTTTGGATTCTCGCCGCGGTCGCGGCGCTCTACACGACCTGGGGCGGCCTGAAAGCGGTCGCGTGGGCGGACCTGTTTCAAGGGCTCGCTCTGCTCGCCGGCGGCCTGCTCGTTTTCGGACTCGGCCTGCGCGCGCTCGGCGGCTGGGACGCCTTTGCGACCGCCAACGCCGCCAAGCTCCACATGATTCTCCCCGCGGACCATCCGGAACTCCCGTGGACCGGAGTCGTATCCGGAATGTGGATCGTAATCCTCTATTACTGCGGCCTGAACCAATTCATCGTCCAGCGCACGCTCGCAGCCCGCACGTTGCGCGACGGCCAGCTCGGCGTGATCTTCGCGGGCGCGCTCTGGCTGCTGGTGCCGTTTGCGATCGTGATGCCCGGGATCATGGCCGGCCAGCTTTTCGCGGGACAACTGACGACGCCGGACCAGGCGTTTCCGATGCTGATCCGAAGCCTCGTTCCGGCCGGACTGCGCGGCTTCATCCTTGCAGCGATCGCAGGCGCAATCGTCAGCACCCTGGCGTCAATGATCAACTCGGCCTCGACGATCTTCACGATGGACGTCTATCACCGATTGCTCGATCGCTCGGCGTCGCAGGCCCGCCTCGTGCAGGTCGGCCGCGGCGTGACCGTCGTCGCCGTGGTGATCGGCGGTTTGCTCGCACCGCAGCTCGCGGATCCGAAGTTCGGTGGCGTGTTCAACTTCATTCAGAACTTCCAGGGCTACATCTGGCCGGGCGTGGTCGCGGCCTTCGTCGTCGGGCTGCTCGTGCCTCAAGCGCCCGGCGCGGCAGGTGTCGCCGCGCTGATCGGCGGACCGTTGACCTACGGCCTGTTCCAAGCGTTCGCGCCTGGCCTCCACTTGCTCGTGCAGGTGGCGCTCACGTTCAACCTCGTGCTGCTCGTGATGGGCCTGATCACCTTTCTGTGGCCGTTGCAGGAACCGAAAACGCTGCCCGTCCGCGCCGACTTCGATGTGCGCACAGCCCCTTCTGTCCGCATCGCCGGTCTGGCCGTGATCGCAGCGACACTCCTGTTTTACGCGGTGTTCTGGTGAGTCGCGCTCACTCCGTGCGCAGTGCGATCATCGGACTGACGCGCGTGGCCCGGCGCGCGGGTATCCACGACGCGGCCACCGCAGCGCCGAACAACGCGAGCGCCGCGCCGCCGAAGACCAGCGGATCGAAGCCGTCAAAGTCGACCAGCACGCTCTCGAGCAGGCGGCCGAGCGCCGCGCCGAGCAGCAAACCGAGGCCGATGCCCGACAATCCTGACGCGAGGCCTTCGCCCAGAATCAGGTTGCGCAGCCGGGCTGGCTCCGCGCCCAGCGCGAGCCGGATGC
>JAEZAD010000118.1 GCA_023430565.1 Verrucomicrobiota bacterium
CCACGCCCGATTACTACCCGCTCTCGCTCAACGCGCTCGTCAACGCCTGCAACCAGCTCACCGCGCGCGACCCCGTTGTTTCCTACTCCGAGCAAACCGTCACCGCCGCCCTCGAAGGCCTCCGCGAAAAACGCCTCGCCACGCTCTATCACGCCGCCGATTCCCGCGTTCCCCGCTACAAGCACACGCTTCCCGACCGTTTCGTCCTCACGCCCGCCGAGCTCGCGATCATCTGCGTCCTCATGCTCCGCGGCCCCCAAACCGCAGGCGAACTCCGCACCCGCACCGAACGTCTCTACGTTTTCGATACACTCGCCGAAGCCGACGAAACGCTGAACGCCCTCGCCACCTACACCCCCGAGCCGCTCGTCACCAAACTCCCCCGTCAGCCCGGCACGAAGGAATCCCGCTTCGCCCAACTCCTCTCCCCGCTGCCGGTCGTAGCGGCGAGCGCCAGCGAGCCGACCCCCCCCCCCCCCCCCCCCCCCCCCCCCCCCCCCCCCCCCCCGCCCCCCGACCCCCGCCCCGCCTCCCCCTTCGTCCCCGTCCACCCCTGACGTCCTCGACCGCCTCGCCCAACTCGAACGCGACCTAGCCGCACTCCGCGCCGAATTCGCCGAGTTCAAGAAGCAGTTCGAGTAGCCCCTCCCGTCGCCCGCGATCGTCCTGGCCTCACTTTCGCTGCTGCTCTCCGTCGCGCGAACCGCATATTGGCGGCACCATGTTCCGCCTACCTCTGCTCATGCTGGTCGCCACCGCGACCACGTTCGCCGCCGCTACGCACCGCCTCGCCGAAATCGCCGATTCTCATTTCGCCGCCGACAAATTCATGGGCTCCGTCCTCGTGGTCCAAGCCGGCGATGTCCTTTTGGAAAAGAGCTATGGCTTCGCCGACCTCGAAACGAAGACTCCTTTCACGCCCGCCACGAAGTTCCGCATCGGCTCCCTCACCAAGCAATTCACCGCCGCCGCCATCCTTCTGCTCGAACAAGACGGCAGGCTGACACTCGACGACCCCGTTTCGCAACAGGTGCCCGACGCACCACCCGCCTGGGAAAAAGTCACCCTCTTCCACCTGCTCACCCACACGTCGGGCATCCCCAGCGTCACGAGCCTTCCCGGTTACGCCACCTGGAAACAGTCTCCGTCCACGCCTGCGCAGACGCTCGCCCACGTCCGCGACTTGCCCCTCGAATTCGAGCCCGGCGAGAAATTCAACTACAGCAACTCCGGCTACATTCTACTCGGTCACATTCTCGAGCGTCTCACCGGCCAAAGCTACCCGACGTTCCTCCGCACCCGCATCCTCGAGCCGCTCGGCCTCCACGACACCGGCTACGATTCGCCCGACGCCGTCGTCCCCGATCGCGCCACCGGCTACGTCGCCGGCCCGAATGGGCTGATCGACGCCCCCGTCATCCACATGGATTTCCCTCACGCCGCCGGCGGACTCTACTCCACACCGCGCGATCTCCTCCGCTGGAACGAAGCGCTCTTCGGCGGCCAACTGCTCTCACCCGCCTCGCTGGAAAAAATGGTCACGCCATTCAAGGACGACTACGCCCTCGGCCTCATCGTGAAAAACGGTCCCGGCACGAAAGTCATCGATCACGGCGGCGGCATCGAGGGTTTCAATTCACACCTCGCCTTTTACCCCGAATCGAAACTCACCGTCGTCGTCCTCGCCAACGTCAACGGCCCCGCCACCCCGCTCGCCGCCTTGCTCGGGGCCGCCGCCCGCGGCGAACGCGTTACTCTCCCGTCCGAACGCCGCGCTGTCGATGTCCCCGCCGAAATCCTGAAATCCTACGTCGGCGTCTACCGGCTGAATCCGCAGATCACCAACACCATTCGCTTCGCCGACGGCCAACTGACCACCCAGCTCACCGGCCAGCCCGCCTTTCCTCTCTTCCCTGAAAGCGAAACACGCTTTTTCCTGAAAGTCGTCGACGCCCAGGTGGAATTCTCCCGCGACGCCCAAGGCCAGGCCACCCACCTCACGCAATTTCAGAACGGCCGCTCGATCCGCGCGACGCGTATCAGCGACACCGTGACAGAGCGCACGGCCGTCGACATCCCCCGCTCAACCAAGGCGTCCTACGTCGGCACCTACCGCCTTCAGCCCGGCTTCGACCTGACCATCACCCTCGAAGGCGATCAACTCATGAGCCAGGCGACCGGCCAGGAGAAGTTCCCCGTCTTCCCGGAATCCGAAACCAAGTTCTTTCTCAAGGTCGTCGACGCCCAGATCGAATTCTTCAAGGACCCCACCGGAACCATTACTCACCTCGTCCTGCACCAGGGCGGTCGTGAGATGAAAGCGCCACGCCAGTAAGCTCCCGCAGCCTTCATTTTCCAGGCAGCGAAATCTCCTGCTCGCCAGCCAAGAGGCTCCGCTTCTCGCCGCCCCAGACGAACTCCCCGCTCACCCCCTCCGGCAGCGCCACGCTTCCCTCCACGCCCGCGCCTTTCCGCCTCAGCGCCACGCGCACTTCGCCGCCCGGATGCGGCACCACCGCATTCACCTCCTTCAATGCCCCGAGGTGCGGCTCCACCCGCACCTTCGCAAACCCCGGCGCGCCCGGCTCCACCCCCGCCACCGTCGCCAGAAATTCATACACCGGCGAAGCGCTCCACGCATGGCAATCCGACCGCGTCGGATCCAGCTTCTCCGCAAACGTCGTCAACCCGTTCGCCAGCATCTGCCGCCACGGCCCCAGCCGCGCCAGATACTCGTCGCCCAGTCCCGCCCGCTTCATCGCGCGCAGCACGTAAAATTCGAAATACGTCGACGCCTGCGCAATCTCCCGATCGTCCGCCACGCGCCGCATCAGGTCCTTCGCCGCGTCTCCTTCGACCGCTCCCGACAACACCGCAAACGTGTTCGCATGCTGGCTGAACGTCCGCCGCTCCGGCGTATCCGCGAACATCCTACGTCCTTCGTCCCAGCAGCGCTCCGCCACCGCGCGCCTCAAGGCCGCCGCCCGCTTCGCATACCGCGCCGCCCGCGCCTCGTCCCCAAACGCCCGCCACAACTCCGCCGCCCGCCCCAGCGTCCCCGCCAGCTGCAGCGTCACCACCGCCGACCCACCTTCGCTCACGCCGGGCGGCTCGCCGCCCCGGCCTTTGGTGCGATTCCATTTCCAGTCATCCACCCAGTCGACAAACGTCCAATACTTCAACGGTCCCAAGAGCCCCGTTTCCTCATCGATCCGCCGCTCGAACCAGCCGAGCACCGCGTCGACTCCCGCCAGCCTCTCGCGCACGAACGCCTCGTCCGGCCGGTGCATCCAATAGTCGTGCACCATGTCGACCCAGAAGAGCGAAAACGTATTGATCACCTGCGGCACCACCGAGGGATACCGGCTCTGCGTCAGCCCTTCCGCAATCCGCGACCGGTCATATTGCTCGATCGCATTCCGCATCAGCCGGTCATCCCCGCCCACATAAAGCGAGATCAACGCCTGTATCCGCGTATCCCCGACATACTGCAGCTGCTCGTAATACGGACAATCCACATACGTCTCGAAGGCGCACAGCCGCGCCGTCCGCCAGCCCACCTCCCAGATCTTCTCCAGGGAAGCATCGTCGCTCGCGAACGACCCTTTCTCGTCGAACGGATACCCCGTGAACCCGCTCAGAAACTCCTCCACATGCAGCGGCTCGTCCGCCGTCTCCACCTCCAACTGCACGTAGCGATACGTCCGGAAATCCAGCGCGCCAAACTCCCGCCGCTCCCCGCCATCCGCCACAAATTCGTCCGTCACGCCGACGATCCGCCGCCCTTCCACTTCGTCCCGGTTTCCCTTCTCGCCCTTCTCATTCACCATCGCCTCCGCATACGTCAGCGCCACGCGGCCGTCTTTTCCTCCGCTCACCACCAGCCGCGGAAACGCATTCGTCTCCACGCCGTTGTCCAACAACACCGTCGCCCGGCTGCGCGCCGGCACCACGAACCCATCCCCTTTCTCCTCCACCCCGTCGCCTTCGATCCGCCGCGTCCGCGCAAACAGTGTTTGTTTTTCCTCCATCAGGGGAAGGTTGCGCGGCCGCAACCAGTGCTTCATGTCCGCCCCCCAGCCATACGGCGTCCCCCGCTCGAGCAACTGCGGCTCGCTCCATCCCGCCGCATCGTAGTCCGCCTGCGCCCAGCCCCACGGATGCCGCGCCGCCTCCACGCGATTGCCGGGCCCGATCACGATATACGTCTCCAATTTCACCGGAATCGGCGCCCACGATTCGTCCCTCGTCACCCGCCACGACTCGCCCGTATCCACCGCGCTTTCCGCTTCCGTGTCCCCTTGCAGCAAAAATCCCGTTCGAACGCCCTCGATCGAATAGGACATGTATTCGCCGTAACTCCACACCCGCGCCGCGATCACATTTTTTCCCGGCTTCAACCAGCGCGCCAGGTCGACCGTCTCATAGTGCCACACCCACTGATCGCTCCGCTGCGGCCCAAACGTCACCGACTCCCCGTTCACGAACAGCCGATAACGCGCGTCCGCCGTCACGTGCACGACGAACTTCTCCGGCACCGCGTCGATTTCGATGTCCTTCCGAAACAGGTAAACGCCAAACTCGTTCTTCGGGGCGTTCGGATGCGTGATCCACCGCGCCACCCACGGCTCGTTCAACCACCGCTCCGCCACCGCCGGCACAGGCCCGCTCCCTGTCGCCAAAAGTTCACTACCGATGAAGAGGCACGAGACCACGAGAAGGAAGAAGCGCATGTGCGGAGGGTCACGAATCTGCAACGCCCTTCCCATCTGACAAGCCGCCGACCCATCGATCCCGTTCTCCTGTCGCGCCGCTCCCCGGGGACGCCGCACCGCCGGCGCCCTATTCTTTAGTTACCCCGCTTAGCAGCCGCTCACGGCAGCCCCCGCCAACCTTCCGCCTTTACCGTCCACGTGCCATCCTTCGGCAATCCCGGAAACTCGCCCTCCGCTCCATCCCAGCCGCCCACCATCAAACCCACCGCCGCCAAAAACGCGCCGTTCGCCGGCAGATAAACCGCGATTTCCCGCCGCCCCGGCCCCGTCTGCCCATTCGCCAGCGCCGTGTCGCTCCGCTGCGGACAATGCCCGTTCGGCACATACCGATTGTTCGGCCCGTCCCGCAACAACACCTCCACCGCGTCCTGCGGCCGTCCGAGCCGCGCCGCTGTCATCGCAATCATCGGATAGTCCCACCCCCAGATCTTCGTCTCCCAATCCCACTCCTTCATCACCGCGTCGAACGTCCGCTCCATCGTCGCGCGATCCACGCCCGGCGCTTCCGGCAAAAAACCCAGCGGCATCAACATCTGCGGATGATCGTGTCGGCTCGCGAAATTCGTCCACGTGTCCGGCACCGACTCCAACGCCACATACTTTCCTTGGTCCACCGGCAACGGTGACAGCTTTGCGATCACGTCATCCCAATGCGCCTCGCGCTCCATCCCGAGCCGCTCGCGCCATACCTGCGCCACCGCCAGCGCCCACTTCCAATACGCCAGCTCGAACGACGGATTCTGGCTCTCCGCCGGACTGTGAATCTCCTGCGCGATCCACAACGGCGGCCCCAGCACATATTCCCCGCGCTTCGGATCGAGCCACACCATCGACGCGAGACACTCCGCCGTCTCCAGCACCAGCTCCCGATATTTCTCCAGCGTCTCCCGCGTCGGATTTTCCCGATACAAAATCTCCCCGAGATAAACGAGGTGCGGTTGATTCCACACGATCATCGGATTCCCGCCCGGGCTCTCCCGTCCGTCCGGCCCCACCATCTTCGCCCAACGCGCGCCTTTCAATCCACGACTCTGCGCCAGCGCCCTCGCCTCCGGCAGCCGCTCGCGAAACCAATCCAGATTCTTTTCCAAAAAGTCCGGCCGACCCCACAAAGCGAAATGCGCCGTGTGCCACCAGATCATCTCCGTGTGATGCTTCCCATACCAGGTGTTGCACGTCAGTCCGCTCTCCTGCGGCGGCACGTCCCCCACGCACTGCACCGCCGTCAAATACTGCGAGAGCACCACGCGCTTTTCCAGTTTCTCGGCCAGCGGATTCGTGCTCCCGCTCAAATCCAGCGCCGCCGCCTTCGCCCAAAATTCCGGCCAATACCGCGCGCTCGCCGCCATGATCTCCTCCGGCGGACGCCGCGTCGCCTCCCGCGATTCGCCGCGCATGAACCCGATCGCCACGCCCAACTCGTCCCACCCGCGATCGCCCTTCAACAAAAACCTGTGCGTCCCCGCATGCACCAGCCGCTGCGCGATCTCCTCTTGCGAATGCACCCGCGGCTCCCAGCTGAACGCCACGTTCAAACTATACGTCGTCCCGCCCACCTTCCGATCGATCGTCGAAAGCGAGCTCTGCCGCGTCACATGCGATTCCGGCGCGCTCCAGTCCAGCGCCGGCGTGTTTTTCACTTTCGGATCGTGCCCGCGCGGAAACGCCAGCCTCAGCCGCAGCTTCCCTTCAAGCACCAGTTCCGACTTCACGCGCACCGCCAGCGTATCCGAATCCTGGGCACACGCCGTCACCACCTCCACCGGCACGCCCCCTAGCGTGTAGCGGCTCGTGACCACGCCCCGCCACAGATCCAGCGTCTGCTCCAAATCCTTCACATCTTCCGGCACAAACTCGCTCCCATCCGGCTTGTCCCACTCCAGCGCCAGTTGCGCCAGCGGATGCAGCCGCGGATTCCGCCGCAGCCATTGCGCCGCTTCATTGTCCATCCGCGTCGGAATCCCCACCACCCGCCCGTCCGCGGTCGTGTAGTCGCGATTCGCGTCCTCCAGTTTGAACCCTTCCGGATTCGCTTCCGAAAACCAGCACCAGCGCGCCAGCGTCTCGAGCGGGATGCCGTTCTCATAATACGCTTTCTCAAACGTCTGCAGCCCCGTCGCATCCACCGTGAACGCGAACCCGCCATTCCCCACCGTCAGCGGCGCCTCGTAGTTCACCTCGCGCACCACCGGATTGTGCCGCGTCACCAGCGCCTCGCGATCGATCCGCGACTCCGCCGCCAGCGCCACGGCCGCCGCTCCGCTCCACGCGATGGCCGCGATCAATCCCGCCATTTTCCACGCGTTCGCCATCCGGATCGTTTCAACGTTCATAAATTCAAAGCTTCTCCGCTCGCTCTTCACCGCGCCGACGACGTTCCACCGCCCCAAATGGGGGATCGCCCTCGCCAAAATATTTTCCGTTTCACGCACGCGTTGGAATGTTATCGCACTTGTCTCTGACGCAGCCGCGCGCCTATCAGATGCGCAACCCCACACTTCGCAAACCCCCATGCCCCCGCTCCAGGAAACAGAGCAGTCCCGCTGGTTCTCCCTCGAAGTTCAACCGCACGAGCCCGCCCTTCGCGCTTACCTCCAATCGCGTTTTCCGCTGCTGCGCGACGCCGACGACATCATCCAGGAAACCTACCGCCGTCTTCTCCGCGAAAAAGACGCCGGCCGCATCCGCCACCCGCGCGCCTTCCTCTTCACCGCCGCCCGCAACGCCGCCCTCGATTTCTTCCGTCGCCGCAAACATGCGCCCACGGAATCCATCACCCATTCCGAGGCCGCCAACGTCGTTGAAGAGTCGCCGCACGTCGCCGAGGCCGTCAGTCAACAACAGGAACTTCAGATCCTCGCCGACGCCGTGCAGACCCTTCCGCACCGCTGTCGCCAGGTCATCATGCTCCGCTACCTGAAAGGCTACTCCTACAAGGAGATCGCTTCCACGCTTGGGATCTCCCCCGAGACGGTGAAAACGCACATGGCCAAGGGCGTAAAGCTGTGCGGCGACTACTTCGCGGCCCGCGGCCTGCTGGAGGAGCGCCGGATGTTTTCCGATCATGCAGGATAGCTCCAGCCAGCTCACCGAACCGGGCGACGACGCCCTTCACCAGGCCGCCGCCGTCTGGCTCGCCCAACGCGACGCCGGTTTCAGCGCCGCCCAGGCCGCCGCGTTCGAACGCTGGCGCGACGCCGATCCGCGCCACGCCGCCGCCCTCCGCCGCGCCGAAACCGCCCAACGTCTCCTCGCGCGCCTCCCCGAATCGCCCGCCGCCCAAGCGTTGCTCGCCGAAGTCGACGCCCTCGTCGCCTCCCGACCGCGCATCATTCCGTTTTCCACCCTTTGGAAATCCGCCGCCGGCCTCGCCGCCGCCGCCGCGCTCGCTTTCGCGTTTTTCCACGCCCGCCCCGATCTCGCCAGCGCCAACGCCACCTACACCACCGCCGCCAGCGAACACCAATCGCTCAACCTCCCCGACGGCTCCACCCTCGTCCTCAGCTCCACCTCCCAAATCGAGGTCGCCTTCGCTCCCGCCGAACGCCGCGTGGTCCTCCAACACGGTGAAGCTCACTTCTACGTCGCCAAAGACGCCGCCCGCCCCTTCGTCGTCAGCGCCGGCGACGTCTCCGTCCGCGCCGTTGGCACCGCCTTCAACGTCCGCCGCCACACCGCCGGCGTCGAAGTCCTCGTCACCGAGGGCAAGGTGCAAGTCTCCCGCACCGACCCCGCCGCGCCCGAACCCATTTTCCTCGTCGCCGGCGAACGCGCCTTCGTCGACGGCCTCCCCGCCGCCGATCTCGCCGCCACGCTTCCCCCCACCGAACGCGCCGCCGATCGCCCGCCGCGCTTGATGTTCAACAACACTCCTCTCGCCGACGTCGTGCAGCGCTTCAACCGCTACAGCCGGCTCCAGATCGAAATCGCCGACCCCGACCTCGCCTCGCGCGCCGTCGGCGGCAACTTCGACGCCGATAACGCCGACTCCTTCATCAACCTGCTCAACGCCGCCGGCGACGTCCGCATCGAACGCGTCTCCCCCGACCGCGTCCTCCTTCACAAAGTCCGCTAATCGGTCGGACGGATCTCCGACCCGCCCTTTCATCTCCACCGCACTCCCAAGCGGTCGGAACGCCCATCAATGGCGAGTGTGACGTTGCGCTGGCGTCGAACGATCCCTTCTGCTGGATCACGTCCGCCCCCCGCCGTGTCGGCGTTTCCTAATCCCCCTTCATGAAGAACCGCTTTTTCGCACGCCTTCCGCGTCCGATCCTCCGCGTCGTCTTCTTCTGCCTTCTCTCCATCACCGCCTTTTCCGCCGAGGCCACCCAGTCCTTCGATATTCCCGCCGGCGACGCCCCCGACACCCTCGCCGCCTTCGCGCGCCAATCCGGCGAACAACTCGTCTACCTCGTCGACAACGTCCGCGGCCACACCACCCAGCCCGTCCGCGGTCAACTCACCCCCGCCGCCGCGCTCCAGCAGATGCTCGCCGGCACCCCGCTCACCGTTCACCGCGACGGCCCCGACGGTCCCATGTCCGTCTCCCGCCCACCGGAATCGACTTCTCTCCAACCTCCCTCGCGTAGCGGCGAGCACCAGCGAGCCGAATCCTCCCCCGACCTCGTCATCCTCCCCGAATTCACCGTCTCCGAGCACCCCGTCGACCGCTACCGCGCCGCCGATGCCATCTCCGCCGTCCGCGTCCGCGCCGCCTTGATCGACACCCCGAGCTCCATCTCCGTCCTCACCCGCGAAAACATCGACGACCTCGCCCCCACCCGGATCTTCGACGTCGTCCGCTACGTCGCCGGTGTCCAGGAGGGCCGCGGTATCCAGTTTCAGGATCGCATGATCCTCCGCGGCTTCGAATCCAACGGCCAGCGCACCGTCGACAACTTCCTCCAGCCCGACGACGCCGACAACATCGACGAAGCCATCATCGAGCGCATCGAAATTTCCAAAGGCCCTAACGCCATCCTCTCCCCCGCCGGCGCCCCCGGCGGCTCCATCAACGTCATCACCAAATCCCCTCTCTTCCGCCGTCAACGCAGCCTCACAGCCCAGCTCGGCCTCTTCGACGCCCAGAAAATTTCCTTCGATCTCACCGACGCGTTTTCCGACGAAAGCCCCTTCGCCTACCGTCTCGTCGGCTCCCTTCAGGATTCCCGCCGCTACTGGTCCAACGACGCCCGCCTCCGCAACCGCGTCCTCGCCCCGATGCTCTCGTATCGGATTTCCGGCGACACCCAGCTCACCGTCAAACTCATCGCCGCCGAACACTGGATCTTCCGCGAACCGCTCCTGATCCTCCACCCCGACGTCAACGCCGCCACCGACGACCCGTTCCTCGCCCCCGGCCTCTCTCGCCGCGGCCTCAACGGCATCCAGCCCTGGAGCCACGTCGGCACGCACAGCGCCGATCTTTCCGCCCTCCTCACCAGCAACCTGGCCGAAAACATCAGCCTCCGCGTCGCCGCGCACGGCCGCTACTATTACGAGGATTCCACCCAGGAGTTCCTCTCCACGCCTTCGCTCACCGAGCGCTACAATCCTTTCACCGGCGAGCTCACCCAGGATCACGTCTGGACCTTCGATCCCGCCGTCAACACCTACGTCGCCACCTTCTCGCCCTTCTTCGATCCCGCCAACATCCCCGTCCGCGGCGACAAGCAGGCCACGCGCCGCCGCCTCGCCAATTTCCAAACCGACCTCGCCGCCCGCCATCGCTTCGGCGACATCTCCTCCCAAACCATCGCGGGCTTCGGCCTCTCCCGCCGCCTCGGTCGCGGCCGCGGCTACAGCGGCACGCTTCCCGGCATCGATCTCAGCCAGCCCGACCTCGCCGCCGTTCCCGCTTGGTCCTCCACGCCCACGCTCGACTACGACAACCGCTTCACGAACTGGCAGGTCTACCTCAACCAGCGCCTCACTTTCTTCGACGACCGCCTTCAGACCACCGCCGGTATCCTGCATTACGATACGAGCACCTGGGTCCGCAATCACATCACCGGCGCCGCCCCCGGCGTGCTCGACGACAGCAAGCGCATGTGGATGGCCAGCGTCCTCGTAAAACCGCGCCCCAATCTCTCGTTCTACTACAGTCACTCCACCAACTCCTCCCCCATCATCGCCAACGACGTCGCCCTCTGGCGCGACGGCGTGCAGGACGAAATCGGCCTCAAAACCGAGTTCTTCCATCAACGCCTCTCCTTCAACGCCGCCTGGTTCGAAATCTCCCAGACCAACGTCTCCGTCCCCAACCCCGCCCGCCAAACCGACCCCGCCGCCCCCGAATCGCTCGTCTCCGATCTCGGCAACCGCGGCCTCGAGCTCGAGCTCGTCGGCGGTCTCACGCCCAACCTCTCCGTCATCGCCACCTTCAGCCACCTGCGCATGCGCGACAGCCTCGGCCGCCGCGTTCGCGCCGTCGCCGACCGCTCCACCGCCCTTCTGCTCAACTATCGTCTCCGCCAAACTTTCGAAGGCCTCGCGATCACCGCCGGCGCCAGCTACAGCAGCCGCCGCGCGGGCGATACCCCGATCGATTTCACCCCGCTCAACGTCGTCGGCCAGACGAGCTTTTTCCTGAAGCCCTACTACGTCACCACGCTCGGCCTTTCCTACCGCCCCGACGACCGCTGGCTCTTCCG
>JAEZAD010000157.1 GCA_023430565.1 Verrucomicrobiota bacterium
AAGGGCACGAACGAGCCGTATCGCATGTTTACCAGCCGGGCGGAGCACCGCCTGATGTTCAACCACGGCAGCGCCGAGCTGCGGTTAAAGCATCACGCGAAAAACTTCGATTTGCTGCCCCCAAGCCGGCTGGCAAAAGTGGAGGCAAAGGCGGACGCCGTGCGGCAATGGACGGAACGATTTGAAACCGAAAGGGTGGGGGGGCTGACGTGGGGGGAGCGTATTCGCCGACAGGAAACCGTGGAAGGCCTCCCCGAAACGTTCCGTGCGGAGACTCGCGAGGTGCAGGATGAAGTGATGTATAAAACTCTGTATCAAGGATATCTACAGCGGGAACATCGACGGATCGAAAAAATGGGTCACGCGGAGGCGATTCGTATACCGGACACTTTGGAGTTTTTGAGTCTCCGGGGATTGCGTCGGGAAAGCGCCCTCAAACTTGCCGAAATCCGCCCCTCAACCTTGGGGCAAGCCAGTCGCATCAGCGGTGTTAACCCGGCGGACATCAATGTTTTGATGGTAGCGATCGAGGCTGCCCACGCGCAGGACCGACTAGGCACTCAGCGATGACCCTCAGCCGTCCCGTGTCGTTGATTCCTCCTAGCACGCCCGCGCACGAGGCGCTCCTCGCCACACGTCGCCTCGAGCTCGAAGCCGCCCTGCGCGATGTTTTGCCATCCACGACGTCGGAAATCGTTTGGGAGGTCGGATGCGGGCATGGGCATTTTCTCGAGGCTTACGCTCGCGCCCATCCCCGGGATGTGTGCGTCGGCATCGATATTGAAAGCGATCGCATCGTGCGGGCACGGCGGAAACGCGATCGAGCGCAGTTGAAGAATCTTCACTTCCTTCGCGCCGAGGCCCGGTTGTTTCTCGAAACGTTGCCCGCGGAGGTGTCGTTTGCCGCTGTCTTCGTGCTCTTCCCCGACCCTTGGCCAAAGCTGCGGCACCACAAACACCGGTTGATGCAGCCGGAATTTCTGGCGGCTTTGGCCCGACGGATGAAAACGGCCGGCCGGCTCTATTTCCGCACGGACGATTCCGTTTACTTCGAAGCGGCGGAACAGATTTTGCGGAGGGATCCAGCATGGCAATTGCTCGCTGAGGCGTGGCCGTTCGAGCATGAAACGGTTTTCCAGAGCCGCGCCGCCGGTTATCGGTCGCTGGTGGCCGCACCGGCTGCGCCATAAGTTGGCTCACGCGTTTTTCCGCTCTCACTTATTTTTCGGGAGGAGCTCGGATTGCCGGCTTTCAGAGGTTGACGGAGGATGGGCCGGGCGCCTTTCTCTCCCATTCCCACGGCCGCCCACGCCGCTAACACGCATGTCTCGGGTCACTAAACTCCTCTCCATGCTCGCCGTTTACTGCGGCGGAGCCTCGCTGCTGCTTGCCGAAGGCGTCGCGCCCAGCGCGGCCAAACTGATCGAGATCGGCGGCCTGACCATCACGAATGCGATGATCACCGGCTGGATCATCTCCTTGCTGCTGGTCACGCTCGTGCTCTGGCTGATCGGCAAACCGTCCATCGTCCCTTCCAAGGGCCAGGCGGTGATCGAATCGTTGATGGAAGGGCTTCGTGGCATTCTCGAACCGATCATCGGCAAGAAAGTTTTCCCGGCGGCGTTTCCGCTGCTCGTCACGTTTTTCATTTTCATCCTTTTCCACAACTGGATGGGCCTGCTGCCCGGGGTCGGCACGATCGGCCGCGGGGTGGTCGATGCGGAAGGGCATTTTCATCTCACCCAGCCGTGGATCCGGCCGCACAACGCCGACTTCAACGGCACCATCGCGCTCGCGCTCATCTCGTTTGGCGCGTGGGCCATCATCGTTTTCAAATACGTCGGCCCCAAAATGATCCTCTGGGATCTCTTCGGTAACAAAGCCGACAAGAAGGAAACGCCCGTCTGGTTGTATCCGTTTCTCTCGATCGTGTTTCTCGTCGTCGGGCTGATTGAAGTGTTTTCGATCCTGATCCGGCCGTTTACGCTTTCAGTCCGACTTTTCGGCAACGTTTTTGGCGGCGAAAACCTGCTCCACGGGACGAGCTTCATCCCGGTCTTCTATTTCATGGAGCTCCTGGTCGGCGTGATCCAGGCGTTTGTGTTCACCCTGCTCACCGCGGTCTATATCGGCCTGCTTGCAAATCACGAGGGCGGCGACCACGCGCACGACGAAGACCACGGCCACGCTCCCTCCGAAGCGCACCATTGATACCTTTCCCGTCGGGAGCGTGCCCAGCGTGCGCACGGCGGCATCCAACAAACAAATACAACCAACATCCCCATGCTCATCGCTGAAATCACCGGCAATATCGCCAGCGCATTCGGCCTTCTCGGCGCCGCCCTCGGCGTCGGTCTCATCGGCTTCAAGGCCGCCGAGGCCGTCGGCCGCAACCCGGCCGCTTCCGGCAAGGTCCTCGTCCAAGCCATTATCGGTATGGCGCTCGCGGAGGGTCTCGGCATTCTCGCCCTCTTCCTCGCCTAATTCCGTTTCCTCCGGCAGCGCGAGTCGTTCGCGCTGCCATTTCCTTTTCACCCGACTCGTTTCGTCATGACGCTGCCCCTCATCCTCGCTGCCGCCGTCGAAAACGCCGCCGAGCCCAACATGCTCACGAAATTCGGCGTCGAATGGACCTACGTCGTCTGGCAGCTCGTCAGCTTCGTCGTCGTCCTCTTCGTCCTCTACAAGTTCGGCATCAAGCCCGTCGCCGCGACGATGGAGGAGCGCACCCGGAAGATCGAATCCGGGATCAAGCACGCCGAGGAGATGCAGGTGAAGCTCGCCGCCGCCCAGCAGGAGAGCGCGGCGATCGTCAAGAAAGCCCAAGTCGAGGCCTCCCGCATCGTCGACGATGCCCGCAAGAGCGCGAAAGAGTTCCTCGACAAGCAAACGCAGGAGGCCACCGCCAAGGCGAGCGACCTGCTCGTGAAGGCCCAGCAGGCCATCGAACTCGAGCACAAGAAAATGCTCGCCGACGCCCGCACCGAGATCGCCCGCCTCGTTGTCATCACGACCGAGCGCGTGCTCGCCAAGAAACTCACCGACTCCGACCGCGCCTCTTATAATGACGCTGCGGCCCGCGAGCTGACCAACGTCTGATCACTCGCCGCCCGCGTTCATGGCCTCCGCCAAAAAGCAGATCACCCAGCTCGCAAAACAGCTCTATAAACTGAGCTTCGAGAACGGCGCCCTTTCCGCGGATCGCGTCGCGGGCGTGCTGGCCTACGTCGAAAAACACCGGCCCGCTCACACGCTCGCCGTGCTGCACGCTTATCAACACCTCGTCGCCGCCGAAGTGGCCCGCGGCCAGGCGGTCGTCGAACACGCCGGTCCGGCCAATCAGGCGTCGCTCGACGCCATCGCCACCGCCCTCGCGAAAAAATACGATCGCCCGGTCACCGCGGTGGCGCAGCGCAACGACGCGCTCCTCGCCGGCCTCCGCGTCCACGTCGGCGACGATGTCTACGAATCCTCTGTCGCCGGCCAGCTCGCCGCCCTCGGCGCCGCCGTCTGATCTCTACAACTTACCCCGAATCCGAATTTCAAATACACGTTTCCGATGAGCACCGTCCTCGAACAAATCGAACAACAGATCGCCAAGCTCTCGACCAAGGCGGTCAAGAAGAACACCGGCCACATTCGCACCGTCGCCGACGGTGTCGCGCGCATCGACGGCCTCTCGGACGTGATGTATAACGAGATGGTGCAGTTCCCCGGTGGCGTCATCGGCATCGCGCTCAATCTCGAGGAAGACGAGGTCGGCTGCGTCGTGCTCGGCGACATCTCGAAATTGAAAGAAGGCGACGAGGTCCAGACCACGGGCAAACTCCTCTCCGTTCCGGTCGGCAAGGCGCTCCTTGGCCGCGCGGTCGACGCGCTCGGCAATCCCGTCGATGGCAAAGGCCCGATCGCGGCGACCGAGACGAACCCCGTCGAAAAGATCGCGCCCGGCATCATCGTCCGCAAATCCGTCTCGCAGCCGCTTTTCACCGGCATTATGGCGATCGATTCCATGATCCCCATCGGTCGCGGCCAGCGCGAGTTGATCATCGGTGACCGTGGCACCGGCAAGACCACCATCGCGATCGACACGATCATCAATCAGGCGAAAATCAACAAGGTCGGCCTCGCGTCGGGCGACGCGAAGTTCCGCCCGGTGTATTCGATCTACGTCGCGGTGGGTCAGAAGAACTCGAATATCGTTCGCACGATCGCCGCGCTCGAAGCCGCCGGCGCACTCGAATACACGATCATTGTCGCCGCTCCCGCCGCCGACAATCCCGCCAACCAATACCTCGCGCCGTTCTCCGGCGCCGCGATGGGTGAGTGGTTCATGGAAAATGGCATGGATGCGCTGATCGTTTACGACGATCTCTCGAAGCACGCCGTCGCCTACCGCCAGATCTCGCTCATTCTTAAACGCCCGTCCGGCCGCGAGGCCTATCCCGGCGACGTGTTTTACCTCCACTCGCGCCTGCTCGAGCGCTCCGCGCGCCTCGAGGGCAAAGGTTCGCTGACGGGTCTTCCGATCATCGAAACCCAGGCGGGCGACGTCTCGGCTTACATTCCGACAAACGTCATCTCGATCACCGACGGTCAGATCTTCCTCGAAACCGATCTCTTCAATCAAGGCATCCGCCCCGCCGTGTCCGTCGGTCTCTCCGTCTCTCGCGTCGGTTCCGCCGCGCAAATCAAGGCGACGAAGCAGGTCGGTGGTAAACTGAAGGGCGAACTCGCCCAGTTCCGCGAGCTCGCCGCGTTCGCGCAGTTCGGCTCCGACCTCGACGCCAAGACGAAGGCGCAGCTCGAGCGCGGCGCCCGCATCGTCGAGCTCTTCAAGCAGCCCGCGTTCAACCCGATCCCGATCGAGCTGCAGGTCGCGGTGCTGTTCGCGATGCAGAAAAATTACTTCGATGCGATCGACACCAAGAAAGTCGTCGCCGCCGCCAACTCGTTGAAGGAATTCTTTGCGACGCGGAAGGACGCCCTCCTCACCGAGATTCGCACCAAAGCCGCGCTCGACAAGGACCTCGAAGCCAAACTCCAGGCCGTGCTCGACGAGTGGAAGCCCACCTTCACCGCCTAAAGTAATTTTCGAATTTCGATTCTCGATTTTCGACCGGCTTCGGCCGCCCGCTAAATCGAAAATCCAAAATCCAGAATCGAAAATCCTCCATGGCCTCTACCAGAGATATCCGCCGCCGCATCAAGTCGGTCAAAAACACTCGCCAGATCACGAAGGCGATGGAGCTCGTGGCCGCTTCGAAGATGAAGAAGGCCCAGCAGATGGCGCTCGCCGGTCGCGCCTACGCCGACCTCATGGCCCAGATGCTCGGCGCGCTGGCCGAGCGCGTCGAGGAATCGCAACACCCATTTCTCGCCCGCCGCGAGGTGCGGACCCGCGGTATCCTGCTTGTCACTACCGATAAGGGTCTTGCCGGTCCGCTCAACGCGAACCTCTTCAAGCTCGTCACCGAGATCAAGACACCCGCCAAATACGTCGTCATCGGCCGCAAGGGCGCCCAGTTCCTCGCTCGCACCCATCGCAACCTCATCGCCGACTTTCAGGTCAGCGATCGCGTGACGTTCCCCGAGGTGAAGGTCGTCGCCGAGTTCATGGTGAAGCAGTTCCTCGATGGCGTCGTCGACACCGTCGAGATCATCTACCCGCGCTTTAAGAACACGCTCGTCCAACTCCCGACCGTGCTTCCACTGCTGCCGCTCACGAGCGTGAAGGACGTGGTGAACGACCTGCGTTCGGACGCCGGCCATGGCTCCACCGCGCATCACGCTCCCGCCGCCGTCACCAACCAGATGCTCTTCGAGCCGAGCGCGGAAGCCGTCCTCGATGCGTTGCTCCCGCTCTACCTCAATCGCGAAATCTATCAGCAGGTGCTCGACGCCAAAGCGTCCGAGCACAGCGCGCGCATGGTCGCGATGAAAACCGCGAAAGACAACGCCACGAAACTCCTCGGCGACCTCACGCTCGAATACAACAAAGCCCGTCAGGCCGGCATCACGCAGGAAATCCTCGAGATCGCCGCCGCCCAATTCGCCGGCAGCTGATCTTCACCCTCTTAAAACCAGAACCCCACGTCTCTTTCCAAAATGAACACAGGCAAAATCGTCCAAGTCATCGGCCCGGTCGTTGACGTTCAGTTCGCCGAGAACGCCATCCCGCCGATCTATCAGGCGCTCACCGTCGAGTTCACGGCCGGTGGGAAAAAGGAGCTGCTGACACTCGAGATCCAGCAGCACTTGGGCGAGGGGGTTGCCCGCTCGATCGCGATGTCCTCCTCCGAGGGCCTCGTGCGCGGTATGACCGTCGTGGATACGGGCGCTCCCATCTCCGTCCCCGTCGGCGAGGGCGTGCTCGGCCGCATCTTCAACGTCACCGGCGACACCGTGGACGGCAAAGGCCCGGTCAACTTCGTGAAGAAGTATCCGATTCACCGCGCCGCTCCGACGCTGGTCGACCAGAACACGAACGCCGAAATTCTCGAAACCGGCATCAAGGTCATCGACCTCATCGCGCCCTTCACGAAGGGCGGAAAGGTCGGGGCGTTCGGCGGCGCCGGCGTCGGCAAGACCGTCGTCATCATGGAGCTCATCAACAACATCGCCAAGGCGCACGGCGGTTACTCCGTGTTCGCCGGGGTGGGTGAGCGCTCCCGTGAAGGCAACGACCTTTACCACGAAATGTCCGAGGCGGGCGTCATCGACCAGAAGGACCTTTCGAAGTCCAAGGTCGCGCTCGTCTACGGCCAGATGAACGAGCCGCCGGGCGCCCGCATGCGCGTCGCGCTCTCGGCCCTAGCGATGACCGAGTATTTCCGCGACGAGAAAAACCAGGACGTTCTCCTCTTCGTCGACAACATCTTCCGCTTCTCGCAGGCCGGTTCCGAAGTATCCGCCCTCCTTGGACGCTCCCCGTCGGCCGTCGGTTATCAGCCGACGCTCGCCAACGAGATGGGCCTCCTTCAGGAACGCATCACCTCCACCAAGAAGGGGTCGATCACCTCCTTCCAAGCCGTCTACGTGCCCGCCGACGACCTCACCGACCCGGCGCCTGCGAACACCTTCGCGCACTTGGATTCGACGATCGTGCTGGAGCGTTCGATCGCCGAACTCGGCATTTACCCCGCCGTCGATCCGCTCTCGTCCGTGTCGAAGGCGCTCGCGCCCGACATCGTCGGCGAAGAACACTACTTCGTCGCGCGCGAAGTCCAGCGCGTCCTCCAGCGCTACAAGGACCTTCAGGACATCATCGCGATTCTCGGCCTCGACGAACTCTCGCCCGAAGACAAGCAGACCGTCTATCGCGCGCGCAAAATCCAGCGCTTCCTCTCGCAGCCGTTTTCTGTCGCGGAAGTGTTCACCGGCACCCCGGGCAAATACGTCTCCGTCAAGGAAACCGTCCGCGGCTTCAAGATGATCCTCGACGGCCAGCTCGACGACGTCCCCGAAGGCGACTTTTACATGAAGGGCGGCATCGACGAGGTGTTGGCCGCGGCGAAGAAGGCCTGACAAATCGTTCTCGTTCTCTTTCTCGTTCCTCGTTCTCGCGAGGGTTCGAGAACGAGAAAGAGAACGAGAAAGAGAACGATCCCAACATGCCCTTAACTCTCGAAATCGTCACCCCCGAAGCCCGCGTCTACTCGGACACGATCGACACGGTCGTCATCCCGACCGTCGAGGGCGAAATCGGCGTGCTCCCCGGCCACATCCCGCTGCTCACGCAGGTCGAAGACGGCGAGCTCCGCGTCACGAAAGGCAACACCACCGAGTTCCTCGTGATCGGCGGCGGGTTTGCCCAAGTCGAAGGCGACCGGGTCCGCGTTCTCGCCGAACACGCGATCAACGAGGAAAAGATCGACGAAAAAGCCGTCGAAGAGGCGCTCGCACGCGCCGAAACCCAGCTCAAGGAAGCGGCGCACCTCGACCCCAACGAGTTCGAACGCCTCCAAGGCCTCGTCCGCTTCTCCGGCGTCCAATTAGCCGTAAAGCGCCGCAAGCGCTAAATTTCTTACAAAGGCCCAGTCGCCTCACCGCGACTGGGCCTTTTTCTTGAAGGTTCACTGAAATCGAGTCTCATTCCCCGAGTGACCGCCCTAAGTCGCACCTCGACCGCACTCCTTCCTCTCTGCCAGCTTCCGGCGGGTGGGGTGGGTCTCGTGCGCGAGTTGGCCGGCAAGAGCGAGTTCTGCCAACGCGTCCGCGAAATGGGCCTCGGCGAGTCCGCCTGCATCACCAAGATTTCCGGCAGCACCACGATTCTCTGCCAGGTCAACGGCAACCGCATCGCGCTCAGCCACGACGCCGCGAAGAACATCCTCGTCGAGCAGCTTCGGCGCGCCTGAGCTTCCACCATGGCCAACCCGGTCGCTCTGTCCGCGCTCGCCGTCGGCGCCTCCGCCGTCGTCAGGCAATTTCCCAAGAGCGGCCCCGCGTTCCTTCGGCTCCGCGAAATGGGCCTGAGCCCCGGCACGCGGGTCACACTCGTCCGCACCGCCCCCCTCGGCGATCCGATCGAAATAAAAGTCCGCGGCTACAGCCTGACGCTTCGCAAGACCGAGGCCGATCACGTGCTGGTCGAGCCGATCGCCTGACATGGCACTGCCCGCTCACATTTCCTCCGGCCCGACCACATCGTCGACGCGCAACCCCACCTACGCGTTGGTCGGCAACCCGAACTGCGGCAAGAGCACACTCTTCAACGCCCTCACCGGCCTGAAACAAAAGGTCGGCAATTACCCCGGCGTCACCGTCGAGAAGAAAGTCGGCACGACCTACTCGCAACACGGCCAGCCGATGACCGTTATCGACCTGCCCGGCACGTATTCGCTCGCCGCGCGTTCGCCGGACGAAGCCGTCACGCGCGATGTGCTCCTCGGTCGCCGCGCCGACACGCCGCAGCCGGATCGCATCCTCTGCATCCTCGACGCCACCAATCTCGAGCGAAACCTCTACCTCCTGCACCAGATCCTCGATCTGGGCCGGCCTGTCATCGTGGTCCTCAACATGATGGACCTCGCCACCAAGGCGGGCCTCAACATCCGCGTCGCCCGCCTCGAACACGAACTCGGCGTGCCCATCATCGCCTGCGAAGCGGTGCACGGCAAAGGCATCGTCGAACTCCGCCTCGCGATGAGCCGCGTCGATCTCCCGCTCGCACGCCATGCGTGGGACATTCCCGCCGCGATCGCCGACGCCGTCGCCGACCTCCAAGCCTCGCTCATTGCCAACGACGCCAAGTCGCCGCTGATCGCCCGCGCCGAGGCGCTCCTTCTGCTCACCGACCAGGACAGCGTGCGCGTCGCCGGCTCGGCGCCACTGAGCCCTCGCACCACCGAGATTCTTCAAGGCTGGCAAAAACGCTGGGAAGGCGAGGGGACCGACTGGGCCGGCACGCTCGTGAATTCGCGCTACGATGCCATCGGCGAAATCGCCCGCGAAGTCGTCATCCCCGCCGGCCAAACCGGCCCGAGCCCATCCGACAAGATCGACGCTTTCGTCACACATCCGTTCTGGGGCTGGCTCACGCTCGGCGCGATCATGACGCTGCTCTTCCTGAGCATCTTCACGTTCGCCGAGTATCCGATGAACTTCATCGACGTCCACATGGCCGCGCTCGCCGACTGGGTGAAAGCGTCGATGCCCGCCGGCGACTTGCGCGATCTCATCACCGATGGCGCCATCGCCGGTGTCGGCGGAGTGATCATTTTCCTGCCGCAGATTCTTATTCTGTTTTTCTTCATCGGCCTGCTCGAAAGCACGGGCTACATGGCGCGCGCCGCGTTCATCATGGACCGGCTGATGAGCCGCGTCGGCCTCAACGGGAAATCCTTCATCCCGCTCCTCAGCTCCTACGCGTGCGCAATCCCCGGCATCATGGCCACGCGCACGATTGAAAATCACAAGGACCGCCTCGTCACCATTCTCGTCGCGCCGCTCATGAGCTGTTCGGCCCGGCTGCCCGTTTACCTCCTGATGATCGCCGCACTCGTGCCCGGCGAACGCGTGCCGCTCATGACGAAGGTCGGCATCATGCTCCTCATGTATGCGCTCGGCACCTTCGGCGCCTTCGCGTTTGCGTGGTTGTTCAAACGCACCCTCCTCAAGGGCGAGCCGCCGCTCATGATCATGGAGCTGCCGCCCTATCGCCTGCCCGCGCTGCGCGACGTCGTCCTCCACATGCTCGAGCGCGGCTGGATCTTTCTTCGCCGCGCCGGCACCGTCATCCTCGGCATCAGCATCGTCCTGTGGTTTCTCGCCGCGTATCCAAAAGCGCCCGACGGCACGCCGCCCCAGCAGGAACTCGCCCAGAGTTTCGCCGGACGCGCCGGTCATCTGCTCGAGCCGGCCATCAAACCGCTCGGCTTCGACTGGCAGATCGGCATCGGGCTCATCAGTTCGTTCGCCGCCCGCGAAGTATTCGTTTCCACGATGAGCGTCGTTTTCAACGCCCAGTCCGAGGACGACGAAGACACCGAACCGCTGCGCCAGGCCCTGCTTGGCGCCCGCTGGCCCGACGGCGCTCCGCTTTTCACCCCGCTCGTCTGCTTCACGCTGATGGTCTTCTACGTTTTCGCGATGCAGTGCGTCAGCACGATCGCCATCGTCCGCCGCGAAACGAACTCCTGGCGCTGGCCGCTTTTCCAAATCGCCTACATGACTGGCACCGCGTGGATCTTGTCGCTTCTTGTCTACCAGGCCGGCCGCGCGCTCGGCTACTGAGATGACTCCGGAAATCCAAACCATCGTCGCATTGATGATCGTAGGCGCGGCCGCGATCTGGCTGATCGCGCGAGCGGTCGCCAAACGCCGCAACCCCGGCTGCGGCACCGATTGCGGCGCGGTGAGTCCCGAGTTGAAGAAACTCCAGTCCCACCTCGCAAAACGGAAGTAAATGGAGCCCGCCCTCCGCGAGGGGCCTGAATGGGGGAGGGCGAGACGTCCCACCGAGCCTCGCCTCATTTGGCCAGCCGCCTAGGTTTTCTCCGGTCTTTGCCGGCTTCCTCCGGTTCAATGCGGTGGTGAGCGCCCGTTTTGCGCGCTTCGTTGTCGGCACGCCCCACCTCCCTATGCTGCCGATTCTTCGCCTCCTCGCGTGCTGGTTCACGCTCACGCTCGCGCTTTCCACTGCGCCGTTCGTTTTCGCCGCCGAGCAGCCGCAGCTCTGTGCCGGCCAGCCCGCGCTCGGCCAGCCGGATTGGGTCCGCCGCGCCGTCATCTACGAAATCAACGTCCGCCAATACTCCTCCGCCGGAACCTTCGCCGCCGTCACCGCCGATCTGCCGCGCATTCGCGACCTCGGCGCGGATGTCATCTGGCTCATGCCCATTCATCCGATCGGTGAACTCAACCGCAAGGGTCCGCTCGGCAGCTACTACGCGATCAAGGATTACTACGCCATCAACCCCGAGTTCGGCACCGCCGCCGATTTCAAGCAGTTCGTCGATGCGGCGCATGCGCAGGGCCTCCGCGTCATCCTCGACTGGGTCGGCAACCACACCGCATGGGATCACCCGCTCACGCGCGAACATCCGGAATACTACGTGCGCGATCTCACCGGCCGCTTCCAGCCGCCGACCGGGTTCGACTGGACCGACGTCATCCAGTTCGATTTCTCCAATCCCGCCGTCCTCGACTACGAATACGCCGCGATGGCGTATTGGATCCAAAACTACGGCATCGACGGCTTCCGCTGCGACTTCGCCACCGGCGTGCCCACGCCGTTCTGGGACGAGCTTTCCTCCCGCCTCCGCGCACTGCGGCCCGACCTCTTCATGCTTTCCGAATCCGAGGTCCCGCAGCACCAGCTGCGCGCCTTCAATGCGAGCTACGCCTTCGAGATGATGCACACCATCAACGCCGTCGCCCAGGGGCGCGCCAGCGCCTCGCACATCGACGACACTCTCGCGCGCAGCCGCGTGCGTTTCCCGGCCGGCTCCGCGTTGCTCTACTACACGAGCAACCACGACGAGAACACCTGGCAAGGCACCGAATTCGAGCGCCTCGGCGGCGGCACCGCCCCGTTTGCCGTCCTCACCTTCATGCTCGACGGCATTCCGCTCGTCTACAACGGCCAGGAAATCGGCCTCGACCGCCGTCTCGAATTTTTCCAACGCGACCCGATCGAGTGGACGCCCAATCCCTCTCTCACCGCTTTCTATCGCACGCTCATTCAGCTGCGTCGCACTCATCCCGCGCTCCAAACCGGCGCTTCCATGCGCCGACTCCCTTCGACGCAAAACGAATCCGTCTATGCCGTGCTGCGCGAGGCCGGCGGTCAGCGCGTCCTCGCGCTGCTCAACCTCAGCGCCCGCGATGTCGCCGCCGACCTCTACGACCCCGCCCTCGCCGGACGCTGGCGCGACGCATTTTCCGGCGAAGTCGTCGAGCAGTCCGCCGCCGCTCCCCTCGCGTTGCGAGCCTGGGCCTATCGCGTCCTGGTCTCCCAGCCGTAATCGCTTCAACCCTTGTCGCTCGGCGCGGCGACGGACCCATTGACCGTTCGCCCCTCCGGCGACATCGGAAAAATCCTGAATCATCCGGATAAAACCTATTCGGGATCGCAGGAGACGCGTTTCCTTGCATCTTTTGTGCACCACCGCGGTCAACACCAAGGTGCCCACCCCGCCCGCCGCCCCCGACCGTATCCGCGCTGCTTTGTGAAAGCCCTCTTCGATGCCAAGACCTTGAGCCATCAAGATCGCGCGGAGATGCGCAGCATCTTCGATCTGTGGATCAAGCAGGCGGAGCGCGGCCTTCTCCGCGTTCGCATTCCCAAGGAAGTGAAGCCCGCGCAAAACCTCCGCGGCATGCATTATCACTACCGGCCGGAAATCTTTTTCCAGCTCTTCGGCCGCACCGAGTTTCGCTTTCCCCGCGAGCGCTTCGAACTCCAACCCGGCGAAATGTGCATCGTGCCCGCCGCCGTGCCGCACGGCGAAACCGTCCGCGCCGATCCCGACCAGCCCTTCCGCAATCTCGTCGCCGGCTTCTACAACAACACCCTCAGCCTTCACCTCGCGTTCGAAGCCTCGCCGCAGCATCCCGACATCGAAGCGATCGAGTTCTTCGACGCGCCCAATCTCGACGTCTTCCTCACCCTCACCAACAGCCTCGCGCACGCTCACGTGATGCAGGCGCCGGCGCGCGACGCCGTCGTCAAGGGCCTCCTCCTCGCGTTGCTCGGACTCTTCCGCAACATCGTCGAGACCGGCACCGGCAATCTCAACGGCGATGTCGGCAAGGTCTTTCAGGCAAAAGTCATCGTCCGCGAACAGTTCTCCAATCCCGACCTCCGCGTGCAGGACATCGCCGCCGCGCTCGGCTGCTCCGCCGACTACCTCTCGCACCTCTTCCATGTCGAGACCGACGAGCGCCTCACGCATTACATCCAACGCATTCGCATCGAGGGCGCCATCCTCGCCCTCAGCACCACCGGCCTGACGATCTCGGAAATCGCCTACGCGAGCGGCTTCGCCGATCCAGCGTATTTCGCGCGCGTCTTCAAGCAGCACAAACAGATGTCGCCGCAGGAATTCCGCGCCCAGCTCGACGCCCAGCGCTCCCAACGCGAGCCGCAGCCCAAAACCGTCTACGCCAACCGTGTCGATTTCTCGCACGGCACGCCGCGCAAGCCCTCCTCCGAATCCGTCGCCGTGTAGGGCCGCAACCCGAAGCTTCGAGGATGAGCCAGGGAGACGCGGTGCCCTCACCGCGCAAGCACCGCTCGCCGCTCCCACCTTCGCCCCGCGCTACTCCTCCTCGACCACGTAGTGACACCCCTTGCTCTGCGGATTCAGCGAAGCCGCATGCACGACCAGCAGCGCCGTCTGCACCGCGTTGCGCAATTCCACCAGCTCGCGCGTCAGCCGGCAGCCGCGGTAAAAACTCAGGATCTCCTCGCGCAGCTCCAGCAGCACCCGCCGCGCCCGCGTCAATCGCCGCGGCGATCTCACCACTCCTGCATAATTCCACATCGTATGCTGCACCTGCAGCATGTCCTGCCGGATCAGCACCGGATCCGCATCGCGCGTCGGACTCTCCCACGGTCGCGGCATCGGGAGGTGATCATCTCCGCGCCTTTCGCTCAATTCGTTCGCGTCGGCAATCGCCGTGAACTTCGCTCCCGTCACGCACTCGAGCAGCGATGTGCTCGCCAGCCGGTTCGCGCCATGCAGCCCCGTGCACGCCGTTTCGCCGATCGCGTTCAAATGGCACACGCTCGTCCTGCCGGCCAAATCCGTGTGCACGCCGCCGCACGCGAAGTGCGCGGCCGGCACCACCGGGATCGGCTCGCGCGTGATGTCCACGCCGTAGCGCAGGCACCGTTCGTAAATGTTCGGAAAGCGCTCGCGCACGAACGCCGGCTTCATCGCGGAAAGATCGAGAAACACCCCCGCCTCGCCGCTCGTCGCGAGCTCCTGCTTGATCGCACGCGCCACCACATCGCGCGGCGCCAGCGATCCCCGCGGATGAGCCGCGTCCACGAATTTTTCCCCGCGGCCATTCACCAGCACCGCGCCTTCGCCGCGCACCGCTTCGCTGATGAGAAAACGCGGCGCGTTCTTCTTCGCGAAAACCGTCGGGTGAAACTGCACGTATTCGAGATCGATCAACCGCGCGCCCACGCGATACGCCATCGCCACGCCATGACCGACGCTGCCCGGCTGATTCGTCGTATGGAGAAAAATCTGCCCGAGCCCGCCTGTCGCCAGCACCGTCTTCTTCGCCACGATCGCGAACACCTCGCCGCTCCGCGCATCGAGCACATACGCGCCAAAGCAGGTCAGCGGACGATACTTGTCCGCCGTTTCCGAGGAATTGTGCGACAGCGTGAGCAGATCGATCGCCACGCATTCGGGACGGCGCGTGATTTTCGCGGTCGCGTCCACCCGCGCCGCGACCGCGCTCAAGATCGCATGACCCGTCGCATCCTTCGCGTGAATGATGCGCCGTTTGCTGTGACCGCCTTCGCGCGTGAAATCCAGCCCACCCGCCGGATCGCGGTCGAACTCCACCCCCGCTTCGTCGATCAGCAACTCCTTCACCGCCGCCGGTCCCTCGCGCACGATCAGGTCCACTGCCGCCGGATTCGCCGTCCGGTCGCTCGCCTCGAAGATGTCGCGCGCCAGCGACTCCGGCTCGCCCCGCGTATCGTAAATGATCCCGCCCTGCGCCCAGTCGCTGTTCGCCACCATCGGCTCCGCCAGGCAAAGCAGCTCCACCGCAAACCCGCGCTTCGCCATCTGCAGCGCATACGCCGACCCCGCCAGCCCCGCCCCAATCACCAGGCAATCCGTCCGCAGCACGTTCATTCGCAAAGTAGGGTGGGGCAGGCTTTCAATCCGCACTCTTTCGGCCTTTCGCCTTCCCGCCGCGCCCCGCCACGACCGTCAAACTCAAGTCCGCCGCCGGCGCCGAATGCGTGAGCGCCCCGATGCTGATCACGTCGACGCCATCCACCGCATACGCCCGCAGCGTCTCATAGCGCACGCCGCCCGACACCTCCACGACCGCCGCACCCCCGATCACACCCACCGCCTCGCGCACCTGCTGCGGCGTCATGTTGTCGAGGAGGATCACCTCCGCGCCGGCACGCATCGCTTCGCGCACCTCCGTGAGGGTCTTCGCCTCCACCTCGATCTTCGCCAGATGCGGCGCCGCCGCCCGCGCGAGCTTCACCGCCTTCGTCAAAGACCCCGCCGCCGCGATGTGATTGTCCTTGATCAAAACATGTTCGCCCAGCGACGAGCGGTGATTCACGCAGCCGCCGCAGCGCACCGCGTATTTTTCCAGCGCCCGCCAGCCGGGCGTCGTCTTGCGCGTATCCACAATCCTCACACCCGTCCCGTCGACCGCCGCCGCAAACTTTCGCGCCTGCGTCGCGATGCCCGACAACCGCTGCAGGAAATTCAACGCCACCCGCTCCGCTGTCAGCAGCGCCGCCGTCGGCCCCTCGACCGTGAGCACCTTGCCGCCCGCCTTCACCCGCCCGCCCTCGTCGACCAATCGCTTCACCTTCAGCGCCGCATCGACGCGCGCAAACACCCGCGCCGCGATCTCTCCGCCGCACACCACCAAATCCTGTTTCGCCTCGATAAATCCCCGCGAACGGTGCGTCGCCGGAAAAATCCCGCGGCTCGTCACATCCCCCAGCCCCGCATCCTCCTCGAGCGCGAGGTCGATCAAGTGTTCCGTGCGTGGTGTGAGCATAATTTAAAGGGGTGGGGCGAGGCGTCCCGCCGAGCCGTCATTTGATCGCTGATCTCATCGCCGCAGCTACGACTTCGGCGCCAGTTCGAACATCCTCTCGATGCACCGCGCCGCCCGCTGCCGCAGATCTTCGTCGAGCGTGATGATCTGCTCGGGTCGCGGCGCCTTCAGCGCATCGCGCACTTTCTCGAGCGTGTTCATTTTCATGAAGGGACACAGCCGGCATCCGCCGATGAAGTTCTTCTCCGGATCCTCGACCTGCAGCCGGCTCACGAGGCCGCACTCCGTCAACATCAGGTAGTAAGGCGCGTTCGTCGTCTTCACATACTTCATCATCGCGCCCGTGCTCCCGATGAAGTCCGCCACCGCCGCCACCTCCGGCATGCACTCCGGATGCGCCACGACTTTCAATCCGGGAAACTGCGCCCGCGCCTCCGCAATCTGTGCCGGCGTGAACTGATCGTGCACGACACACGTGCCGTCCGACGAGACGATCTCCTTGTCCACCCCGCGCCGCTTCATTTCCGCGCGCACATTCTCCGCCATCAGCCGGTCCGGCACGAACAACACCCGCCGCCCCGGCAGCTTCGCCACGATGTCGTAAACGTTGCCCGACGTCACACACACGTCCGACTCCGCCTTCACCTCCGCCGTGCTGTTGATGTAGCACACCACCGTCGCATCCGGATACAGCGCCTTCAGCCGTCGCACGCCTTCGCCATCGATCGAATCCGCCAGCGAGCAGCCCGAATGCCGGTCCGGCACCACCACCTGCGCCTGCGGCGAGAGGATCTTCGCCGTTTCCGCCATGAACACCACGCCGGCAAACACGATCACGTCCGCCCGCGATTCCTTCGCCTTCTCGCTCAGGTAATAGGAGTCCCCCTTGAAATCACCCACGCCGTAAATGATCTCCGGCTCCACATACGAGTGGGTGAGGATCACCGCGTTCTTCTCCTTCTTCAGCCGGTTGATCTCCAGCGTGAGCGGCGCGATCTCGCGGCACGTATCCAGATTCCACGTGCGCCCGTGTGGATCACAATCCACATGCATCAACGCCCGGAGCAGGCGTTCGGCCTCCAACTCGACTTCGGATATCGGTGCACCAACCGGCATAGGGAACTGAAACGTCAGCTCATCCCCGCGGCAAACGCGAGGCGAAGTTGTGCCGCCGCTTTGCCCGGAAACAACTTGGCGTCGGCGCGGTCTCCGGGGTTTTTTCGCGATTCTTCCCCGGTTTCCGTCCGCCCCGTGCGTCCGATACCCAACTGTCCACTGTTCCGCTCCGCCCGCGGCACCCGCCGCGGTTCTGCTCCCCATGGTGAAACGTTCCGGTTCTCCCCCGAACCCTCGTAAGTCTTCCCCCGGCACGCCTCTGCTCAAAATCGTCGGTATTGGCGCTTCCGCGGGCGGGCTCGAGGCGTATTCCGAACTGCTGCGAAATCTGCCCTCGGCCGGCCCCGTCGCCTACGTGCTCGTCCAGCACCTCGACCCGACCCATCGCAGCCTCTTGTCCGAATTGCTTGGCCGCACCGCGACGCTGCCCGTCCACGAGATCGCGCAAAACACCCGCGTCGCCGCCAACCACATCTACGTCATCCCGCCCAACAGCAGCCTCACGATCGAAAACGGCATCCTCAAACTCACCCCGCGCCGCAAAAACGGCGGCCCCGCGCGCACGATCGATCACTTCCTCCAGTCCCTCGCCGCCGACCAGAAAGAACGCGCCATCGGCGTCATCCTTTCCGGCGCCGGCTCCGACGGCGCCAAGGGTATCGCCGCCATCAAAGCCGCCGGCGGCCTCACCTTCGCGCAAGACCACGCCTCGTCGAAATACGACAGCATGCCGCGCAGCGCGATCGCCACCGGCTGCGTCGATTTCGTTCTCCCACCCGAAAAAATCGCCGCCGAAATCGGCCGCCTTCTCGACCAGCCGCTCCAGACCAAATCCCGCGCCGCCGCCAACGCCCGCCGCCGCCGCAGCACCCTCTCGTCCCGCTCCGCGCCGCTCGACCGCAGGCAGAAAGATTCCGCTTCCTGGCCCGCCGCCCCCGAAGACCTGAACCTGCGGAAAATCTTCATCCTCCTGCGCACACGCACCGGCACCGACTTCAGCTTCTACCGCCCCAACACCATCCGCCGCCGCCTCACGCGCCGGATGACCCTCCACAAACTCAAAGGCCTCGAAGCCTACACGCGCTTCCTCCGCCAGCACCCCACCGAACTCGACGCGCTCTATCAGGACCTCCTGATCAACGTCACCAGCTTCTTCCGCAACCCGACCGTCTTCGAAACCCTCAAGAAGCGCATCTTCCCCAAGCTCGTCCAAAACCAGTCGTCCGCCGACACGATCCGCATCTGGGTCGCCGGCTGCTCCACCGGCCAGGAACCCTATTCCCTCGCCATCGCCTACGCCGAGTTCGCGGAGCAGAACTCCATCCGCACGCCCATCCAGATCTTCGCCACCGACGTCAATCACGCCGTCCTCGATCACGCCCGCGCCGGCCGCTACGCGAAAGCCCACGTCGACACCGTTTCGCCCGCGCGTCTCCAGCGCTACTTCACCCGCGAGGCCGACGGCTATCGCGTGCAAAAAACCATCCGCGACATGGTGATCTTCGCGCAGCACAACCTCCTCACCGATCCGCCGTTCACCCGCGTCGATCTCATCAGCTGCCGCAACATGCTCATCTACCTGGAGCCCGCGCTGCAGCAACGCATCATCCCCGCCTTCCACTACGCCCTCAAACCCTCGGGCTACCTCGTCCTCGGCACCTCCGAATCCGTCGGCCAGTTCACCAACTTCTTCGAGCCCGTCGAAAAGAACCACAAGATCTACGCCCGCAAAACCGCCGTCAGCTGGCTCCGCTACGAACGCCCGCCCACGCTCCCCGTCCTCAAAGTCGGCGCCCGCACCACCCCCGCCACCCGCCACGCCGAGTTCAACTCGCTCGACGCTTTCAAGGAAGCCGACCGCCTCACCCTCGCCAAATACGCGCCCGCCGGCGTCCTCATCAACGAAGACGGCGAAATCCTGCAATTCCGCGGCGACGTCCAGCGCTACCTCGAACTCCCCACCGGCAAGGCCAGCTTCAACCTCCTGAAGATGGCCCGCGAAAACCTCGCGCTCAGCCTCCAGAAATCCCTCCAGCGCGCCCGCCGCGACAACAAACCCGTCCGCGAAAAAGAAGTCCGTTTCGGCCGCTCGCGCAGCCTCGTCAACATCGAGATCGCCCCGCTCAAAAATCTCCAGACCCGCTGCTTCCTCGTCCTCTTCGAGCCCGTCGCGCCCCCGCCCGCTCCGCCGCCCCGCACCGCCAGCCGCTCCGACGCCAAGGCTTCGCAAGCCGAGTCGCGCCGCTACTCCGACCTCAAGCGCGACTACGCCGAAATCCGCGAGCACCTCGACACCCTGCGCGAACAACACGACACCTCCGTCGAAGAACTCCAGGCCTCCAACGAGGAGGTCCAATCCGCCAACGAGGAACTCCAAAGTCTCAACGAGGAACTCGAAACCTCCAACGAGGAGCTCGAGTCCGCCAACGAGGAACTCACCACGCTCAACGAGGAGCTCGCCACCCGCAACGCCGAGCTCCGCGAAAGCGAACAGCGCCTCCGCGAACAAGCCCAACTCCTCGACCTCGCGCCCGTCCTCGCCCGCTCGCCCAAGGAGCGCATCGTCTTCTGGAATCAAGGCGCCGAGAACCTCTACGGCTACACCAAGGACGACGCCCTCGGCCAGAACTCGCACATGCTGCTCGCTGCGCAATACGTCGAACCGCTCGAAAAAATCCAAGACCAGCTCCATCAACACGGTCGTTGGGAAGGCGAGGTCCTCCACCGCCGCAAGGACGGCCGCATCATCGTCGTCGCCAGCCAGTGGGTCGTGCACCACGACAGCAACGGCCGCCTTCGCGCCGTCCTCGAGGTCAACACCGACATCACCGCTCGCAAACGCGCCGAGGAAGCCCTCCAGGCCAGCGAGGAATTCAACCGCCGCATCCTCGAAAGCAGCCCCGACTGCATCACCGTTCTCGATCTCGACGGTCGGCTCGCGTTCATGAACGCCGGAGGCCTCCAGCTCCTGGAGATCGACGACTTCGACACCGTCGCCCACACCTACTGGCCCAGCCTCTGGGAAGGGGAGGGCCGCGCCGCCGCCGAAAACGCCTGCCGCCTCGCACGCTCCGGCAAACTCGCCCGCTTCCGCGGCTTCTGGCGCACCACCGGCGGCACGCCCAAATGGTGGGACGTCGTCTGCCGCCCCATCCTCGGCGCCGACGGCTCCCCGCAAAAAATCCTCGCCGTTTCACGCGACGTCACCGACCACAAAAACGCCGAGCTCGCCGCCGCCGAGGAAGCCCGCGTCGCCGCCCTCCGCGCCGAAGTCGCCGTCGCCGTCGCCCGCACCGGCGAGCTTCCCGTCATTCTGCAGGAAATCGCCGACATCCTCGTTCAACGCATCACCGCCTCGTTTGCGCGCATCTGGACGTTCGACGAACCCACCGCGACGCTCCAGCTTCGCGCCAGCGCGGGGTTGAGCCTGCCGTTCGGCGACGACCATGCCCGCGTTCCCCTCGGCGAGTCGCGCATCGGCGAAATCGCCGCCACGCGCAGGCCCATGCTCGTCGCCGATCTCGCCGCAGACGCGGCGCCCGACGAACCCGCCTGGGTCCGCCGCGAACGCATGACCTCCCTCGCCGGTTATCCTCTCCTCCTGGAAGGCCGGCTTCTCGGCGTCGTCGCCCTCTTCGCGCGCCATAAATTCGATCCGCGCATTCTCAACGAGCTCACGCTCACCGCCGAAAGCATCGCCCACTTCATCAGCCGCAAACGCGCCGAAGAGGAGCGCGCCCGCCTCTACCACGAAGCCGTCGTCGCGCGGAACGACGCCGTCGCCGCCTCGCAGGCGAAGGACGATTTCCTCGCCGCACTCTCCCACGAGCTCCGCACGCCGCTGAATCCCGTGCTCATGCTCGCCAGCGACGGCGCCGAGAATCCCGATTTTCCCGAAGCCGTTCGCGCCATCTTCAAGACCATCGCCGCCAACGTCAGCCTCGAGGCCCGCCTCATCGACGACCTGCTCGACCTCACCCGCATCGCCCACGGCAAGCTTTCCCTCGAGATGAAACCGCTCGATGTGCACACCGCCTTGCGCGATGCGATCGGCGTCGTCTCCCGCGACATCGAACTGAAACAAATCAGCCTCTCCGTAAAACTCCTCGCGCCGCGCGCGATCGTCATCGGCGACGCCGTCCGGCTCCAGCAGGTGTTCTGGAACATCATCAGCAACGCCATCAAGTTCACCCCCGAAGGCGGCCGCATCGATATCGAGACCAGCGTCGACCCCGCCGGCGAGCGCCTCTTCGTCCGCGTCACCGACAGCGGCATCGGCCTCTCGGAAACCGATCTCGCGAAAATCTTCGCCGCCTTCTCGCAGGGCGAGCACCGCTTCGGCGGCCTCGGCCTCGGCCTCGCGATCTCCCGACAGCTCCTCGAAAAACACGGCGGCGCCATTCGCGCCGCCAGCGCCGGCCCCCGCCAGGGCGCCACCTTCGAAGTCGACCTGCCCCTCGCCACCGACAGCGTCCTGCCGCACAAACGCGAACGCACTCCCGCCACCACGCTGCTCCTCGACCGCAGTCGCTTCAACGCCAGCGAACAGGCGCGCGAACGCTTCAAACGCATCCTGCTCGTCGAGGACCACGTCGCCACCCGCACCTCCCTCCAGCAACTGCTCGCGCGGCGGAAATTCGAGGTCATCACCGCCGGCTCGATCGCCGAAGCGCAAGACCGCGCGCGCGATCACACGATCGACCTCGTGATCTCCGACCTCGGCCTCCCCGACGGCGATGGCTGCGAACTCTGGCGCGAATTGCGCGAGCGCAATCCCGACCTCGTGGGCATCGCGCTCAGCGGTTACGGCATGGAGGAGGACCTCGCCCGCTCGCGCGACGCCGGCTTCTCCGAGCACCTCACCAAGCCCGTCAACATCCGCTCGCTCGACCGCGCCATCGCCGCCGTCGCCCAACTCCACCGCTAAAACGCTTCACTGTCATTCTGGGCGAAGCGAAGAATCCAGAGCGACGAGTGAAAACCGGCGTCGCCGTGACCACGCCGTCACCACCCGCGATCGCCTCACGCCCGCCCCGCGAACTCGTTCAATCCGATCAGCACCAGCTCCCGCTCGACCGCATCGAACAACCCTTCGTTCGCGAACAACCTCGCATTCCCCCCCGTCGCCACCACGCGCACCGCCGCGCGCCCGCCAAACGCCTCGCGTTTCACGCGCGACACCACTTCGCGAATCGCGCCGACCTGTCCGAAAAAACACCCGCTCGCAATCGCCTCCGCCGGCGACCGCCCCACCGCGGACCTCGGCCGTCGCACCGCCACACTCGGCAACAACGCCGTGCGATCCGCCAGCACCTCCGGCCACAGCGCCGCGCCGGGCAAGATCGCTCCGCCCACCACCGTGCCATCGCGCGAAACTGCCGTCACCGTCGTCGCCGTCCCGAAGTCGACCACGATCGCATCGCGCCCCGGCCAGATCGTCCGCGCCCCGAGCGCCGCCGCCACGCGATCCGCGCCCATCTCCCGCGGCCGCCGATAGCCGATTTTCAACCCGTGCGCCGCGTCCGCCGACAACACCCGCGCCTCGATTTCCCACGTCCGTCGAATCAGCCGCAACACGTCCGGCGTCAAAGCCGGCACCACCGAACAAACCGCGGCACGGTCCACCTTCGCCCCCACGCGCAGCGGCAGCCGGATCAACTCCGCCGGCTCGAGTCGAAAGGATTTTCTCAACTTCTCGCCCGCAAACACGCCCACGAACACCGATGTATTCCCCACCGCCACCGTCAGGGTGATGAGCGCCGCGCCGCGAACCGTCATTTCCCGCTCGCCTCCAAAATCCGCAAAACCTCCGTCGCAATCTCCTCCGGCTCGCGCAGCCGCCCCGCCCCGCCTTCGCCGCACGCATGCGGACCTTCCGCCGGCTCGATCACGCGCACGCCCCAGGACCGCAGCGTCGCGAGCGACTTCACGGTCGCCGGATGCTCCCACATCATCGCATTCATCGCCGGCGCGACGAGCCACGGCTTCGTTTTGATCTCCCACGCCAGAAACAGCGTGCTCACCGGATCGTCGCCGAGTCCCGCCGCCAGCTTGTTCAAGGTATTCGCCGTCGCAGGACACACCAGCGCGAGATCCGCCTGCCGCGCCAGCTCGATATGTTCCAGCGCGCGTCCGGCCTCGAACACATCCGAAAACACCGGCCGCCCGCTCAACCCCTCCAGCGTCGCCGCACCCACGAACTTCAACGCCGCCGCCGTCGCCGCCGTCTGCACCGTCACGCCGGCCTGCGCCAGCCGCGACACCACCGCGCACGCCTTGTAGCACGCAATCGATCCGCTGAGCAGAAAGAGCACGTTTTTTCTCATGGCGAAGCTCCCGTCGTCATTCCCCGCACCACATTGTCGATCAATCTCGTCTCGCCCAGCCGCACCGCGCCCAGCCGTCGCCCGTCGCGATCCTCCACATAATCCACCCGAAAGCCCAGCCGTTCGAGCCGCGCCCGCGCTCCCTCCGCCGCCTGTTCCTCCACGAGCGCCCGATGAAACGCCGGCGCCAGTTCCCGCTGCTCTCGGGTCAGGCGCGCGTTGCGCGAGCTCATCGCCAGCCCGTCCGCTTCGCGCACCGTCGGACATCCCACGATCTTCGTCTCCACGAAAAACGCCGCGCACATCCCGCGCACCAGCTGCAGCTGCTGAAAATCCTTCTCGCCGAAATACGCCCGGTCCGCGCCCGCAATCTGCAGCAGCTTCATCACCACCGTCAGCACGCCCGTGAAATGCCCGGGCCGGTGCGCCCCGCACAATTCACGGCTCAACGCCTCCTCGCTCACCGTGTAGTGCTGGCCGTTTGGATACATTTCATCGACCGACGGCGCAAACGCGACGTCCACGCCCGCGGCCTCCATCATCGCGACATCCGCCTCGAGCACGCGCGGATACTTCGCAAAATCCCTCGGATCGTCGAACTGCGTCGGATTCACGAACACCGACGCGAGCACGACGTCGCACTCCTGTCGCGCCGCTTCGAAAAGCGACCCGTGCCCCGCGTGCAGCGCGCCCATCGTCGGCACAAACCCGATGATGCGGTTCGCCACCCGATGCTCCGCCCGCAGCGCCCGCCAGGCCTCCACCGTGTGAACCACCTTGATGCCGTTCACTCGAAACTCTCCTTCCCCGCGGGAAACGTCCCCGCCCGCACCGCCCGCGAAAACTTCGCCACGCCGTCCTTCACGACCTTCGCACCGCTCGCGAAACGCCGCACGAACTTCGGTCGAAACTCCGGATTGAAGCCGAGCAGATCGTGCAACACCAGCACCTGACCGTCGCAGCCGGTGCCTGCGCCGATGCCGATGGTGGGCAGGCTCGTCTCCGCCGTCACGGTCCGCGCGAGCTTGCGCGGGATGCATTCCAGCACGACCGCAAACGTCCCCGCTTTTTCCAGCGAAGCCACGTCCTCGCGCAATCGTTCCGCGTCCTTCTCGCCTCGCGCCTGCACCGTATAACCGCCCAGCGCATGCACCGACTGCGGCTGCAATCCGAGATGACCCATCACCGGAATCCCCGACTCGACGAGATGCGCGATCACGTCCGCATGCCCGCGCACACCTTCGATCTTCACCGCGTGCGCCCCCGCCCGCATCAGCTGCGCCGCCGCATCGAGCGCATGCGCCACCCGCTTGCGCGCCGCGAGAAACGGCAGATCCGCCACGATGAATTTTCCCGCCGCGCCTTTCGCCACCGCGCTCGTGTGCAGCGCCATCAACTCCACCGTCGCCCCCAGCGTGTCCTGCTGCCCGTGCATCACCATCATCACGCTGTCGCCCACGAGCAGGCAGTCGACCGGCGACTCGGCCAGCAGCCGCGCCGACCAGGAATCATACGCCGTCACCATGACGATCTTGCGACCTTCACGCTTCGCTGCGGCAAATTCCTTTACGCTGCGCATGGGAGAACTCCGACACGCAACACAGGAACCCCCGCCGCACAAGGCCCGGTCGTGTCAGCAGCGGGACCAGAAGCCGCGCATCCGACTCCGATTAGCGCCAAAAACCTCCCTCAACCAGCCTTCACCGCCTTCACCGCGGCGGCACGTGTGTCGCGATTTTCCCCAGCGCCTCGTCCAGCAGTTGCACGCGCAACGGCTTCGTCAGGTGGATCGCAAAACCCGCCGCATGGCTCCGCGCAATGTCGCTCTCCATGCCATAGCCCGTCAGCGCGATCCCCGTCAGCCCCTGCGTCGCGCGCAACTCCTCCATCAGTTCGTAGGCGTTTCCATCCGGCAAACCGATGTCGGAAATCACGAAGTCCACGCGCTCCTTCTCCATCAACATCCGCGCCTCGGCCACCGTGCCGGCCGCGACCACCTCGTAGCGCCGCCGCATCAGCAATTGCTGCAGCGTCGAGCGGGTGGGGGCATGGTCCTCCACCAGCAACACGCGTCCGCGCAGCACCTGCGGCTGCGACGACACGCCATTGGCGGGATTCGGTTCCGCCGCCGGCTGAGGCTCGAGCGGCGAGCGCGTATCCGCCCGCAACAGCGGCAGCTCGATGATGAACTTCGCCCCCCGATTGCGCCCTTCGCTCGACGCATCGATCGAGCCGTGGTGCAGCTCCACCAGCATCCGCGAGATCGCCAGGCCCAGGCCCACGCCGCCAAAGCGATGCGAACCCGTCGGCCCCGCGTGATCGCCCTGCGAAAACGCATCGAAAATCCGCTCGATCTCCGCCGGCTCCAGGCCGATGCCGCTGTCCGTGATCTCCACCCGCACCTGGCTGCCGTCGCCAGGGACGCGCGTCTTGATCGAAATCTCGCCATAGTCGGGCGTGAACTTCACCGCGTTCTTCAGCACGTTCCAAAATATCTGCTGCAACCGCACCGAGTCGCCCAGCACCACCGGATTGCCCGGCGCCAGGTCGATCGCGGGCACGATCTTCTTCGCCTCCAACTCGCCGCGCACCGTTGCGAGCGCATCGCGCAGGATCGCGTGCACGCTGTGCGAGCGCAGGTCCAGCAGCAGCTTCCCGCGCGTGATCCGCGTCAGATCGAGCAGGTCGTCGATCAGCCGCGCCTCGAGCTCCACGTTCTTGCGAATGGTCGCGAAATCGCTCCGCACGTTCTCCGGCAGCGCCGGGTCCTCCGCCGATTCACTCGCCAGCAGCAGCACCGGATTCAACGGCGTGCGCAGCTCGTGCGACAGCGCCGCCAGAAAATCGTCCTTCGCCCGCGACGCCGCCAGCGCCTCGTCGCGCGCCCGCTCCAGCTCCTTCTCCGTGCGCTTCGAGCTCGTGATGTCCTCCGTCACCGCGAGCGCCGACTCCACCACGCCCTGCGCGTTGCGGATGAACGCCACGCTGTTCCGCACCCACACGAAGCCGCCCTGCGGCCGGTCGTAGCGCATCTCCGCCACGAACGACGCCCCCTCGCGCGCCGAATTTTCCATCAGGAACAAATGATGCCCCAGGTCCGCCGGATGGATGATGTCCTGCATCCGCAAATCCAATACCTTCTCGCGCGGCCGCCCGACGATCTCGCAGTAGCGGTCGTTCACCATCAGAAAACGCCCGCCCAGGTCCGTCTGCGCGATCCCGGCCCCGGCCTGCTGAAACACCGCCGACAGCCGCTCCTCGCTCGCCCGCAACGCCGAATGACTCGACTGCACCTGGTTCAACATCGAGTTGAACGCCTCCGTGAATCCGCCGATCTCGTCGTTGCTCAGCTTCACCGCCCGCACCGAATAGTCCTTCTGCTCGGACACCACGCGCGCCGTCTCCGCCAGATCGAGCACCGGCTGGGAAATCAGCCGTTGAAACCAGTTCGACAGCAGCAACGCCACCACCCCCGAGCCCGCGATCAGCGCCAGCAGCACCAGCCCATAAACGCCCACCCGGCTGTAAACCTCCGCCAGATCGCCGAGCATATACAGCGTGCCCACGCGATTGCCGCCCTCCACCACCGGCTGAAAAACCGTCACGTGCCGCAGTTCGAAATGAATCCCGTCCGGCCCGGGCCGCAGCGGCGTTTCCGCGCCCGCGGGAAACGACACATACATCTGCCCGCTCTTGTCGAACAGCGCCGCCGCCGTCACTTCCTTCTCCGCGCGCAACCCCGACAGGATCTCCGCCGCGAGCTTCTCGTCGTCGTAGATCAACACCGCCGTGCTGTTCGCCGCGATGATCTCCGCCACCGTCGTCAAATGTCGCCGCGTCGTCTCGCGATAACTGTAGAGCTCGTAGGTGAGCAGCGCCAGCGACGCCAGCCCCAGCACCGCCAGACTCGTCAGCACGATGATGCCGACGAGCTTTCGCTTGATGGGTAGGTCGCGAAAACGCATGGCGGTCTACTGCGGCTGCACGGTGTCCGCCACGCGTAGCAGCTTTGCACTGAGCGTCAATGACGCCTCTCGCGCCGCTGCGAGGTTCACCCGCAGACGCACCTTGTTGTTCGCCCCCCGATAAAGCTGCACCACGCCTCCTCGCTCGAGAAAATGATCGAAGTCCGCCACCGTGAGGATCGGCCGGCCCCGCAGCGCCTTCAGAATCGAGCCGCTGGCGCCCCGCTCGCTCGAGCTGATGAAAAGAAGATGGCTGGACGCTGCTTTGCCGGCATCGCGAAACCGCACGACCTCGATGCGATGCCCGTCGACCGTCTCGTGTTCCACCAGTTCGTCGAGCGCGCGTCCGAAGGGATCGTAGCCCAGAATTCCGATCACCAGCGGCGCATCCGGCTCCGCAAAAGCCCCCGCAGGCCACTCCACGAAATGCGCGAAATTGTAGAGCAACACCGCCTTCACCTCCGCCTCCTCGTGCAAGCCCGCCTCATGGCGAAGGCCCGAGGCCCCCGCACCCCATCCCAGGCCGCACGCCACGGCCACGGCCGCCCACCGCCTAAAGGCCGCACAAAAAAATGTGGTGTGGAACTTCATGTGCGGTGGAGCGCCGACATCCAATCAGACGCCCTCTGCGGGGGTCGAGCTGTGACTGAGCCCGCCGCCGGCGGCTTAATCGGACGACTCCCCGCTCTCAGCCGCTTTCATTCCACTCACCGCCGCCAACGCCGCGTCCAGCGCCTGCATCCGCACCGGCTTCGTCAGATGCTGCACAAAACCTGCGCTCCGGCTCCGCGCAATGTCCTCCTCCATCCCATAGCCGGTGAGCGCGATTCCTTTCAACCCGTGCCGGTCGCGAAACTCCGCCATCAATTCGTAACCGTTCCCATCTGGCAGCCCGATGTCCGAAATCAACAAATCGAATCCGCCCTCCTGCGCGAGCGATCGCGCCTCCGCCGCCGTCGCCGCGCTGCGCACGTCGTAACGCCGCCTCGCCAGCAAATGCTCCAGCGCCGCCCGCGTCGCCGCATGATCCTCGACCAAGAGGATGCGTCCCACGCTCGCGCGCACCGGCGCCGCCGCAGCCCCGCCTCCCGGCGCCTTCGCCCGCGCCGGCGGCTCGCTCACTCGCAACAACGGCAGCTCCACCCGGAACGTCGCGCCATGATCCCGGCCAGCGCTTTCCGCCGAGATTTTTCCGTGGTGCAACTCCACGACGCGCCGCGAAATCGCCAGCCCGAGCCCCAGCCCGCCGAAACGGTGCGACCCGCCATGCCCCGCGTGATCGCCCTGCGAAAACGCGTCGAACACCCGCTCCAGCTCCTGCGGCGTGATGCCGATGCCCGTGTCCGAAACCTCCACGACCACGCGCTGCCGTTCCTCCTCCACCCGGCTCTCGATGCGCACGCGCCCTTCGATCGGCGTGAACTTCACCGCGTTCTTCAGGATATTCCAAAACACCTGCTGCAACCTCACCGGATCGCCCTGCACCCGCTGCGGGTCGTCCGAAAGCGCCACCGTCAATGCGATCCGTTTCGCCGCAAACTCCGCCCGCACCGTCGCCAGCGCGTCATTCACCACCGCCGCCAGCTCCGTCGGACGCAGGTCCAGCGCGAGCTTCCCGCGCGTGATGCGCGTCAGGTCCAGCAAGTCGTCGATCAACCGCGCCTCGAGCTCCACGCTCTTGCGAATCGTGTCGAAATCCGCGCGCGTCTGCGGCGGCAGCTCCTCGTCCCCCGCCGCCTCGCTCGCCAGCAGCAGCACCGGGCTCAATGGCGTGCGCAGCTCGTGCGAGAGCGCCGCGAGGAAATCGTCCTTCGCCCGCGACGCCGCGACCGCCTCGTCGCGCGCCCGCTCGAGCTCCATCTCGGCGCGTTTGCGCTGCGTGATGTCCGCCAGCACCGCCACCAGGCCCGTGATCACACCGTCCGCCGTCCGCTCCGGCACGAACACCACGTGGCCCCACCGCCGCGAACCGCGTATCGGGATTTCCATCTCAAACTCCACCCGCTCGCCCGCCAGCGCGCGGTCCATCCGCTCTCGCGCCGCCTCGTAGGCCTCCGCCCCGGCCACGTCGCTGACGTGCCTCCCCACGATTTCCTGCGGCGTCAGTCCATAACGCTCCGCATACGAGCGGTTGACGAAACGATACCGATGCTGGTGGTCGAGCTGGGCGAGAAACACCGACGCGTGATCCGTCACCAGCCGCAGCTGTTCCTCGCTCTTCCGCAGCGCCTGCTCCGCGACTCGCCGCTCCGTCACATCCACGAGGATGCACACCGCCCCGCGCACCGAGCCGTCCTCCGCCAGCAGCGGTGTCGAACTCCCGTAAACCCACGTCGATGTGCCATCGGCGAAGCGGAACTCGAAATCCTCGTTCCACACCGGCTGTTTCGTCCGGATCGCCTTGCGCAGCGGCAGTTCGTCGTGCGGCAGCCGCTTCCCAAGGCGAAAAATTTCCACCACCCGCTCCGCGGCGGTGTTCTGCGGGCGCAACGACATGTTTTCGCCCGGCGCCATGCGCATCATCGTGTAGGCGGTGGCATTCCCCGTCACCCGCGTGCAGTCGGGATCGTGCGCCATCCAAATCCCCGCCGGCGCCACCTGCGTCAGCACCTCGATCTCCTGGCGCCGCGCCCGCTCCGCGTTGCGACTCGCATGCATCGCCTGCTCCGCCCGGCGCCGGTCCTCGATATCCACGCACGATCCAATAAAACCCGCGAACTCGCCCCCCTCCTCGCGCGGCACCCCGCGGCTCAACAGCCAGCGATACTCCCCGTCGTGCCGCCTCAACCGATACTCCATGCTGAACGGCTCCCGCGCCGCGAACGTCGTGTCGAAGGTCCGCCACACCCGCTCCGCATCCGCCGGATGCACGCTCCCCACCCAGCCTTCATTCAACTCCTCCTCCAGCGTCTTGCCCACGAACTCCAGCCACGGACGGTTGCACCACACGCAGCGCTTCGCCGCATCCGTCATCCAGATCAACACCGGCGCGTTGTCCGCCGCCGTCTGAAAACGCTCCTCCGTCTCCCGCAACTTCGCCGCCGCCCGCTTCCGCTCCGTCACGTCGATCACCACGCCCAGCCCGCACCCCGGCCGCCCCGCCTCGTCGAACACGATCGTCGCAAACACATCCACCCAGCCTTCCGTTCCATCCTTCCGCCGGAATCGCCGCTCCCCCGCAAACGACGGCGCGTCGCCCCGCACCAGCTTGTCCGCCACCGCTTCGTCCGTCGGCAGTTCGTCCGCGGGCACCAGTGCCCGCCAGTTCCGCCCCGGCAACTCGTCGGCCGAAAACCCGAGCAGCCGCGCCAGCGCCGCGTTCGCCCGCACGATCCGGCCATCCAGATCGCACTCGAAAATCCCCACCGACGCCTGCTCGAAAATCGCCCGATAGCGGCCTTCCGCCACGCTCACCCGCTCCGCGGAATCGCGTCGCATCGCGGCGAGCTGCAGGTGCGCGCCGATCCGCGCCAGCAGCTCCCGCGCACTGAACGGCTTCGTCAGATAATCGTCCGCCCCCGTATCCATTCCGTCGGCACGCGACTCCGCGCCCGCGCGCGCCGACAGCAGCACCACCGGCACGTCCCGGGTCGCCGCCTCCGCCCGGAGGGCCTTCGTCAGCGCCACGCCATCCATCCCCGGCATCATCACATCCGCGAGCACCAGGTCCGGTTTCCAGGTCCGCGTGAGTTCGAGCGCCGCCGCCCCTTCCGCCACCGCGCGCACGTCGAAACGTTCGTGCAACAGCCGCGCCAGATACTCGCGCATGTCGGCATTGTCGTCCGCCACGAGCACCCGCGCGCGCGGTCCCGGCGCCGCCCCGCCCGCCGGTGCGCCGTCGGACTCCGGCCGCCAGCCCAGCGTTTCCTCCACATACGCTTCGCCGCGCACCGCCGTCGATGCGAGTTCGCGCGCCGCGCCGATCCGCTCGTCCGGCAGGTGCGCCCGTCCACGCGGAATGGATACGATGAACGTCGAGCCTTCGCCCGACGCGCTCTCGAGCCCGACGCTGCCGCCGTGCAGCCGCGTCAATTCCTGCACCAGTGCAAGTCCGATCCCCGAGCCTTCATGCGTCCGGCTGAACGCATTTTCCATCCGCTGAAACCGCTTGAACACGTCCTCCCGATGCTCCGGCGCAATGCCCGCCCCCGTGTCGCGCACCCGCAGCTCGAACCGGTCCGGCAGCATTCGCAAATGCACCAGGATCTCCCCGCGCGCCGTGAATTTGTAGGCGTTGGACAGCAGGTTGAAGACGATCTTCTCCCACATGTCGCGATCGACATACGCCGGCTCGGGCACCGGCTCGCACGCCACGACCAACTGCAACCCCGCCTTCTCGATCGCCGCGCGAAACACCGCCGCCAGTTCGGTCGTGAGCTCCGCCAAATCCACCGGTTCGTAGCTCGCCTCCAGCCGGCCCGCTTCGAGCCGCGAAAAATCCAGCAGCGAATTCACGAGCTTCAACAGCCGCAGGCTGTTGCGATGCGCCACTTCGATCCGCCGGCGCGCCGGCTCCGACACCTCCGCCCCAACGCCTCCCGCCAGCAACTCTTCCAACGGCCCCAACATCAACGTCAGCGGCGTCCGAAACTCATGGCTCACGTTGCTGAAAAAATCCGTCTTCGCTCGATCCAGCTCCGCGAGCGCCTCCGCCCGCCGCCGCTCCTCCGCCAGCGCGTGCGCGTTGGCCACCGCCGTCGCCACCTGCCCGGCCATCAGGCCGAGAAACCCTTGGTAATCGTTGTCCAGCGGACGCCGCGGACTCGTCCCGCTCACGATGAAACCATACGGCACCGCCTCCCCCGGCCGCGCAATCGGCAGCACCATCGCCGTGTGCACCGGCTCCGGCCACGGACCGGCCCGCACCGCGCCCAACGCCTCCGTCAGCCCTTCCCGCACAACCGGTTTTCCCGTCCGCACCGCCTCCCGGAAATTCCACGGATCGTCCCCTTCGGTCGTCGATATATCGATGCTCTCCGGCGCCGCCCGCGCCGCCGGCTCGATGCCCATCGACGCCACCCGCCGGGCTACCCGCCCTTTCGGGTCCAGCAAATACAGCAGCGCGAACGGCACATCGTGGCGGTTCTCCGCCAGCACCTCCGCCGCGACCCGGCACGCCGCCTCCGCCGTCTTTGCCTCCGGCCCGCGCGCCCCGAGATCGCGCAAGGTCCGCAACCGCCGCTCGCCCACCACCTGCGCCGTCGTCTCCGTGATCGCTGTGAACACCCCGCCGACGCTCCCGTCCTCGATCCGCGTCGGCGCAAACGAAAACGCGAAATAGCACTCCTCGTTGTAGCCATGCCGCCGCAACACCAGCAGGAGGTCGTCCGCCCACGACGCCTGACCCGTCGCCTCCACGCTTTCGAGAATCGGCCGGATGTCGCTTTCCCAAATCTCCGGCCACACCGTGATGTAACTCTCGCCCAACGCCCACGGATGCTTCGCCCCGACGATCGGCGCATACGCGTCGTTGTAGAAATACAACCGCTCCCGTCCCCAGATGATGCAGATCGGATGCCGCGACGCCAAACAGATGCTCAACGCCGTCCGCAAACTCTGCGGCCACGCCTCCACCGGCCCGATCGCCCGCTGCGACCAATCGATCGCCCGCAGAATCGCCCCCGCCTCCCCACCACCGTAAAACGGATCGCTCGCCGTCGGCGACGCGCTTGCCGGTCCGCGCGTTCTCTCCGTCGGCCCCGCCATGTCACACCGCCTTCGCCGCCGCCGGATCCGCCGTCGCAGGCAGCACAAAGTAAAAGACCGAACCGCCTTCCGGCGCCTCCTCGTAGCCGCACCGCCCGCCTTCGAGTTCCACCAGCCGGCGCACGATCGGCAGCCCCAGGCCTCGCGGCGCGCCCATTTCATGCAGCCGGTGGAACGGATGAAACAGCGCCGCGCGTTTCGCCGGCGGCACCGTCCCGCTGTCCTTCAGCCAGAACCGCACCCCGCCATCATTCGCCGCCCAGCCCGCCGCGATCTTCACGCCGGCGCCGCCGTGCTGCAGGGCGTTGCGCAGCAAATTCGTCCACACGACTTCCATCCACGCCTGATGCCCGACCACCTCCGGCCATTCGTCCGGCTGCTTCAGCGTCGCCCCGGCCTTCGCCAGCGCATGCTCGACCCGCTGAAACGCCGCCCAAAACGCATGGCTCATCTTGAACCGCTGCGCCGGCTCCTGCGTCACCGCCGATTTCGCCACGAAGCTCATCCGCTCGATCAACTTCACGAGACCGTCCGTCGAATCCAGGATCGGCTGCGTGAGCGGCACGTCCTGCGGCGCGTCCTCCGCCAGGATTTCCCGCAACATCTCCGTCGTCGTCACGATCCCGCCCAGCGGCGTCCGCAGATCGTGCGCCACCCGAAACCCAAACGCCCCCATGTCACCGCGCAGCCGCGCATTTTCCCGCCGCAAGCGATGCTGCGCCAGCACGCCGCGAAAAACGCGCTCCACCAGTCCCGCCTGCCAGTCCTCCCGCGCCACCACCTCCGCCCCCTCCGCGCCTGCGATCGCCGGCGGCGCGCCGAAAATCACGATCGCCCACCGCGGCAATCCACCCGCATCCACCGCCTTCTGCGCCCGCCCGAGCGTCTCCACGTCCGGATTGCACAGCAGCAGCAACTCCTCCCCGCGATCCGCCGCCGCCGGCGCCTCGTCCAGCGAAGCGATCGCCTGCATCGCCACGCCGGGAAACGCCAGTTGCGCCGCCTGCGCCGCGATCGCGACGAATTCCTGGTCGTTGCCCAATCGCAGGATCGGGGAAATGAGCGAAGCCGTGGCCATGGTCATGCGGGTCGAAAAAATCTCGCGCTTGCCGTTGCGCCCGCCAGCCAGCCAGCGCGACGTCCTTCCGGCCTGCGCGGGGCGAAACGGGAAGGAGTCCGCGACCTTGCGCCGCTCGCGCGGCGGCGACAACGCCGTTTTGCGTCAATGCACCCGCATTCTCCGGCTGGACCCGTGCTGCCCATTCAGCCGGTGCCGAACTGTTCCCGCACGATTTTTAACGCCGGCTCCTGCAGCCCCGTCGAACTCCAGCACAAATCCCGCTCCACCTCGCAATCGATCCCCGCATCGAACGCCGCAAACACCACGCCCAGCACACACGCGTCCGTGTCCACCCCGCACACCAGCGCTTTCCGGATGCCCGCCGCTTTCAGCCGCTCGATCGCCGCGGCATCCAGCCCGTAGCCCCGCTTCTCGATCACAATATCGCCGGCCTTCGGCTCGATGATCAGCTCCGTCTCCGGCAGGCCCCGCATGCACGAGGTGCGCTTCAGCTTCTTGAAGAACAACGTCTCCGGGTCGTTCACGAATTTCGTGAACACCCGCAGCGGAAACGTCTGCGCGCGTTCCTCGATTTTACGGATCAGGTCTTCCGGAATCGGAAAGGCTTTTTGCAGGTCGACGATGATGATGGCGTCCATGGGCGAAGACGAAAAAGCGCCTGAGAGAAGGGCTCAGGCGCAAGGGGCGGCAGCCGGCGCGAACATAGACCCACCGCCCTCGCTATGTTCCCAACAGTCTCGCCTCGCCTCAGACTCTGGACGGCGCGGCTCCACCACCGTGCTTCGCGCCTCTCCGAACCCGCCCCGCCGAACCCTGTCCCTCGCTCGATGCCCACCGCCGCCACGCTTTCCGCGCAACCGCCGCCACCCACTTACGATGTCGCCATCGTCGGCGCCGGTCCCGCCGGTCTCAGCGCCGCCCTTGTCCTCGGACGCTGCGGGCGCCGCGTCCTGGTCTTCGACTCCGGCAAACCGCGCAACGCTTTCTCCCGCTCGCTCCACGGCTACCTTACCCGCGACGGCACGCACCCGATCGAACTCCGCGCCCTCGGCCGTCAGCAGCTCGCCGCTTATCCTTCCATCGAACTCCGCGACATCGAGGTGCGCACCATCTACCGCCGCGAAAACCGCTTCGAGGTCGTTCCCGTCGACGCCCCGCCCGCCTTCGCGCGCATCGTCCTCCTCGCCACCGGGCGCATCGATCACGTGCCGCCCAAACCCGGCTTCTCCACCTTCTACGGCCACGGCGTTTACCATTGCCCCTATTGCGATGGCTGGGAACACCGCGGCCAGCCGTTCGTCGTCCACGGCCACGGCGAAAACGCCTACCACCAAGCCTTGCTCCTTCTCGTCTGGAGCCGCGACATCGTCGTCTGCACCGACGGCCCGTCGCATTTCACCGCCGAGCAATCCGAAAAACTCCGCGCCAACGGCATCCGCGTCGTCGAATCCGAAATCGTCGAGCTGCGCGGCGACGCCGACGGCATGATCGCCGCCGTCGCCTTCCGCGATCGCGACCCGTTGCCCGTCCGCGCCTTGTTCTTTTGCTCCGACTGCGAACAGAAATCCGCCCTCCCCGAAAACCTCGGCTGCCAGCTCGACGACGAAGGCTCCGTGAAGTGCAACGGCCACGCCGCCACCAACGTCCCCGGCCTCTACGTCGCCGGCAACGTCCGCGGCGGCATCCACCTCGCTATCGTCGCCGCCGCCGAAGGCGCCGAAGCCGCTATCGCCATCAACCGCGCGCTGCACGAAGCCGACCTCCGCGCACCGCGGAATAATTTGTCATTCTGAGCGAAGCGCAGGATCCAGTTGGACCCTCCCGCGTCCTCACACCACTCGCATGTCGTTCTCCTTCCGAATCGCCTCTCCCTGGAGGCGCGGTGCCCCCACCGCGCTCTTCGTCACCGCGCTCGCATTTTCTTTTTCGCCCGCTGCCGCTCAAACCAGCTCCGAAACGCAACGGCTCACCCCGCTCACGGTCACCGCCGTCCGCGCCCTCGATTCCGCCACGCCCGTTCCGTTCGCCACCACGACGCTCTCCGGCGACGCCCTTCGCGCCTCGCCCAACGTCACCGTCGACGGCTCCCTCCGCGGCATCGCCGGCTTCAGCCTTTTCCGCCGCACCGACAGCCTCGTCGCTCACCCGACCGCCCAGGGCGTTTCCCTCCGCGGCCTCGGCCCCAGCGGCGCCAGCCGCTCGCTCATCCTCCTCGACGGCGTTCCTCTCAACGATCCTTTCGGCGGCTGGGTCGCCTGGTCGAAAGTCCCCCGCGAATCCCTCGCCTCCATCGAGCTCGTGCCCGGCGCCGGTGGCACCGCTTGGGGCAACGCCGCTCTCGGCGGCGTCATCCAACTCTTCACCGAATCGCCCACGGTCCCGCGCCAACGCCTCGCCGTCCGCGCCGGCAGCCTCGACACCTGGGACGTCGAAACCCAACTCACGCTCCCCGTCGGTTCCGGCTCCGCCCAATTTCTCGGCCGCACTTTTTCGACTCACGGCTACTTCACCGTCGCGCCCGAACGCCGCGGGCCGATCGACACCCGCGCCGCCAGCCGCGCCCGCTGGGGCACGCTCCGTTTTCGCCAACCCTTCGGCGCCGACGACCGCACCGTCGCCACCGTCACCGTTCGCCGCTTCGCCGAAGATCGTGACAACGGCACGCCTTACCAACGAAACGCCACCGACGAATCCTTCGCCTCCGTCGCCCTCGACACGCGCGTGTCCGACGCCTTCCGGTGGAACGCCATCGCCTACGCCCAGAGCCAGTCGTTCTCCAGCACCTTCGGCGCCGTCAACGCCACCCGCACCGCCGAGACCCCAGCCTCCAACCAGTTCGACGTCCCCGCCACCGCCCTTGGCGCCGCGTGGGTGGGGGAGTGGTCGCCCGACGAAAACGCCCTCACCACCTTCGGCATCGACGCGCGCGACGTGCGCGGCGAAACGCGCGAAGAATCCGCGTATTCGAACGGCGCCTTCACCCGCCAGCGCTACGCCGGCGGCCGCCAGTCGATCGCGGGCGCCTTCGTCATGCACAGCCGCCGCCTCGCGCCCGATCTCCGCGCCGCGTTCGGTCTCCGCGCCGACACCTGGCGCGAAACCGATGGGCACCGCCGCGACTACCTCAATGCCGCCCTCGTCGGCGACGAACGTTTCCGCTCGCGCCGTGGCGAAGCCCTCAGTCCGTCCGCCGGCCTCTCGTTCGACGTATCCGAAAGCCTGCGACTGCACGCGAGCGCCCAGCACGCCTTCCGCCGCCCGACCCTCAACGAGCTCTACCGCCCATTCCGCGTCGGCAACGTCATCACCGACGCCAACCCCGCCCTCCGCACCGAAACCGTCACGAGCGGCGAGCTCGGTCTGACGTTTCGCTCGCTTCGCACCTCGGCGCTCACGCTCGACGCCACCCTTTTTTGGAACGAGCTCCGCGACGCCGTCGGCAACGTCACCATCGCGCAGGGCCCCGGCAATTTCCCCGGCATCGGCTTCGTCCCCGCCGGCGGCGAAGGCCGTCGCCGCCTCAACCTCGACCGCTCCCGCGTCCGCGGCCTCTCGCTCTCCGCCGATTACGCGTTCACCTCTGCCCTCTCGTTCAACGCCTCTTATCTCTACAACGACGCCACCGTCACCCGCGCCTCCGTCGCTCCGCACCTCGCGGGCCGGCGCCTCGCCCAAGTCCCGCGCCACACCGCCGCCGCCGGCCTCACGTTCAAACTCAACCGCGTCACGGTCGCGCCGCGCCTCCGCTACATCGGAGCGCAATTCGAAGACGACCAGAACACGCTCCGTCTCGCCCCCGCCGCGATCTTCGACGTTTCGATTTCCGCGACCCTCACCCAACGCACCGAACTTTTTCTCACCGCCGAAAACCTCTTCAACGAACGCATCGAAACCGGCCGCTCCGCCGACGGCTTGGTCAACCTCGGCACCCCGCGCCTCCTCCTCCTCGGCCTCCGCCTGACGTTTTAGCCTTTCTCCTTCCTTTGTTGGAGGCGCGGTGCCCCATCGCGCCACCCCTCTCGCCGCCTCACGCGCCCGGCCGCCGCGGAATCTCCGGCTCGGCCTCATAAAACGTCGGATCCGCCAGCCCCGCATCGCGAAACGCCTCCCGCCGCTCCACGCACGTGCCGCATTTTCCGCAGTGCACCGCGCCACCTTTGTAACACGACCACGTCCGCGCGAAATCCACGCCCAGCCGCGCGCCCTCCGCCGCGATCTGCGCCTTGTTCAACGCGATAAACGGCCGCACCAGCTCCACGTTCGCATACGTCCCGAGCCGCATCGCTTCGCTCATCGCGCGCATGAATTCCTCCCGACAATCCGGATAAATCGCATGGTCCCCGCTGTGCGCCGCGATCACCACGCCCCGCGCGCCTACGCTCTCCGCCAACCCGCACGCGATCGACAGCAGGATCGCATTCCGAAACGGCACCACCGTCTGCTTCATGTTCTCCGCCTCATAATGCCCCTCCGGAATCTCCCCGCCGCTTTTCAATAAATCCGACGCAAACAGCCGGTCCACAAACCCCAGCGAAATCGTCTCGTGCCGCAGCCCCAACTTCGCCGCATGCTCCGCCGCCAGCGGTAGTTCGCGATGATTATGCTTCGCCCCGTAGTCGAAGCTCGCCACCGCGCTCACGCGATGCGCCCGCGCCGCCCAATACAGCGCCGTCACCGAATCCATCCCGCCCGAACAAAGCACCACCACGTTCATTGTATGCGTTTTCCGTAAGAAGGCTCAAAACTCTCCAAAGATAAAGTCCTGACCCGGTTTGGCTTCTTGGGAATTTTGCGTTTTTTTTACGCCCACCGCCCCCATGCTGATCCTGCACGATCCGCAATGCGCCGACTACGGCTCCTCGATGCGCCCCGAACAACCCGCGCGCGTCACCCGTTCTGCCGCCCACCTCCAGTCCGCTCACCCCGACTGGCTCTGGCGCGTCCCCAACCCCGCTGCCGAAGACTTTCTCCTCCTCGCTCACGCCCCCGAATACCTCCAGCGCCTCCAAATTCCGCGCGATTTCGACGCCGACACGCCTCACTTTCCCAACATCTACACCCACGCCCGCCGCGGCGCCGGCGCCGCTCTCACCGCCGCCGAAATCGCCGTGATGGACCGCCAACCCGTCTTTTCACTCATGCGCCCGCCCGGCCACCACGCCACCACCGAGCAGGCCATGGGTTTCTGTTACCTCAGCAACGTTGCCCTCGCCGCCCGTTTTCTGCGCGAAAAACTCCACGTTCCCCGCGTCGCCATCTGGGATTTCGACGCCCACCACGGCAACGGCACCGAAGCCATCGTTCATACCCGCTCCGGCATCCTTTTTACCTCCGTCCATCAATACCCGGGCTACCCCGGCACCGGCACCCGCTCCTTCGATAACTGCCAAAATTGGCCCGTCGCCCCCCGCACCCCACGCGCCGAACACCTGGCCGCCCTCCGCGCTTCACTCGACGCCGTCATCGCCTTCGACCCCACGGTCGTGCTCGTTTCCGCCGGATTCGACGCCTACGCCCGCGACCCGATCACCGCTATGACGTTGGAGATCGAAGACTTCGCCACGCTCGGCCGCTGGCTGCGCGAAACCGGCCTCGCCGCCGCCGCCATTCTCGAAGGCGGCTACAGCGACGACCTGCCTTTGTTGATCGACGCCTGGCTCTCGGCTTGGGAGAAATGACTGGGATTTGCGCATGATTTCACGTTTCCTTCCGCTTCCCGTTCGCCGATTGCTAGGTATCAAAGTGAGTTCTCGCCCGCCCGCCTACACCCTCATCGACCAACCCGGTCAACTTACGCCACTGCTCGACGCCCTCGACCGGGTCGACGAGGTCGCCCTCGATACCGAGGCGGACAACATGTATCACTACCGCACGCGGGTCTGCCTCCTGCAGTTCCTCGTGGACGACAAAATCTTCCTCGTCGACTCACTCGCTCCGCTCCAGCTCGACGGCCTCTGGACCCGCCTCGCCCAGAAACACCTGCTCATGCACGGCAGCGATTTCGATCTGCGCCTGCTGCACGACTTCTGCCGCTTCCGCCCCAAGAGCATCTTCGACACGATGCTCGCCGCCCAACTCATCAACCGCCCCCGCATCGGCCTCGCGTCGCTCCTCGAAGATCACTTCGGCGTCAAACTCTCCAAGGATTCCCAAAAGGCCAACTGGTCCAAACGCCCGCTTACCCAGAAGATGCTCGACTACGCCGCGCTCGACGTCTTCCACCTGCCCGCCCTCCGCGACATCCTCACCCGCGAGCTCACGAAACTCGGCCGCTTCGAATGGCTCCAACAACAATGCCGCGCCCAGATCGAATCCGGCTCGATCGGCTTCGCCCCGCCCGACGAAAACGATTGGCGCATCGGCCGTAGCGAACGCCTCCGCGGCGTCGGCCTCCCCGTCCTCCACGCCGTCTGGCACTGGCGCGAACAAACCGCGCAACGCCTCGATGTCCCGCCCTTTAAAGTCTGCTCGACCGACGTGCTCCTGAAGCTCGCGACCGCCGCCGAAAACGGCGAAGCCGAAGCCGCCATCCTCGCCTCCGTTCACCTCGGTCGCCGCCACGACCGCCTCGCGCCCTCGCTCGCCGCCGCCATCCGCGCCGGCCTCGCCAAGGATCCGAAAACGCTCCCGCGCCGCCGCGGCCGCGATCCGAATCACGTCGCGCTCTCCCAATCCGAAATCGAACGCCTCGACCGCATCAAAGACGACCGCGACAAAATCGCCGCCAAGCTCGAGCTCGACCCCACGCTCATCGCCAACCGCGCCCAACTCGCCCAAATCGCCCGCGCCCCCTCGCGCCTCGACGAGCTGCTCCTCCCCTGGCAAGCCAACCTCCTCCGCGACATCCCCTCCCTGAAATAGGTGGAGCCCGACGTCCCGTCGGGCTTAGTTCTTCAACATGAGGGTAGGGCGAGGCG
>JAEZAD010000184.1 GCA_023430565.1 Verrucomicrobiota bacterium
CCACCGAAAACAACGCCCTCGGCGGCACCGCCAAACTTCAACGTCTCCTCGGTCGCATCGACAATTCCCGTCATCCCGCCGCCACGCCCACGCTCGACGTCTCGCTCTATCTCCCGACGTCCGCCACCAAACCCGTTCCCGTCATCGTGATCTTCGGCGGCGGTTCCCGCCCCGGCGTCCCGCCCGCCGTATCCGGAATCCTTGCACAAGGCTGGGGCTGCGCCGTCTTCAATCCGAACGCCCTCCAACTCGACTCCGGCGGCGGCCTCACCGAAGGCATCATCGGTCTTATGAACCGCGGCCAGCCCCGCACCAATCCCTCCGATTGGGGCTCGCTCGCCGCGATCTCCTGGGGACTCAGCCGCATCATCGATCACTTCGAAACCTTCCCCGCCATCGACGCCCGCCGCCTCGGCCTCCAAGGCCACTCGCGCTGGGGCAAAGCCACTCTCGTCGCCTTGGCCTACGAGCCGCGCTGGGCCGTCGGCTTCTCCAGCTGCTCCGGCACCTGCGGCGCCGCCCTCTACCGCCACAACATCGGCCAAAATATCGATAACGTCGCCGGCCAGAGCGAATATCACTGGATGGCACCCAACTTCCTCAAATACGCCGGCCACTGGGACAAAATCCCGATCGACCAGCACCAGCTCATCGCCCTCATCGCGCCGCGCCCTGTCTTCATCACCGGCGGCACCGAAGACCTCTGGTCCGATCCCGTCGGCGAATTCAAAGCCTGCGTCGCCGCCAGCCCCGTCTACGAGCTCCTCGGCGCCGACGGCGTCGGCACCACCGAAATGCCCGCGCCCGACGAATCGCTCATCTCCGGCGACCTCGCCTTCCGCAACCATGCCGGCGGCCACACCGACGCCCCCGACTGGCCCGTCTTCCTCCAGTTCGCAAAACGCTACCTCGACTAACTCCTCCGTCATTCTGAGCGAAGCGAAGAATCCAGTTGGATTCGCGCCCGCCGAATCGGCCCCACAACTCCGCCAACTCCACGCCTCCAAACCTTTCACCCATGCTCTTTCGCTTCCTCGCTCTCCTCCTTTTCTCCGCGTCCCTCTCGTTCGCCTCGCTCGCCGACCCCAAATCCGAAATCGCCGCCGCCACCCAATCCTGGGCCGACGCCTTCAACAGCCGCCAAATCGAACGCACCCTCGCCCAATACACCCCCGACGCCGTCCTCTGGGGCACGCGCTCCCAGATTGTCCGCGATACCCCCGAGCTCATCCGCGACTACTTCAGCAACATGCCCGCGCAGCCCCACACGCGCGTCACCCTCGGCGAATCCCGCATCCGCCTTTTCAACGACGTCGCCATCAACACCGGCTATTACACCTTCACCGGCCGCGCCGCCGACGGCACGCCCACCACCTCCCCCGCCCGCTTCACCTTCGTCTTCGCCAAACGCAACGACCGCTGGCTCCTCGTCGAGCACCACTCCTCCGCCATCCCGCCGCCCCGCTAAAGTCCTTCGCCCTCACCCGCACCTCGACTCCCGAAATCTGTCATTCTGAGCGAAGCGAAGTTCAGCCGCAGGCGTATCAGACATCCAGGGCGACCCTCGCCAGCAGCCCGACCAACAGACTTTCTCCCGGCCCCCCAACGGCTCAATCGCCCCTTTGAGAAAAGCCCACTAGAGCTTGGTCCTTCACTGGAGCTTGGATGTTGGAGCTTGGAGCTTTCACCTCTCCGTGACCTTCCGCTCCGCCTGCTCCAACCACTCCGGCCGCACGCGAATCCCCCACCCCGGCCCTTCCGGCATCACCGCGCGCCCGTCCTTCACTTCCAGCGCCGGCTCGAACATCGCCCGAGCCTCCTTCGTGATCCCCGCGTCGGCCTCGATCGAAAACTCCACCTCGCCGCCCTTCGGCAGCGCCGCCAGCATGTGCATCGTGAACACCGTCACCATCGACACATTCGCCGCGTGCGGCTTCGTCACGATCCCCGCCGCCTCCGCCATCTTCGCCACGCGCCACGCCCGCGTCAGCCCGCCCACGTAACAAATATCCGGCTGCACGATGTCCACCGCCCGCATCCCGATCATCCGCCGCCACTGCGCCAGGTCGTTGTCCTGCTCGCCGCCGGACACGTCGATCTTCAACGCCTCCGTCACCTCGCGCGTCCACTCCAGCTCCCAATACGGACACGGCTCCTCATACATCGCGTAGTTCGCATCCTCGAGCCGCCGCCCAAACTCGATCGCCACGTCCGGCGTGTAACAACTGTTCGCATCCGCAAACAGCGCCACGTCGTCACCCACCGCCTTTCGCACCGCCGGGATGATCGCCTCACTCCGTCCCGGCGACGCATCGCGATTGTGCCCCGTCGGCGTGCCCAGCCGGAGCTTGAAAGCCTTGTAACCCATCTCGTCCTTCAACCGTGCCATCCGCGCCGCTTCGTCCTCCGGCGAGATATCCCGCCGCATGCTCGAGCCATAAGCGACGAGCGGCCGAACCGTTCCACCCAACAACTCCGCCACCGGCTTACCCGTCAGCTGCCCATATAAATCCCAGATCGCCGTATCCACACCGCACAACGCCCGGCACACCGCCGACCACGGCCACTTCATGTTCGCATCGATCACCGCGTCATTGATCGCGTCGATATCCGCAATGTCCTTCCCCAACACGCGACGCGCCACCAGCTGGTGCAGCACGTCGACCGTGATGTTCGCCTCATACGGCGCCACCTGCCCCCAGCCCACCGACCCGTCGACCGTCGTCACCTTCACCATCGCCAGCATGTTCCGACGAAACGTCTCCACCTTCGCGATCGTGAGCCCGCGCGGCACCACGCTCCACTCGCGATAATCCGCCGTGCGTCCAAGATACGGATACTTTCCTCCTCCCGGAGGATGCCCCTGCCGCGCATTCGACGCCGCGGCCTCCGCCGCCTTCCCCACCACCGGCGCCGCCGCCACCAACGCCGCCGTCTTCAAAAAATCCCGCCGCGAAGTTTTCATAAGGGTAAATAAGAAAGCCGTCTTCCCCCCGCCTGACGCACCACTCCCCAGAAAGTAGCAGCGATCACCGCCGACCCTCCTCCTCGTTCTCGTTCTCTTAATCGTTCTCGTTCTCTTTCTGTGTTAACCGCCCGTCCGCGGAGAACGAGAACGAGAACGAGAACGAGAAAGAACGAAAGACGCCCCCGCCCCCGCCCCCCGCCGCCCCTCACTCTCTTCAACTTCAACTTCCCACTTCAACTCGCGCGCCGCGCCCGTTCGCCCGCCCCCGCCCCGGCCAACTCTCCACCGCCCGCTCCCAAAACGCATCCTCCCTCCCCCCATAATACGCACTCAAAACCCGATCCATCACCGCCTGCGTCCGCCGTCCCGACTCGCCCGTGCTCGGGCATTTCCCACGCCCCAACAACTCATCCGTAATCGTCTGAATCAACGGCTGCGCCACGTGCTCCGGATTCCGCACATCGAAAAATTCCACGCCCTTCGCCGTCTCCAGCCGCAACGGATCGCCCGAGAAAAAGTTCACCGACACCCGTCCCGCCGTCCCCGTGAACTCCAACACATCCTCCTTCACGTAACTCGAGAAATTCCACGACGCCGCCCCCAGCACGCCGCTCCCCGTCCGAAACGTCATCGCCACGGCATCCTCCACGTCCGCCGCCGTGGCAATCCGCGCCGCTTTTCCCTCCACCTCTTCCAGCGGACCAAAACAAAAATCCAAATAATCCAGCAGGTGCGACCCGAGATCGAGCAGCAGCCCGCCACCCGCCTCCGCCGCCGCCACCCGCCACGCTCCTTGCGCCGGATCCGCATTAGCCGGCGTCGACGTTGAAAACCGATAATTCACCGCCGTGAGCGTCCCGATCGCAGTCTCCATCAGCTCCCGCGCCTTCAAAAACCGCGGCATCGCCCGCCGGTAAAACGCCACGAACAACTTCACGTTCGCCGCCGCACACGCCGCGATCATCGCGTCGCACTCCCGCGCATTCCGCGCCATCGGCTTTTCGACATACACCGGCTTCCCCGCCGACGCCGCCAGCCGCACGCCCTCGAGATGCACGCCCGGCGGCGTCGCCACGT
>JAEZAD010000279.1 GCA_023430565.1 Verrucomicrobiota bacterium
TCGATCGATCGCTTCGTGTGCCGCACCCATTGCTCATGCTCGCGCGCATCCGGCGTCGACGGCTCGAACAGATTCGGCGCCGCATGCACCACGCCCGTCGGCAGCGGACAAAAATTATGCGTCGACCCCACTTTCACGATCCCCTCCTCCACTGCTTTCAGGATCCCCGGCACCAGCGTGATTCGCACGCCATGGCTCAGCTCGATGTGGCTGAATCCCAACCCCGCCATCTCCTTCGCCATCGCATACCCGTCGGTGTGACGGTGCGAACACCAGCAGGTGGAAAGTGAGAACAGCGGTTTCGACATCAGGCGGAAAAACGAAGTCAGACCCTATCCCGTTGCACGCAAAAAGAAAGCCGCGCCTCCTTCGCAGGAAACGCGGCTGAAAGTCACTGGCACGAGGCGCTCGCTCAGCTCTCGTAACGGCGGCGCAGCATCTGGGTGAAGGCTTGCACCTTCTCCTTGCGGCGACGCTTTTCGCACGGCTTCTCGTAGTAGCGCTTGGCGCGAACACCCTTGATGATGTTCTCACGGTCGAGCTTCTTCTTCATGCGACGGATCGCACGATCAACCGGCTCATTTTTGCGGATCTTGATTTCGATGGACATGTGGGACGGACGAAGGTGATTGAAAAAGCCGGTTACTAGGCCACCCCCCCTTCGTCGCGTCAACGGTCTTTTTCGCCGCCCTCTTCCTCCCGCGAAACACGCAAAACCTCGCGAAATCACCGCCGCAAACTTCGTCCGCTTTTCGCGCCCTTTCGCCTGTTTAGCGGGCGACCCGCTCGGCCCCCGCCTTTCCCCTTGCCCGTTCGCTCCGCGCGCTTGCTCATAAACCCGTGCCGTCCGCCGATCAGAATTTCGTCCATCTCCACGTCCACACCGATTACAGCCTCCTCGACGGCGCCTGCCGCATCGATCGGCTCATGAAACGCGCCACCGACCTCGGCATGAAGGCGCTCGCCCTCACCGACCACGGCAATCTCTACGGCGCCATCGAGTTCTACAACGCCGCCAAGGCCAACCAGATCAAACCGCTCATCGGCTGCGAACTCTACCTCGTCGAAAACTCCCGTCTCGAAAAAACCGGCCGCGTCGCCGACGAGGGCAAATCCATCTTCCACCTCGGCCTCCTCGCGCGAAATCTCCAGGGCTACCAAAACCTCCTCAAGCTCGTCTCCGACGCCCACCTGAAGGGCTTCTATTACAAGCCCCGCACCGATCTCGAAACGCTCGCGAAATACTCCGCCGGCCTCATCGGCTTCACCGGCTGCCTCGCTTCCCTCGTTCCCCAACACCTTCTCAACGACCGCGAGGACGATGCCCGCAAGGCCTGCGCCCGCTTCGTCGACATCTTCGGCCGCGAAAACTACTTCGTCGAAATCCAGGACCACGGCATCCCGGAACAACGCAAAATCATCCCCGGCCTCCTCGCCCTCGCCGCCGAATTCAAGCTCCCCGTCGTCTGTTCCAACGACGTCCACTACGTCAACCACACCGACGCCGGCCCGCACGACGCGATGCTCTGCATCCAGACCGGCTCGAAAATCGACGACGAGAAACGCATGCGTTTCTCCGGCCACGAATTCTACCTGAAATCGCGCGACGAGATGGCGAAGGTCTTCCGCGAGGTCCCCGAGTCGCTCACTAACACCCAGCTCGTCGCCGATATGTGCGACCTCGCCATCCCTTTCCCCAAAGGCAGCGAGCGTTACCCGCGTTATCCGCTTCCGATCGAAGTCCGCGAAACGGCCTCCCCCGCCGCCTACCTCCACGATCTCTGCGTCGCCGGCCTCAAACGCCGCTACAACGTCGACTACGCCTCCATCGCCACGCGTCCCGTCGTCGCCGGTCACCTCGCCAAACTTACCAATCTCCCGCCCGGCGAAAAACCCCAGCCGCCCGACTACAACGGCCTCGCCCACGAGGAAGAGCTCGTCGTCCGCCTCGCCTACGAACTCTCCATCATCACCGTCACCGGCTTCATCGACTACTTTCTCGTCGTCTGGGATTTCATCCACTGGGCCAAATCCCGCGAAATTCCCGTCGGCCCCGGCCGCGGTTCCGGCGCCGGCTGCCTCGTCGCGTATCTGCTCGGTATCACGAATCTGGATCCGCTCCGCTTCAAACTTCTCTTCGAGCGTTTCCTCAATCCCGAGCGCGTCTCGCCGCCCGACTTCGACATCGATTTCTGCATGCGCCGCCGCGAAGACGTCATCAATTACGTCCGCGAAAAATACGGCAAAGACTGCGTCGCCAACATCATCACCTACGGCACGCTCGGCGCGAAGATGGTCATCCGCGACGTCTCGCGCGTGCACAATCTCCCCTTCGCCGAGGCCGACCGCCTCGCGAAGATGATTCCCGACGAGCTCAACATCACGCTCTCCGACGCCATCGCCAAATCCGCCGAGCTTGCCGCCGAGGTCGCGCGCAATCCCATCGCTAAAAAAATCACCGACCAGGCGCTTGTCCTCGAAGGCATGGTGCGCAACACCGGCAAACACGCCGCCGGCATCATCATCACCGACAAACCGCTCGACGAATTCGTCCCGCTCACGCTCCAGGAAGGCGACGTCACCGTCCAATACGACATGGCCGCCGTCGGCAAACTCGGCCTGCTCAAGATGGACTTCCTCGGCCTGAAGACGCTCACCGTCATCGACGACGCCGTCAAAAACGTCCGCCGCACCGCCGACCCGAAATTCGACATCGAGACCATCCCGCTCGACGACCCGAAAACTTACGCGATGCTCAACGTCGGCAAGACCGTCGGCGTGTTCCAGCTCGAATCTCCCGGCATGCAGAGCGCGTGTAAACAGGTCGGCGTTTCAAACATCGACGACATCAACGCCATCTGCGCCCTCTACCGCCCCGGCCCGATGGCGTTCATCCCCGACTACGCCCGCGGCAAAAAAGACCCGTCCTCCGTCCACTACCCGCACAAGCTCCTCGAGGCCTCCCTCCAGGAAACCTACGGCATCATCGTCTATCAGGAGCAAGTCATGGAGTGTGCGAAAATCATCGCCGGCTACACGCTCGGCGGCGCCGACATGCTTCGCCGCGCCATGGGCAAAAAGGACGCCGAAGCCATGGCGAAAGAGCGCATCAAATTCGTCGAAGGCGCCAAGCGCGTGAACGATATCGACGAGCGCAAAGCCAACGAAATCTTCGACCTCCTCAACAAGTTCGCCAGCTACGGCTTCAACAAATCCCACTCCGCCGCCTACGCGCTCGTCAGTTATCAAACCGCGTATCTGAAAGCCAACTACCCCGTCCAGTTCATGGCCGCCGTCCTCACGGCCGAA
>JAEZAD010000356.1 GCA_023430565.1 Verrucomicrobiota bacterium
CCGTCGTGATCCACATCGCTCCACAACGCCGCCGCGGAGCGCGCTGCTCGTGTGGCGGGGAGAGCGGTTAGTTGAAGTGACGGCGGACGTGGCGCCGGTGCTGGCGGAGCGCGGGCTGGTGACGGTCGGCTGGCTGCGGTTGGTGGCGGTCGCTGGCGGCGGGGGATTTCAATGGCGACGGGCGGATGGATTACGCGGCGGGGAACGTCGGACTGAATACGCCGTATCGAGCGACGGCGGAGGAGCCGGCGGTGATCTATGCGGGCGTGGCGATGGGCAGAGCGCCGCAGTTGGTCGAGGCGAAGGTGGAGAATGGCCGGTGGTATCCGCTGCGGACACGAGAGACGCTGGCGCGGTGGTTTCCGGCGATCGGGCGGAAGTTTCCGACGGCGGAGGCGTTTTCGAAGGCGACGCTGGAGGAGGTGTTTTCGCGGGAGGTGCTGGCGAAAGCGACGAAGCGGGAAGCGACGGAGCTGCGCGGTGGCGTGTTTTTGTCGCAGCCGGAGGGAACGTGGAGATTCGAAGCGCTGCCGCGGCTGGCACAGATCGCGCCGATTCACGGGCTGGCGGCGGGGGATTTCGATGGAGATGGGAGGGCGGATTTGCTGACGGTGGGAAATTCGCATGCGCCGATTCCGGAGGTGGGGCGATTCGACGGAGGAGTGGGTTGGCTGCTGCGGGGCGATGGCAACGGACGGTTCGAACCTGTGGCGGCCGGTGAGAGTGGTGTGGTGATGCGGCGCGATGCGCGCGCGCTGGCTACGATCGATTTCAACCAGGATGGGTGGGCGGATTTTGTGGCGACGCGGAATCACGATGTGCCGGCGGCGTTCGTGAGCCGCGGCGTGGCGGGACGGAAAAGTTTTGGCGTGGTGTTGCAGGGGCCGAACGGAAATCCGGCGGCGGTAGGGGCGCGGGTGACGGTGGTGGGGGGAGACGGGCGGCGTCAGATGGCGGAGATGGCGGCGGGGTCGGGGTATTTTTCGCAGTCGAGCGCGACGTTGTTTTTTGGTTATCCGGAGTCGAAGCCGCCGAAGGAGATGAGAATTCGCTGGCCTGACGGGCGCGAAACGGTGCACTCGTTCGACGCCCCGCCCGAGAAAACCCTGCGTTTATCCGCTCCGTGAAGAAATCATCTCCTGTTCCTGCTTCGAAATCTGGAGGGCTGTGGCGTGCGATCGCGGCGGTGTCGTTGGTGGCGAATGTGGTTTTGTTGGCCTGGGCGTGGCGCCTATCGCGCACGCCGCCGACTCCGCCGGTGCAAGCGGTGGTTCCGGCGCCGGCGAAGAATGAGAATGTCCGGCCGAAACCGACGGGGCCGTATGCGGCGCTGGGTTCGTATATGGCCGAGAACAATCGCGTGCCGGATCTGGGTTGGAGCGAGGCGCAGTTTGCCGAGTTTTTGGAAGGGTTTCGGGCGAGTTATGAAGGGCGCGGGCTGCCGCTGGATGAGGATGCGAAGAAGCTGCGCGACGAGATCAGCGAGCGCGTGCAGCAGATGATCGCGAAGGAGCAGCCGGATCCGGTGGAGGATTATTTTCGGACGCTTCGGGATAATGAAGGTGTTTCGAAAACGGACAGCGGGCTGCACTACCGGATCACGAATGAGGGGACGGGACCGAAGGCGGCGGCGGGCGACCCGGTGGTGATCAGCGTGGCGGCGCGGCAGCCGGACGGCGTGCAACTGCCGGAGCTCGGGCGCGAGCGGGTGAAGATGGCGGTGCGCGATCTACTGCCGGGACTGGCGGAGGGCGTGCAGTTGATGCAGGTGGGGACGAAGTCGTTGTTGTATCTGCCGCCATCGCTGTCGTTCGCGCCGCAGGACTGGCCGGCGAATGTGCCCGCGGGTATGCCGATCGTGTTTTTCGTCGAGCTGCACGAAATCGTGGGGCCGGCATGGCCGTGAGAGCGCTGTTACGGTGTCCCAGATAACTAAAAAGGTTCCCATGTGTCATTCTGAGCAACGCGAAGAATCCAGGGCTGCGATCGCTGGCGGGCGCACACGTGGATTCTTCGCTGCGCTCAGAATGACAGCGGCTAATTGCCGCTCGAATAACGAAGGTTTCTTGCGGGATATCATACTAAAATATCGTGCGCCGGCGGCGCGGCGGAAAGCGCGGAGGCGTATCCGGCTTTCGGCGACAACTTGTTTTCAAATTTTCATTCCATGACTTCGATATCCCGTCCGCTGCGCCATGCTTTCTTCTGGGTGCCTTCGCTGTATTTCGCGATGGGCATCCCGTTCAACGTCGTCAACGGGACGGCATCGACGATGTTCAAGGCGCTCGGAGTGAGCGACGGGCAGAACACGGTGGCGCTGGGAAGCATCATCGTGGCGTGGTCGTTGAAGCCGTTGTGGGCGGCGTTTCTCGACATGTATCGCACGAAGAAATTCTTCGTGCTGGCGATGGAGTTGTTGATCGCGGTGCTGTTCGCGGGCGTGGCGATGGCGCTGCCGCTGCCGGATTTTTTCAAGATCACGATCGCGCTCTTGTGGGTGGCGGCGTTTGCGTCGGCCACGCAGGACATCTGTGGCGACGGGATTTATCTGACGGCGCTCGACAAGAAGACGCAGGCGAACGTGGCGGGCGTGCAGAGCATGTTTTGGAATTTGGGCAAAGTGGTGGCGACGGGGCTGTTGATCAGCGGGATGGAGGCGTTGTCGAATTCGCAGGGCTGGGCGCCGGTGAAGATGTGGATGGCGGTGTGGGTGACGGCGGCGGTGATGATGGGAGCGACGGCGATTTATCATTTGTGGGCGCTGCCGACCGGGAGCGTGGCGGAGCGGCCGAATGGGGCGCGCGAGGTGGTGCGGGATTTCGTGGGGACGGCGAAGACATTTTTCCACAAGCGCGAGTTCTGGGGGATGATCGCGTTCGTGTTTTTGTATCGGTTCGGCGAGGGGCTGCTGCTGGTGGAAGGTAAGTTGTTTTTGCAGTCGAGCACGGCGAGCGGCGGGTTGGGGCTGACGGCGGGGCAGGTGGCGAACATCGATGCGGTGTGGGGGACGATCGCGATGATCGCTGGCGGGATTTTGGGTGGGATGTTTCTTGGGAAGATCGGGCTGCGGAAGGCGCTGCCGATACTGGGCATCTGTTTGAACGTGCCCCATTTCACGTTCGTTTATCTGAGCCAGGCGGCGGGGCCGGGGCATGGGCTGGACTATGCGACGATCGCGACGCTCGTGAGCATCGAGAAATTTGGCTACGGGTTCGGGTTCATCGGCAACATGGTTTACATGATGCAGCAGATCGCGCCGGGGCGGTTTACGATGACGCACTACGCGTTCGCGACGTCGCTGATGAATTTCATGCTGGTGCCGACGACGATGATTTCGGGGCCGCTGGCGGAGCTGCTGGGGTTTTCGACGTTTTTTATCGTGGTGATGTTTGCGTCGGTGCCGTCGGTCTGGGCGGCGTGGGTGGCGCCGTTCCCGCTCGATACGGATGCGGGCAAGGCGGCGGCGACGGCGGTGAAGACGGAGGGTGGCGACGGGCCGATCGTGACGGTGGACGATCCGACGCGGCTGACGCCGGACGAGCAGCGGATTCAGCGGATCGCGGGAAAGGCGTCGGTTTATGCGATGCTCAACATCCTTACGCTGCTGCTGATCGATGCGAAGATTCTCGGCACGCTGGAAGGGCGTTTACCGGGGGCGGAGAGCCAGGGGCCGTTTTACTGGCTGGTGGGCAGTGCGGTGTTGAAGGCGTTTTTGAGCGTGCGGGCGTTTAGTGTGGCGCGTGAAGCGCAGGCGGACGCGGCGCAGGTGGGGGAAAAGGCTTACGCGAAGAATGCGCGTGGGGCGAAGATCGCGACGGTGCTGTGCGGGCTGGTGACGGTGGGCGTGCTGGTGTTCGGGGCGCGGCAGGCGTTTTAAGGAGAGGCGGGAGGCTGGGGGCGAGGGGCGAACGGCTCACCGGGGACGGTTTGCCCTATATGGATTGCGGCCTGAAACTTTTTGAGGGCTCGCGGGTTTTTCGGGCATGAACACGTTTTGGAAAGTCCTGCTGGTGGTCGTGGCGGTGTTGCTGGCGGTGAAGCTGTTGCCAGCGTTTCTGCTGGTGCCGGTGATCGTCGCGGTGCCGTTGCTGGTGATCGCGGATATTTTGATCGGGGGCGTCGCGACGATGCTTACGGTCGGGCTGGTGGTGCTGGGCGTGTTGATGGTCGTGGGACTGGTGTTGTTGGCGGTGTTGTCGCCGATTTGGATTCCGCTGCTCGTGATCGTGGGGTTGGTGGCGCTGATCGCGCGGGCGGCGCGGGCGTGAACGGTTGAGATTCGGGCTGGCGAGGTGCGGCGGGGGCGGTTTGCTCGGCGGGATGGCGGGCGAACTTCCCTCGAGCATTGTGGCGGCGATCGATTTCGTCGGGCGCGGCGGCGGGCTGGTGAAGGGGCTGCGCGGATTTCGGAAAGGGTTTCACACGATTCCGGGCGCGGCCAACGACGCGACGAATGCGTTTTTGGCGAAGGTGGGGGAGGGCGAGCTGGCGGACGAGGCGGAGACGCTGTTTCAGGCGGTGCGCACGGGGCTCGGTTACAAGCGGAAGGAGGTGTCGCTGACGCTGGGTGGCGGGCTGGCGGTGCTGACGGCGAAGGATTTTTCGGTGGAGATCGGCTACGCGTTGGAGGCGGAGCGGCCGGAACGGTATGCGGTGACGACACGGATGCGCGGGCTGCAAAGCGCCGCGCTCGCGCGAGCGGATGCGTTTGCGTCGGTGTTCGCGGGAAAGTTTTCGGAGATTTCGTTCGAGCTGAAGAAAGGCGCGCAGGTGGAGGCAGTGGTGGACGCGATCGAGGCGTTGGAGGGCGAGAGCGGGTTGTCGGTGAGTTATCCGTCGGATTGCAGCGAGTGCGAGATTCGCGTGGAAGGCGTCGACGCGCATGTGCGGTGCACGGCGGAGGCGTTGGAAATGGTATTTCCGCGGGCGGGTGCGCCGCACGAGTTGATCGATGGGTTCGCGAGGGTGCGGGAGGCGTTTCGGATCGATCGGGAGTTGGCGGGGTTGATCGGGTGAGGGGTGGGAAGCGCGAAGACGCGAAAGGGGGCGAAGGTTCGCAAAGAAAAAAGCCCGGCTCTGGAAGAGGCCGGGCTGGGTAGAATAGGAGGGAGCGGGGAAGCCTTACTTGATCATGTCGGCGACGAAGGCGCGCTCGTCGAGGAGCTCCTTGTTGGTCGCGGCGATTTTCGATTTCGCGAAGTCGTCCATTTGATAGCTCGTGATGACTTCGTAGCTGCCGGGGGTCGTGGTGCGGACGGGCATGCCGGCCCAGACGTTGGCGTCGAAGCCGTAGTGGCCGTTGGACTTCACGGCGACCGAGTGGATCGCGCCGGGTGTGACGAGGCTGCGGACGTGGTCAACGAGGGCGTTGGCGGCGGAGGCGGCGGAGGAGGCGCCGCGGGCGGCGATGATGGCGGCGCCGCGTTTGCCGACGGTTTCGAGGAACGGGCCCTGGAGCCAGGCGGAGTCGTTGATGACTTCGGCGGCGGGCTTGCCGTCGATCGTGGCGTGGGCGAAGGCGGGGAACATCGTCGGGCTGTGATTCCCGTAGATGAAGATGTCTTTGACGGCGGTGAGATCGACGCCGGCTTTCTTTGCGAGCTGGGTCTGCGCGCGGTTTTGATCGAGACGGACCATCGCGGTGAAACGCTCGGCGGGCAGGCGTTTGGCCTGCGAGGCGGCGATCATGCAGTTCGTGTTGGCGGGATTGCCGACGACGGCGACGCGGGCGTCAGCGGCGGCGACGGCGTCGATGATCTTGCCCTGTTCGATGAAGATCTTGCCGTTGTCCTTGAGGAGATCGGCGCGCTCCATGCCGGGACCGCGGGGTTTGGCGCCGATGAGGAGGCACCAGTTGGCGTCCTTGAAGCCGACGGACGGGTCGGAGGTTTGCACGATGCCCTTCAGCAGCGGGAAGGCGCAGTCGTCGAGTTCCATGGCGACGCCCTCGAGGGCTTTGAGCGCTTTCTCGAAAGGCGCTTCGATGAGTTGGAGGATGACGGGCTGGTCGGGTCCGAACATGGCGCCGGAGGCGATGCGGAAGAGGAGGGAGTAGCCGATTTGACCGGCGGCTCCAGTGACAGCGACGCGAAGGGGAGTCTTCATGGGTGATGTAAGTTAAGCACGTTTGCCATGCAGGGCGAAACGCAGGAATTGCAGAATTCGGCGCAGATTTGGACGGCTGGCCAGCAAAAGAGCTTTGTGACTCGCGTTTTTCGGGCGGGAGGTTTTTTGGCAGGGAGCGCCGATGAGCAAATCGCCAAAGAAAAAGAAGACGCCCGTTCAGGAGCGCCGGGATGAGGAGAAGGAGGCGCGGCGGCAGCAGATCATCGACGCGGCGGAGCGCGTGATTCGGAAGCACGGGTGGGAGGCGACGAATTTTGGGGAGATCGCGAAGCGGGCGCGATTGAGCCGGTCGCTGGTGTATTTTTATTTCCCGACGCGCGACGATCTGTTCCACGCGGTGTGCGATCGCGGAATGGCGGATCTCGAGCGGCGGTTTCAGAAGGCGATCGAGGCGCATGCGCGCGGCATCGATCAGTTGATGGCGGTCGGGCGGGCGTATCACGAATTCTCGGTGGCGGAGCCATTGTATTTCGAACTGTTGACGGTGTTTCAGGCACGGCCGTTCGAGACGGAAGGGCAGGGGGAGGCGGAGGCGCAGGTGCATGATCACGGGCGCAATTGTCTCGGGCTCGTGGCGGTGGCGCTGGCGAACGGGCTCGCGGATCGAAGTGTGCGGAAGAATCTCGGCGATCCGGCGCATGCGGCGGTGCTGATCTGGGCGTTCACGCACGGGATGATTCAGATCGCGAAGCAGAAGGAGGAGATGCTGAAGGAGCATTTCGGGCTGACGGCGGAGAAGACGCTGCAGCAGGGGTTCGAGCTGCTGCGGACTTCTTTCAGCGCGCGGTAGGCGGCGGGCGGGAAGGCGCGGGGCGGAAAAAGAACGGCTGTGGAGTCGGCGACTTTTTCGCTCTCCATTGTTGACACAGTGTCAACGGAAGTCGAAGTGTCGATTCATGCTAGTCAGGGGCATGATGTGGTTTGCAGCGTTGGCCGGGTGGCTGGCGCTGGGGCGCGGCGAGGAGGCCGCGGGACTGCCGGTGGTGAGCGTGGCGGAGCGTTATGTGCAGCAGGCGCTCGCCGGGAATCTCGCGTTGCAGGGGCGGGCGCTGGAGGTGGCGAAGGCGCGGGCGCGGCTCGCGGAGGTGAGCGGGGCGTTGCAGCCGCGGGTGGATTTCGTCGCGCGTTATTCGCGGGCGGATGGCGGGCGGACGATTGATTTTCCGGTGGGAGATTTGCTGAACGGCGCGTATGCGACGCTGAACGACTACCTGGTTTCGCAGGGGCGGCCGGCGATGTTTTCGTCGATCGAAAATGTGTCGGTGCCGCTGCTGCGGGACCGGGAGCAGGAGACGAAATTGCGGCTGGTGCAGCCGTTGTATCGGCCGGAGTTGACGCGGGGGATCGCGGCGGCGCGGGCGGGGACGGCGGCGAAGGAGGCGGAGCTGGCGGCGTATCGGCGCGAGTTGAGGCAGGCGGTGATTGCGGCGTATCACGCGTATTTGCAGGCGGAGGTGGCGACGGAGATTCTCGCGTCGGCGGCGGAGGTGACGGCGGAGGCGGTGCGGGCGAATCGGTTGCTGGGCGAGGTGGGCAAGGTGACGGAGGATCGCGTGCTGCGGGCGGAAGCGGAGGACGCGGCGGTGGCGCAACAGCGGGCGGAGGCGGAGCGGGATCGGAGCGTGGCGCGGGCGTATTTAAATTTTCTGCTCAATCGGCCGCTGGGAGCGGAGATCGAGCGCGCGAGCGAGGAGGAGTTGGAGGGTTTGTCGGCGCGATTGATGAAGGAAGAGTCTGCGATGGGGGCAGGGGTGAGCGGGCGCGAGGAATTGGCGGCGTGGCAGCAGGCGGTGAAAGCGGCGGACGCGGCGGAGCGGGCGGCGAGCGGAGCGCGGGGGCCGACGCTGGCGCTTGCGGTGGAAGGCGGAACGCAGGGGACGGGTTATGGAGCGGGCGATCGCGAGGAATTTGTGCAGGGGTCGCTGGTCGCGGAATTGAATATTTGGGATGGGCGACGGCAGCGCGCGCGGGTGGAGCAGGCGCGGTTGGCGCGACGGCAGTTGGAGCTGGAGCTGGCGGCGGTGGAGGATCGGCTCGAATTGGAGCTGACGCGCGCACGGGACGAGTTTCGCGCGGCGGTGGCGGGACATCGGGCGGCGATGAGGCGCGGAGCGGCGGCGGCGCGGGCTTTCGATTTGGTGGCGCAGCGCGAGCGCGAAGGGCTCGTGGCGCAGCTGAGTTTTTTGGATGCGCGGAACGAGTTCACGCGGGCTGAACTCGGGCGCGGGGTGGCGCGGCATCGACTTTTTGTCGCGGCGGCGGCGCTGGATCGGGCGGCGGCGATTTCTCCTCTACCATGAATGTGCGTGTGTCGAAGACTCGAGGTGTTGCGGTGGCGATGATGGGTGCGGCGGCGCTCGCGTTGGCGGGCTGCGGCACGCGTGAGGAGGAGAAAGCGACGGACGTGCCGCCGGTCGTGGTCGAGTTGAGTGGCATCGAGCAATCGGATGAGGCGGTGCCGGTGCATGTGACGGGAATCGTGAGCCGGAAGGACGAGGCGGAGTTGTCGTTCAAGATTCCGGGGATCGTCGAAACGGTGGCGGTGCGCGCGGGTGACGAGGTGGAGGTGGGGCAGGAGCTGGCGCGGCTGCGGCTGGATGAGATCGACGCGCAGGTGACGCAGGCGCGAAACGCCGTCGAAAAGGCGGAGCGGGATTTGGTGCGAGTGGAGCGGTTGCAGGCGGGGGCGGTGGCGACGTTGGAGAACCTGCAGGACGCGCGGACGGGGGTGGAGCAGGCGCGGGCGCAGTTGCGGATTGCGGAGTTCAACCGGCGTTTCGCGGTGATTGTGGCGCCGGCGAAGGGAAGGATTTTGCGGCGTTCGGTGGAGCCGAACGAAATCGTGTCGGCAGGAAAGGCGGCGGTGGTTTTTGCGCCGGAGAATACGGCGTGGCTGCTGCGTGCGGGCGTGGCGGATACGGAGTTGCAGCGAGTGAGGATTGGAGATGGGGCGAGGGTGAGATTGGGCGACGGGAACGTGGCGGAAGGAAGGGTGGCGCAGATTGCGGGGGCGGCGGAAGCGCAGACGCGGACGACGACGGTGGAGATTGAATTCGAGGCAGACGCACCGATGCGATCGGGGTTGGTGGTGAGTGGGACGGTTCAACCGCAGACAGTGGCGAAGCGCGCGGTGGTGCCGGCGACGGCGTTGATTGAAGGCGATGCGGCGCGGGCGAGTTTGTTTGTGGTCGAGGACGGATCGGACGTGGCGCGACGGGTCGAGGTGGAGATGGAGACGCTCGAGGGGGGACGGGTTTACTTGCGGACGGCGCTGGCCGACGGGGCGAGGGTGGTGGTGCGCGGAGGTGAGTTTTTGCGAGACGGCGATCGCGTGGTGGCGGCGAAACGGTGAGGAGCGAACGATGAGGATCACGGATCTTTCGGTGCGGCACGGGCAGTTCACGTTCGTGGTGTTTGTGTGCGCGGTGGTGATCGGCGTGTTGTCGTTTCGCTCGATTCCGCGGATGGAAGATCCGGCGTTGAAGGTGCCGGCGTTCAGCGTGGTGGCGATTTATCCGGGGGCGAATGCGACGGACATCGAGCAACTCGTGGTGCGTCCGCTCGAGGATGCGGTGAAGGAGCTGGACGATGCGGAGAAGATTCGAACGACGGTGAAGGACAGCTTCGCGTTCATGAACGTGGAGTTCACGTGGGGCACGGATCCGGACAAGAAATACGACGAGCTGCTGCGGCAGGTGAACGTGGCGCGCGCGGAGCTGCCGTCGGGGGTGACGGAGGTGGAAGTGAGAAAATGGCAGACGACGAATGTGGCGATGATGCAGCTGGCGTTGGTGTCGG
>JAEZAD010000035.1 GCA_023430565.1 Verrucomicrobiota bacterium
GGGTTCCACCATCAGCCCCACACATACATTCGCCGCCCGCTCTACTTACCCGCCCCGCCCGCTGCCTTTCTGCTCGTTATGACACGACCGCTCTGCACCCTCTCGCGCACCACAACGCTATGAACGAACCCACCGGCTTCCGCCGCTGGCTGCCGCGCATCGGCTCGCCCGCGTATCACGTGATGTTGTCCGCGGTCGCGATCCTCATCCTCGGCCCGCTCGGCGGCATCTCGTCCGCCTTCATGAATTTCTCCATCGGCTTCTTCATCGGAGGCCAGGTGCTCGCCGGCATTCTCGGCAGCGTCGTCACGCTGCCTTACGGCCCCGAGGGCAAACACGGCGCCAACTACATGCAAACGATGGCCGCCTCCGTCGCCTCGATGTGCGCGATGGGCGTGCTCGCGCAGGCGATGACGTGGATGGGCCTCCCCGAACCGCCCGCCTGGCAACTCATCCTCTATTTCACCTGCATCGGCATGTTCGGCGTCGGCGTCGGCATGCTCTACACGCCTGTAGTGGTGGACCGGATGCAGCTCACGTTTCCCTCCGGCTTCGCCGTCGCCAACATCCTGCGCGCCCTCACTGACCCGGCGCTCCTCAAGCGCTCCATCGCCCAACTCGGCGGCGGCATGGTCGCCGGCTACGCGGTCGGCTTCACCACCTTCAAAGTCGCCGCGCTCGGCGCGATCGGCGTTTCCGCCTCGACCGTCGGCGCCGGTCTCATCGTCGGCGCCCGCATCGCCCTGCCCGCGCTCGTCGTCGCCCTCATCGGCCTCTGGCAGATGCCCAATCTCATCGCCGCCGGCTGGCTCGAGCCCGGCGAACCGTTTCGCAAAATCGGCTTCATCATCGCGCTCGGCACCATCCTCGGCGCCGCGATCGTCGACATCGTTCTCATCCTCATCGAAGCCGCCAAACGCTTCGCGCAACCCTCCGCCGCTCCGCAACAAACCGACGACTGGAAACGCGTGAATTTCACGCGCCTCCTGCTCTGGATCGCCTTCTGGGGCGCCGGCACCGTCATCGTCGGCGCGCAGGTCCTGCACCAGCCCGTTTTTTTCCTCCTCGTCGCCGTCGGACTCTCCTTTGTTTTCGTGCTGATCAACGGAATCTCGCTCGGCATCTCCGACTGGAATCCGATCTCGAGCGCCTTCGTCCTCGCCGTCTTCATCCTCGCCGCGCTCGGTTTGAAGGATCCGATTGTCGGCCTGATGTGCGCCACGATCCTCCTGATCGCGTGCAGCGTCGGCGGCGACATGCAGCAGGACCGCTCCACCGGCTGGCGCCTCGGCACGAACCGCCTCGTGCAATTCCGCTACCAAGTCGTCGGCATTCTCATGGGCGCCATCCTCGCCGTCGTCCTCGCGAAGCTCTTCATGAGCGCGTATCCGATTTTGAAGGAAGACCAGTTCGCGAATCCAAATCTCGAAGGCGCGCAACAATGGCAGTCCGCGATGACCTACAAGATCGTCGGCGCACTCGAAGGCATCACCACCGCGCAGCCGCACATCATGAAGGCGCTCTGGCTCGGCGTCGCGATCGGCCTCGTCATCGAAATCCTCCGCAAGCTCATCAAACGCTCCCCGCGCTACCGCGCCTGGATCGCCAGCAGCCGCAAGGGCTTCGCCTTCGATTTCTGCTTGGACTCCTTCTTCCTCAGCAGCCCTTACGCGTCGTCCTTCGGCGGCTTCGTCGAAATCCCCACCGTCCTCTGGTGGTGCGCCGGCGGCACCGCCGGCTCCGCCTTCGGCACGTGGCAGGAAAAACGTCAACGCGCGCAAACCGCCGCCGCCGAAGGCTCCGCGTTGCCCGCCGACATGAGCACGACCTCCCTCGTCGGCGGCGGTCTTATCGCCGGCGATTCCCTCGCCGCCCTCAGCATCGGCATCGCCGGCCTGCTCCGCACGGTGTTGTAGTCATCTCCAGGTAGGCCGCCCGCTCGCGGGCGCTTCTCCGCGCGAGCAAGCTCGCTGCCTACCGCCCCCCCCCGCTGTCATTCTGAGCGAAGCGAAGAATCCACGGCGACGTTCGCCCGCCTCGCGCCCTTCTTCACCGCCTTCCGCATGGCCGGAAATCCTTACGGCAACGCGAACTGCACGCTATGCGTCTCCACCGGATCGTCGTTCCCTTCGACAAACAGCGCGATGTAGACGCGGAAATTGTGCGGCGGCCGGATCACCTTGCCCGAAGTCAGCGACACGCCGTCCCCTGACGGGTTGAGCACCACGCGCTCGTCGCTCGGCTGATATTTCACCGGCCAGCGCAAACTCGCGCGGACGACATCCGGCGCCGTCTTCTCCTTGTCCGCGTTGTAGAACGTCAGCACGAACCGGCCGTTCACGATATTCAGCCCGAGAAACGCCCCCGTCGGCCGCGCAATCTCCACGCCCTCGATCGGCGGCGGCCCGTCCTTTTCCGTCGTCGGGGCATTCGCCGCGAAGGCGATACCACTCACCGCCAAAACGAACATCGCCACGCCCCCAACAGGAAAGATTCGCATGCCGAAAACTGCCGCATCCCCCGCTCTCCGGCAAGCGGTCGTTGTCCCGACCTTAGCTTAACCGCGAAGAACGCGAAGATACGCGAAGGTCCGATCAAAGAAGGGCCATGCGGGTGTTGTGCTGCCACCGCTGGTCAGGAGCCTCGTCGGTTAAAAACGCCCTTCGCGTCTCTTCGCGTTCTTCGCGGTTCAACTACATGGTCACGACCGAATCAGCCGCAGAGAATTTTCTCTGCGCTCTTTGCGTTCTTTGCGGTAAAATTCCCCTCACGTTCCCCGCCGCACTTCTTCCTTCAACGCCTTCCACCGCGCCAGCCGGTCCGCGATCTTCGCCTCCCACCCCGCGGTCTTCGGCGTGTAGAGCGTCAACGGTTTCTCCAGGTAATCGTCCCCCGAAATGTTCTCCGGGTAATCGTGCGCATACTTGTAGCCCTTGCCCTGGCCGATGCGTTTGTTCGCCTGCCCGCTCTTGCTGCGCAGCGCCGCGGGAATCGTCTGCACCGTGCCCGATTTCAACGCCGCATGCGCCTCGCCGAGCGCGAGCGTCGCCGAATTGCTCTTCGGCGCCGTCGCGATGTAGAGCGTCGCGTGCGCGAGCGTGAGTTCCGCCTCGGGCAGTCCAATGAAATCCACCGCATGATGCGCCGCGACCGTCAGCGGCAGCGCCTGCGGATCCGCGAGCCCCACATCCTCACTCGCCAGAATCACCAGCCGCCGCGCGATGAACCGCGGGTCCTCCCCGCCCGCCAGCATCTTCGCCAGCCAATACATCGCCGCATCCGGATCGCTGCCGCGGCAGCTTTTGATGAACGCCGAAATCGTGTCGTAGTGCTCGTCCTCGTCGGCGTCGTAGCGAATTCGCCGCTCGCGCGCGAAGACCTCCAACTCGTTCGCCGTGATCTCGCCGCCCTCCGGCAAACCCAGCACAAGCACCTCCAACGCATTCAACGCCCGCCGCAGATCGCCGTCACACAGCACCGCCAGATCCGCCAAAATCTTCTCTTCCGCCGTCACGCGCCGTGCCCCCAACCCGCGCTCCACATCCGCCAGCGCCTGCTTCAACACCCCCGTCACCGCCTCCGCCGACAACGGCTCGAGCCGAAACAAATGACTCCGCGAAAGCAGCGGCGGGTTCACATAAAACCCCGGATTGTGCGTCGTCGCGCCGATCAGCCGCACCGTCCCTTCCTCGACGTCCGGCAGCAGCAGATCCTGCTGCGATTTGTTGAAGCGATGCAGCTCGTCGATGAACATGATCGTCGCGCTGTCCGGGAGCTTGCGCGCCATCGCGAGGATTTCGCGCAGCTCGGCCACGTTCGACATCACCGCATTCACCCGCACGAAGCGGCTGTTCGTTTCCCGCGCGATCGCCTCCGCGATGCTCGTCTTTCCGCAACCAGGCGGACCATAGAACAACAACGACCCAAACCGATTCTGCGCCACCAGCCGCGGCAGCAAACTGCCGGGTTTGAGAATGTGGTCCTGCCCGACCACCTCGCTCAACCGCCGCGGCCGCATCCGCGCGGCCAATGGCTGATGCGCCGATTTTTTCGGCGGCGGCGGCACCGACGGCTCGGCGTCGTTGGCGAAAAAATCGGTCTGGTCCGCAGTAGGCATCGAGAGAAACCACTAATGAGCACGAATTCGCCCGAATCAAAATCTCGGAAAGTTCGAAATGGAACCACGGATGAACACCGATGAACACCGATCAAAGCCAGGCGGTCGGCCCATCCGTGTTCATCCGTGGTCGAAATTAATGTTCAACAAATGGCATTTAGCCGTTTGTTATTCCGTCCATGTCCAGCCGCAGTCTCGGCCACCGCGCGCCTTTGTTGTGGTTGGTCATTCCGCTGATCGCCGGCCTCGCCGCCGCCCGCCTTCATGATTTCGCGTCGTTGCCCTGGCTGCTCGTCGGCGCAACGGCGGCCGCACTCGTTTCACTCGGTTCCTCCCCTCAAGCCGGACTCGTTTTCCGAGCCGCACTCTGCGTCGCCATGGCCTTCGCCGGCGCCGCGAGCTACCAGCTCCACCGGCCGCGCATCGCCGATTGGGACCGGCTCCCGCCCCGCGAGGCGCGGGTCTCGATCGAAGTGCAGCGCATCTTCGCGCAAATCGAACCGCACCGCGTGAGCGGTATCGGCCGCCTCACCCGCGCCGCTGCGCCGCTCGCGGAACTCACCGGCCAGCGCGTTTATTTTTCCCTCACGCTTTCCCCGGGCACCACCGCGCCGATCCGCAGCGCCGTGATTTCCGCCGCAGGCGTCATCGCCAGCCTCCCGCGCGATCCTCCCTCGGACTCGTTCGACGGCTACCTCGCCGACGCCGGGGTGAACTTCCGTCTTTCGCGCGGACGCGTCCATGGCGAAGACCGCCCGGCGTCCGCCTACTACCGGTTCTGCGCGCGCCAGGCACAGCGGCTGGCAGAAATTCTCGGCGCCGGCGTGGACTCGAAACGCCCGGAACTCGTCGGCGTATTGCGCGCCATGCTGCTCGGGCAACAACACGAGCTCACCGAGGAGCAGGATACGCTTTTTCGCCAAAGCGGCACGATGCACGTGTTTTCAATCAGCGGTCTGCACATCGCCGTGATTGCCGGCGGACTGCACGCGCTGCTGGTGCTGCTGCGTCTGCCGCGCACCGTTCAATTCGTCGGCGGGCTCGCCGCGCTCTGGCTGTATGTCGATATCACCGGCGGCGCGCCCTCCGCCGTGCGTGCCTTCACCATGGTCGCGCTCGTGCAGGCGTCGCTCGTCTTCCGCACGCCGCGCAATCCCATCGCCGCCCTCGCGGCCTCCGCACTCCTCGTCATCCTGGTCGCGCCGCTACAGGTGTTCAGCGCGAGCTTTCAACTCAGCTACGGCATCGTCCTCGCGCTCCTGCTGGTCGGCCTGCCGCTCTCGGACTCCCTGCAGGAAAAATTCGCGTTGTTTCGCAACCTGCCGCCGGTTTCGTGGACCTGGCTCCACCGGCGGTTGGACGAAGCGTGGCGCTGGACGCTTGCCGCGCTGTCGCTCGGCCTCGCCGCCTCGCTGGTGAGCGCGCTCGCCAGCGTGATGTTTTTCCAACTCTTCACGCCCGGCGCGCTGCTCGCAAACCTGTGGCTCATCCCTGCCTCCACCGGTGTGATTCTCACCGGCTTCATCTCGCTGATCTGCGGATTGGTCGGTTTCTCGCTGGGCAGCGAGCTGGCGAATCACGCCGCCGTGCTGTTGCTCGCGGGCATCGAACACGGCGTTCGGATCTTTGCCGCGCTGCCGGGCGCGTGGTTCGAAGCGACGTTTCGCGCGACGTGGCTCGGCTCGGCGACATTCGCTCTTCTCCTCGCGACCATGGCCGCCGGCTACGCGCGCGGCTGGCGCGGTTGGACCCGCGGTTTCTGGGCGCCGGTCGTGGTCGTGGCGCTCACACTCCTCTTGGCCGTGACCTTCGGCTGATTTGCGACACCGGTTTTCTTTCGTGTCTTTCGTGTGTTTCGTGGTTCAACCCTCCTGCCCATGAAAAGCGCCTACGAACTCGCGATGGAACGCCTCGCCAAGTCCGACCCGGATGCGGGTCGCAAACTCACCGCCGAAGAAAAAGGCCGGCTCGCCGAGATCGATCGTGTTTACCAAGGCAAAATCGCCGAACGCGAAATCTTCCTGAAGAAGCAGCTCAACGAGGCCCTCGTCGCCGGCAACGCCGACGAGTATCAAAAAATCCAGCAGCAGATCGCGAGCGAACGCGCCCGGCTGGAGGAAGAGCGCGAAGACGAAAAAGAGCGCGTGCGCCGCGCGAAGTGAACGCGCCCAGGGCGCTCACTCCCCTGCTCTGATCCGCGCCGTCGCCATCTCGGCGAAAGGCTTGAACGTCGACGTAAGCTGCCGCGTCTGATCGCGCGAAATCCGCAAGACCGCGAGCGGCTCCAGTGCGCGCACGGTCGCCGTGCGGCGAACATCCTGCAGCACCGCGACCTCCCCGAAATGCTCGCCGGCGCCGAGCGTCGCGACGCGTTCCTCGCCGCCGTCGGGCGTTGCGCGCACGACCTCGACCGAGCCCGATTGGATGAGATACATCGAGCGGCCGACATCGCCCTCGCGCACGATCGCCTGACCGGCCTCGTAGAGCTCGCGCACGACACCCATGTGCTCGCTCGACGCGCCGACACTCGTCACGTCCCGCCCGAAAAACGGCACGACCATCCAATCAAGCAGCGTCCGCACGCGTTTCGACCATGCGGGCAAATAAGCGATCATGCAGCCGCGCCAGACAAACCACGCCGGCCAGCCTTTCAGCGGCACACCCCAGAGTTGTCCCACCGCCTGCCCAAACCCGAGCACGCAACAATCGCCCATGCCGGTGAACGCATACGGTTTCAAAGCCCGTCCGCGCAGATGCCGGAGAATATTCGTCCCGAGCGTCGCCCCGCCTTGCATCGCGTAGAGCGCGAGCGGCGGCGCGATCTCGCCATTCTTCATCGGCACGCCGGCGCAATCGCCCGCCGACCACACCCC
>JAEZAD010000041.1 GCA_023430565.1 Verrucomicrobiota bacterium
CGGGCTTCGCGCGTTCATACGTGATCGTTTCCACGCGCCGCTCGGCCTTCGCGGCCAGCTGTTCGAGTTCCTCGAGCTGGAAGCGCAACTGCGCACGATCGAGCTTCTCGCTTTTGCCCGGTCCAAACAGCTGCTGTTTCAGCCACGCGATCTGCGCGCGCAACGCCGCGTTCTCCTCGCGCAGGAGCTGGACTTCCTCGGGGCTGGCGGCGGCGGCGCTCACGTTGCGCGCTTACGAAAAAACTTCTCCCAAAGTGTTCCCGCTGATCAGCAGGATTTTGTATCACGAACGTTCATACCACGGCTTCAGCGAACCGCGCTTCAACTCCACTCCGCCGACGAGCAGTGCCAGGGCCTCCGGGGCGAGCGACAGCTTCGTCTGCGCTGCACTCGCCGCCGGCCACGAGAACCGGCCTTCTTCGAGCCGCTTCGCCAGCACCCACACGCCCGTCCCGTCCCAATACAAGAGCTTCAGCCGCGTGCGCTCGCGATTGATGAACACAAACACCGCACCGCTCTTCGGATCCTCGTGCAACTGCTCGCTCGCCGCCGCCCACAGCCCGTTGAACGACTTCCTCATGTCCACCGGCTGCACCGCCACGTAGATCCGGATCGCCGCAGGAAACGCCAGCATCGCTTCAGCTCCGCAACGCCCGCACCAACGCCACCACTTCCGCCACGACGCGACCGCGCACCATGACGCCGTCCGGCAATCGCACCTCCAGCGCAAAATCGTTCTGCGCGCTCGTCGTCGTCGGCCCGAGAGGCAGCCGCATCTCGGCGAAACGGATCGGCGGCTTCGCCGTCACACCCCGCCCGGCCTTCGCCACCCAGCCGGCAAACGTCGCATACTTGATCCCCTCGCGCCTGGCGAACGCCGCCATCGTCAGCCCGCTCGTGCGATACTCCGCCACCAGCTGCTCCCGGCGCTCCGCCGGCATCACCCGCCGGCCCCGCGCACCTCGCCGCTCTCCCATATCCACCAACTCCGCCGTGATCGTTCCCATCACGACACTCTACCGTCTTCCTCACCCACTGCCTATGAGGACGCCCACCGGACGCTTACCAGCAAGTCGCGCAGATACGCGAGCGGATCCTTGCCGTGGCGCTGACACGAGGGTATAAGTTGGCGCGACAGATTTTGGTGGCGATCTCCTGGCGCGCCGCGCAACGGCGCGGGATCATTGACTCAATACGAGCCGCACCGTTCCGGGCTTGATGGCGTCTGGCTCGCGTATCGTGAACAGCTGGCGCGTGAAGGAGGCTGACGATGGAATATCCACCGTGCGCACCTTTAGGTCTGCATCGCCCTCGATGACGGCATACTCCAATCGGCTTGCTGCTGCCCGGGCGGGGGGGCGTGTGACCACGATAACGTTTTCGCGAGGCGATACTCTTCCAGAAAGGATAATTCCGGCGTGAGCGAAACCTGCCCCGCCCATTGGAACGCACCCTGTATAATTTACGTAAAGTCGCGAAAAATCCGCAGCTAACTGGCTGCCTGTTTCGAATGGCAGCGGCCGGCCCAACAGTCTCCCCGCAAAATCGGGGTTCTCCCACCGTTGGAGGTAAGTGCGGTCGATCATGATCCCCTGGGCCTCTTCAGAGAGGTGCAGTGCTTGGAGAGCTTCAGCCGTAAGCTCGCGCGGTCCATGCCAAAACGAGTTGCGATACTCTATTATGGCTCGATTACGGTTCCAATGAATGACGAAGGTCAACGTCACCAAGCCCACAAGGAGAAATCCAACCCGATGCTCGATGAGCCATCGACGCGCCGCCACAATGATCGTTATGACACCGATCGAAAACCCGAGATTCTGAATATAGACCTGGAGGTAAGCCATGCCGGGCTTCAACTCCGCCTGATACTTGGCGGTAATCGCCGTCAGGGCGGGCGGCACAACCATCAGACAGACCGCCTGCAGGCCGAGCGAAAGGAGAATGCGTGAGCTATTCCTAGTGTCGGCCCGCATTCTCCGGATAGTCCTATCCAGAAGAAAACCACAAAATAGAGTGCCGACCAGTGCGGCCACCTTGAGCGAGGGCCAGCCTGTGTCCTGAAATGTTGCTGGATCCTGCAGCGAAAACGGGAAGGTGCCGACCAGCTGAACCCAATAGGCTTGAAACATGCCAGCCGGTGAAGAGATTGCGACTACGGTGCCCGTGTTTGTGCTGTGTTGTTTCAACACGAGATTGATGACCGCAAACAGCGAGCCCCACGCCAGCGGGAATACGGCGAAATAACCACGTCGGCGCCATGGCAGGTCGAGAGTTGCGGCCTGCAGGAGGGTGAGAGCCGCGATCACGATCGCCAGTTCCCATGTCGAAATGGCAACCAGCACCCAGGCGATGTGGGTCCCCCACAAACGCAGGGGGACACGTTTACCCGATACTGCGCTGGCAAGAATGACATTGTAGCTCGCTACCGCCGATATGATGAAGGCAGTTGCGATAGGAAGATAGCCGAAGTAGCTGGTATAGGAATCGTGGTAATTCTGGAGCTGAATATTAGCTACGAACACCGTGAGAGTCAGCGTGGCCGCTGCAGCACTGCGAAAGAGGGAGCCTAACCCGTGTTGCAATAAAATGAATGCGACGACGTAAACAGCGCTAAAATAGAGTCGATAGAGCAGTATGTCGTCTCCGATTCGGATAAGAATAGGGAGAATGCCGAACGAGAAAACGGGAACGAACCGTCCTTGAAATTTGATGAAGTTGACAAAGTCCTTCCAGCAGTAGCTCCATAGCGAGCTATGCTGCTCTGCTTGTTCCCCCCAGAGGGAAATGACCGAATCATCATCGAAGAAGCCTGCATCCCAGCAGAGCGAGGCCAAGAGAAGCGCTAGACCGATGGCCGGTCCGTAATCCGATATCAGCTTACGCCAGCAGAGCGCCGGTCGGTGAAAGGGCAGCATAGAGGAAAGTAGATTAGGGCAGGGGTGCGGCCGTAACGATCGTCTGGATATCGCGGAGCGGAAACTCCCAGAGTAGCACACGAGGGGCGTCGGCGGGCCCAGCTCTGTGATTGAAGCTTTCGACCAGCATGGCACGTTCGGCCCAGAACTGGCGGAAAGACTCAAATGAACCTCGGCCCGCTTGAGAGCGGTTGTGCACCTCAGTATTCTCGAGATATCCTGCAGTCACCCATGGGAAGCCGACGGGTTGCCCTGTATGCCCCGTGTAGTGGCCTGAATAGCTCGTGCCTGCGACAACCAGAAAGGCAGATGGATTTGCTGGATAGATATACCCGATGCCCTGCGCCCCGTTGACCAAGTAATCGCGGTATCGATAAATTGGCGCCAAGCGGCCGAGCCAGCCGGGGAGCGGATCAAAGCCAGCCGCTAGATCTCCGATCACGCTAACTTCGAAATAGGTAGGAACTATATTGCGCTGTTTGATGCCTGCAGTGGCGGAAATCTTTTCTGCGCTGGCCAAGGCAGCAACACGGATCCCCTCCCCCGACCAATGGGTTTCCGCTGGAGGATACAGCAGCTTATGGGGGGCTTGCGTTCTGGCGCGCTGATAGACCAGAGCGAGGTTAACGGCAAGAATGCCCCGTTCCTTCAAGCGCGCGATGAACGCTTGATACACTTCATCCGCACGGTCAACGGGGATGGGGCTCCAACTCAGCGAATCGCTGTGAGTCGGCCAGTGGCACAAATCGGAGTAAATAGACAGTTTGGTTGGCACCGGGACGACGACGACTTTCCAACCTTCCGATTCGAGCTGATAGGAGTAGAGCGCAATCCTGTCCGCAGCGATTTCCATGGTGGCGCGAACACTCGAATCGGTCAGACCTTTAGCGATTCCGAGCTCCGCCCGGTGGAACAGCATCAGGGGATCGCCTCCCCCCCAGATACACCAACTAAGCTGTTGGCCGAAGAACAGTCGCAGGCTGTTGCCTGCTTGCCTCATGAAGGTTACTGCCGGCAGCCGGTTTATGCTTTTCCGAATGTGGCCGAGGTCAAGTTTCCGCAACCTGTCTGGGCCGGCACCCGTGGCGCGAGTGAACACAATCGCAGGGCTGCGCGTCGCATCCGGTCGTTGCGAGCCAAACCAGTTCGCCGCGAGGAACGTGAGAACGAGCCCCACGTAAAGAACGACAACTGATCGAGGACCTGCCATCAGAATTGAAAATAAAGGAATGGTATCTCCTGGCTACTGGCGGAGACGAACAAGGCTATCAGGAACAACACGAAGGTTAAGTAGCGAGCGCCGAAGGAAAACGGACGATGAGCGAGCGGCTGGCTGGTGACTAGATGTTTTTCACCGGCTGCGACAAAGATAACGCCTAGGGCAGCCAGCGCTGCGGCAAAGGGATTGTCATGAATCAGCAGAGGATTGAACTGGCTGCTAAATCCGTGAAGACCAGCCAGCCCCGCCACGACGGATTTCGCCTCTTCGAGGCTATCGCTCCGAAAAACGGCCCAGCCAACGGCCACGAGGAGCAATGTGACCGTCCGTCGCACCAGAATGGGGAGGCGGCTTAATCGAGTCTCCCCTACCAGCCGCTCGCCGACCAGAAGAGCGCCGTGATACGCTCCCCAGAGAACGAACGTTATATTTGCTCCGTGCCACAGTCCGGCCAGCGCCATAGTGACCAACAGGTTGGTGCAGGTTCGCCACATCGCTCCTCGATTTCCACCAAGAGAAATATAGAGATAGTCCCGCAGCCATGTTGACAACGAGATGTGCCACTGAGTCCAGAAGCGCGTGACGCTTACAGCGTGGTAAGGCGACCTGAAGTTGTCTGGAAACATGAACCCAAGACAGAGTCCAAGCCCTGTCGCCATGATCGAATAGGACCAGAAGTCGAGGTAGAGTTGAAAGGAATACGAGGCCACGCCGATCCAAGCTTGAAAGAAATCGGGGCGTGCCACATCGAAAGCGTAAGGAACGAAGACTGCGAACTGGTCTGCGAGAAGGCACTTGATGCTGAAGCCAAGAGCAAAAAGTGAAAGGCCGCGCTGGACGTGCATGCCAGACCAGCCGGATAGCTGCCCGGCGAGGTCGGTATACCTAACGATGGGCCCGGCGATGAATCGAGGAAACATCGCTATAAAGACCAGGTAATTCAGCGGTGAGCGGGCTGGCTGAGTCTTCCGCCTATAAACGTCGATGGAATAGCTGAGCGCTTCGAATACATAAAAGGATATGCCGGGGGGGAGCACGATTCTGCCCTCTTCGCCGAACCATGGGGCGATATAATCACGGAGCGAGGTTAGAAACGGAAAATATGCACTCAGCCAGTTAGTGTATTTGAATACTGCGAGTAGGAGGAGCGGGATGGCGATGGAGACCGTCAGCCATAGCCGCCGTGACAGCGACGCGGAAGACGATGCGACACCGCAGGTCCCCAGGTAGCTGCTGCCAACAACCAGCCCGAATAGTAGCACCCAAAGCCAGTTTTCGTAAGCGTAGAAAAGCAGGGTCGCGATCACCACCCATGCCTTGAACGCCCCGTTCAGCCGACCGCCAATCGTGAGAATCCGCCCAAGAAGCAGAGTGGCCGGCAAAAAGTAGAAGAGAAAGAATGCATCGGTGAAAAGCATGTTTCTCTGCTCATTTAGTCAGGCTTCCGCAGTATGAGGATCCACTTGAGCCACAGTCTGGGGTCGATTGCCTCCCAGTGCTTCACTCGGAGAAGCGTGGATGTGAGCCCCGACTCGGACGCGGGTTGCAGCACGCGTCGAGTCAGTGCCTCAGGAGAATAGTGCCGGCCGAAGCGGTTCTGCCATTCAGGAATCAGGCAGCGGTGTGCCGCTTCCGGGTCGAATCCAATTGTATGCCGTCGCTCGGGTTGAGTTTCCCCCGTCACGTTACAGTGGATCGGATTGAGGTAGAGTGGCAGTATGATCGCCCTTCCACCCGGCCGGAGCAGTCGTCCGCATTCTCGCACGAAGCCCGTATCGGCATTGCCTTCGAAATGCTCGAAGGTGCAATGCAGCATCATGAAATCGACGGAGGTGTCCGGCAATGGTATCGCGTCCGCACTGCTCCCGATGCGCCAGCCGTTTACCCCCGGGGGATATTCCAAATCCTGTTCGTAGCAGGTCACGCCATATACTCGTCGAAGGATTTCCGGCACGACGGATTTGCAGCTTCCTATATCGACTGCAACTTTTCTTTCGGCCGGTTCAGCAAATATGAAGCTCAGGTAGTGTTCAAGGGACTTTTCGAGCAGGCAATGATACATCTCGCCCCCGTAAATACGGTAATGTCCCGCGTAATCAGGCAGACACAAGTGCAGGTTATGCCCCGCCGCGTGAAACCGTAGATCGACGGGGACAACTTCGACGAGATTTGCTGGTAGTTTTTTCTCGATGTTATCGAGCGCCGAGACGCTGATATCGATCCGGGACCAGCCGGACTCCTCAACAGAAATAGACGGGTTTGGTGTCATTGAAGTTCAATTCTGGTTTCGAGGAGTTGGAGCACAAGCTCGCGATCATCGGGAGTGTTATGCAGAAGCCGCGGCACAAAGAAGGGACTGCTTCGCAACTCAACTCCGCATTTCTTCCCGCGATATCGAGAGAGGTCGGCCGCAAGCACGAACTCACCGGCTTCAGTGGCGTGGTGCTGGGCCACGGTTTTTCGGTTCAACCGGAGAACGACCTCGACTTTTTGATGACTGCCGAACGGGTGGTGTTTGAGAATGATGGCAAGTCGGGACGCTTCAGGAGGGACATCGAGATCGGCGCGATACGTCGGGCCGATCCAAAGATCGCCATAACGTTCGGTGAACTTGCTGTCAGTGGAGAGCAGCCGCTGAAAGAAAGCCAGGCGGCGATCAGCCAGCCATGCTCGAAGAAGCCGATCTCGCGCCATTTTCGGCGAATAACAGCCGGTGCGAATGAACTCGACACACGCCTTCAACGTTTGGCCTGCGCTCGCGGCCTCCTCGGCTCGGCGAGCATGATGGCGGGCGCGATCATGAGCTTCTTGTTGATGAAACCAGTAGGAGAGCTCACATCTCCAGCGGAGCGGAAAAAACCAAGACCCCCAATATCGCCGGCTTGTTGCCACACTGAGGGCTAACACTTCGGCTTCGGTGCGCTGCGAGGATTTCGAGCTGTCATGCATCCGAAACGTGCTCCACAGCTCGTCGACTTTATGAAAGCGATAACAGCCGCTGAAACGACAGAAGAGATCGTAGTCGAGCACGTGATGCTCGTTTTCATTAAACCGGCCACACCTTTCCCACACCTTGCGATGCCAAAAAACGGAAGGCTGCGGGAGTGTGTTATAGCCTCTTTGCCAGATCGCGAGCAGGTCAAAATGCGAAACGTATTCGGCGGGATGCTCCACTCCGACATAGCGCGAGCCCTCGCCGGTGAACAGGCAGCGGCCGAACACGATGCAGCGGCCTCGACCCACGTCGATTTCCGCCGCGACCCGCGTGAGGCAGCCCGGGAACAGGGTGTCGTCGGAATTGAGGAAGCCTAAGATTTCGCCCCGTGTGCGGGCAAACCCCCGGTTGAGTGCGTCGGCCTGACCGGAATCCTTTTCGACGTGAAGTTCGAATATATCCGGCCTGCGGCGCACGAAATCCTTCGCAACCTCGATTGCGCCATCGGTGGAGCCTCCGTCCTGCACGATCACCTGCAGGTTGGGGTAGTCCTGATCGAGAAGGCTCTGCAGGGTTTCTCCCAGGAACTTACCTTGGTTGAATGACGGAGTGACGATCGAGATGAGAGGCATTCGGTCCATGGCTAAACGTCATAGAGCGCTTCGTGGACCCGCTGGTAAAGAGAGAGGGTCTCGACCGCAATCTTCCGGGCGGAAAACAGTGGTCGACGGCGGCGGGCGGCGTCCATGAGTTGTTCTCTTCGAGCGGGAGCGTTGATGATTTCGAGCAGCCTTCCGCCGATATCGTGAATGTTCGTCGGGTCGAAAGTCAGTGCGGCGTCGCCGGCGATTTCCGGCAGCGAGGTGACGTTCGAGCATGCGATGGGTTTTCCCGCAGCCATGGCTTCCGCGACTGGCATGCCGAAGCCTTCGAAGAGCGACGGGAAAACGAGCATGAAGCAACTATGATAGAGCGCCCGAATCTCGAGCGGGGATCGGTAGCCCAGATGCAGGACGCGTTTCTCCAACTTATGCCGCGCAATTGCAACCCGCGCCGGGTGGTCGGCAGGAAAGGGGCGGCCGGTCAGCACCAAGACAAAATCTTCTTCGATGTGAGGAAGGATGAGGGCGAATGCTTCGATCAAACGGGCATGGTTCTTGTGTGGCCAACTATGCGCAGGGAAGAAGAGGAACCGCCCCGTCACACCCATGGCGGTCATCAGGCGCAGCCTCTCGGTTTCTTCGGGTGGGGTCCATATATTGCGGCTGGGGATGATCCAGATCGTGGTCATTCGCTCCAGCGGAATCCCATAGTGATGGTGAACCTCTTGCCGCGTATATTCAGATATACACGTGATGTGGGCTGCGCGCTGCGCCGAGGCGCGGTAGAGTTGCTCGCGCGTTTCCCACTCGGAACGCGTGAAAAACTCCGGATGCGCCAGGTGCTGCAGATCGAGAATCGTGAGAATATTCGGAAAGGCCTGAAGATCCGGATGCGTATAGCCTGGCATGGAATGGACCATGTCGAAATCCATTTTGCGATACGCGCGCAGGGTCCGCATTTCCGGTGTCAGCACCGGAAGCAGACCGACTGATTCCGCCAGCCGATTGGCGACGGTTGCATGGAGAGCCTCCCAGGATTTTTCGCGGTCGTCGCTGTAAAAGTGCTGGCAGTCAAACGCGCCGGCCAGGTCCCACTCGTTGAACGCACTCCTCGGGGCGTAGACGCGGTAGGAATTGCTGCGGTCTAGGTGACTTATAGCGTGAATGAGCTCATAGGTCATTTGCTCGACGCCGCCGGCCTCGCCCAGGCGCATCCATCGCAGATCATAGAGCAGTCGGTAGGGCTGGCGCCGACGAGCGCTAACTCCCTTTCGAACCAGTTCAGCAAAAGCGCCGGCTGCTGCAGTGATCGAGTTGGTCCGATGCACTCCCTGCTGAGCGATATCGAGTAACTTGGCTTCTTGCGATGAAGCTAGAACGTTTGCGACGCGCTCCGCGAAAGGCCGAGGCTCTGCCTCGAGCCAGCAGTTGGTTCCGTTTTGCGCCGCGGTCCCTTCCGCGCCCATGGGTGTGCTGACGACTGGAACGCGCATACACCAAGCCTCGAAGATCTTTTGTCGCACCCCGCCGCCGAAACGCATGGGCACCACGTAGACACTCGCATCCCAGAAGAAAGGCCGGATATCGGGAACGTTGGGGTGCAACTCGGCCTGCGGGGCTCGCTGAATCGCCGACTCGATGCGAGGATCCGGAATCATTCCTACCGCCTGGAAGATCGCGTCGGGTTGCTGTTCCAGCACCCGGGGCCAGACCTCGGCGAGGAAATAGAGCACCGCATCGACGTTGGGCGGATGACGGAGGTGACCAGTGAAAAGGACGATCTTGCGGTTGGCAGGCGGCCGGTCGGTCGGTCGGGGCACGAAATAGTCTGTGTCAACGGGTATGGGAGCGACGCCGACGGTTTCGGGTAGGCTCAATAATTCTCGTGCGCGCTGTTGATCCAGGGGTGACACGAAGCCGACCGCGTCCGCAGCAGTGGTGATTGTTCGCTCCTGTTGGAGAACCTGTTGAATCTCTCGTCGTGGCGGCCGCGCCTCGCCTTGGGCACGTTTCAGGTAGTCGCTGCGGACATCGTGGAAATAAGCCACTCTCGCGCCGAACGAAGGCAGGAAATGCAGCCAAGGCGCGAGGCTCGTCTGAATCACGACAAGAGCTTCCCATGGCCTATCCTGAAGGGCGCGCAACAGGTAGGGCGCACAGTTGGCCAGGATGGCCAAGCGGTCGTAGGCGTCGGCGGGTTGATCATGGATATTCAATAGCCGGCGCAAGAAACGACGTTGCCAAGCCTTGGGGAAGAGAGATGCCCACCCGGGTAGCCACGCGCTAGGACTTCTTGTTACGAACAAGGGAGATGAGTCCACGGGCCGGGGCCAGACATAAAGCCGATGCACCGCGCTCTCGAGATTCGCGACACCGTCTTTCGGAAAGAACTCATAGCTCGGCGCGACGATGCCAACGTGAAAGTGCTGCGCGAGAAAGCGAACATTGAAAAAATCGTGACCGTTCTTTCCCGGGAAAAAAGGGAGGTCGGTGGTCAGAACCAGAACGCTTTTCATTAAGTCGTCTGTTCAGCTTGAGGAACGCCTTGGCGGTGTGACAAGGAAGAGTTCGGAAATCCTGCGGCGTTGCGATACGCTTTGTTTCACGAAGAAGCTGCTCGTCACTTAGTGGCGGCAGCTTCGCGCAGTTCGCTCAACGATATGATCGCGGTGCCAAGTTTTGCGATCACGAGGCCCGCGGCGACGTTCGCGAGCCGGACTGCGTCCGTCGGCGGCATGCCCCCGGCCAGCGCAGCCGCGAGGATAGCGATTACCGTGTCTCCAGCACCCGATACGTCGGCGACCTCTCGCGCCGCGGTCGGGAAGTGACCATCGATGCCACTTCGGGTTCGCAGCATCATGCCTTCCTCGCCCATAGTCACCACAAGGATTTTCGGGGCATATCTAGCCATAATGCGATCGATCACGATTTTCAGGTCGACGCCGCTCTCCGGGGAGAGCCCGGCAAGCTGCAATGCTTCTGCGTGATTTGGCGTCAGGAGATCGAAACCAGAAACATCGAGGAGACGCACCGGCTTCGGATCCATTGCGATGAAGGATGGGCGTGTGGCGCGTGCGCCCCGGATGATGTCGATTGCCGGTTGGGAAATCACGCCTTTGGCGTAGTCCGAGAGGACCACCAGGTCGTGAGCCTTGACGCGATCAGCGAGGATGTTGAGCAGCTCTTCACCCGCGATGTCGTAAGTTTCGGGACGGGATTCTTCGTCGAGCCTGCACACCTGCTGGCGTTGGGCGATGATCCGGGTTTTCGTGATTGTTGAAACCCCGGGCCGCACCAAGCGCTCGTCCACTGCGATGCGCCCCTTGCGCAGCAGGTTTGCTACGATGCTGCCATGTGCATCATCGCCGATGATCCCGAAAAGTTCGCAGGACAATCCAAGCGCGGCCAAGTTAAGGGCGAGATTGCCTGCGCCACCCGCGGTGAAAGTCTCTCGGCGCACGGAGACTACGGGCACAGGCGCCTCGGGCGAGATTCGACGCACGTCGCCCCAAATATAACGGTCGAGCATGATGTCGCCGACTACGAGAACGGAACGCTGACCAAAAACCTCTGGCGTAAGTTTCATGAGGCGCGGGAAATATCCGACTCCAGTTGCACGAGCCAGCAGTGGAGGATGAAAGTATGCACCTCCTGAATACGAGCGGTGGACTCATCGGGGACAATGATCTCGTGGTCGGCTAGCCCTTGCGATAAGCCGCCATCGCGGCCGAGCAGTGCGACAGTCCGCACGTTGCGCGCGCGGGCCGTTCGAAGCGCCGCCACCACGTTTTTCGAATTGCCGCTGGTGCTGAACACGATCAAAGCGTCGCCCTTCCGCCCGAGGCCCTCCACCTGCCGGGCGAAGATGTGCTCGAAGCCATAGTCGTTGGCGATGCAGGTGAGGACGCTTCCATCCGCGCAGAGCGAAACCGCCGCAAGCGATGGGCGGTCCCGATCGAAGCGGCCGACCAACTCTTCGACGAGGTGGTTGGCACAAGAGGCACTGCCTCCATTGCCCGTTGCCAGAATCTTGCCGCCCCGCGCCAAGACGCTTTTCAACTCTTCGCCTGCTCGGGCGATCTTGGGCATGAGAGGACGCAGCCGCTGGAAAGCGGCGATGACTTCGTCAAGTGGGTCAGGCATCATCGATTCGAAAAAGACAGTTCTCCCGGCTGCGGACGATGCTGAAAAGCTCGCAATAAACGAGTATCAGCTGCTTTTCGCATTCTGAATCCGGCGAAGAAGGTTCGACGTGCTGTATCCGGCGAGGAATGGGAGGAACACGATACGCGCACCGATTTCCTGCAACGCCTCACGTTCGCGGGCGTGAAGGGTATCCAAAGTGTAGTCGCCGGCTTTTGTATAGACCTCCGGACCGAGCATTCGAATTTCGGCGACGAGATGGGGGGTGCTGAAAAGGACCAGGTGGTCGACGCAGGAGAGCGCTGCCAGCGCAAACGCGCGCTCCGTTTCGTTGTAAATTGGGCGGGACGGTCCCTTCAGCGCTCGCACGCTCGAGTCCGAATTGAGCGCCACCACCAGACGATCCCCCAAGGCTCGGGCTTGTTGAAGAAACGAGACGTGTCCGGGGTGGAGAAGATCGAAACAGCCGTTGGTCAGCACGAGACGCAACGATTGCTCACGCAGCCGCTCGCGTTCGGGAGCGAAGGTATCGAGGGTGGTCAGCTTGGCAGGAGGACGTAGCGATCTCATAGTCGCGCTCGGTGGATGATCGTGTGAGCGAACGAACGAAGGTCCGAGAAAACCGGCACGCCCCCCGGAAGCCCCTCAGGGCGTCCGGCGCCGATAAGCGCAGCCTGAACCCCGGCCGCCAGACCTGCCGCGGCGTCGGTCAATTTGTCCCCGACCATCCAGGTTGTAGCTGGGTCGAGAGAATGTTTTGCGATGGATTCGAGAATGAAGCGGGGGCTCGGCTTGCGATAGTGCATCGGGTCGTCCGGCGCTTCGGGTGCGATGCAGGTCTCAAGGAAGAGGGCGTGCCCGAGACCGAGCAGCTCTTCCATTTGCCAATTGCACTTTTCAACTCTTTCACGAGGGAAGTAGCCGCGGCCGATCCCGCTCTGGTTGGTGAAAAGAAATAGACCGAAACCATTCGCCCGAAGTTCGTGCAGCGCGCGCGCAGCTCCGGGGAGAAGAACGATCTTTTCCGGGTCACTGCAGTAGCCCACGTCTGCAACGATCGTTCCGTCGCGATCCAGGAAGACTGCTTTCCGCGGAGTGAGGGGTCCCGAAGCGGAGGGATCTTCGGCAGGACTCATCGAGTCGCTCATTCAGGAGCCCAGAACATGTTTTGCCGTTGCATCGATGGAGGCCGGCGCGCGATCCAACGGGAGGCTAGGAGAAGCGCCTTCCGTATGAGGCTGCGCGGCCGTGGTTTCCAAGCGCCGGTAAAGCGCATTCAGCTCCTGCAAGCGGGTGTGAACTTCAGCCTCAAGCGCTGACACGATCTTTCCCTGATCCTCGATCACTTGACCGCGAGCAATCCGATCCTGCTCGACGAGATCAAAGTTGCGCCGGAGGTCCTCAAGCTGAGCTTGCAGTAGATTTCGATCGTTCTTCAGTGTCTCCGCCGTCGTGTAGAGCGTGTATAATTCGTCGAGTCGGATGTGCACCTCGGATTGAAGGGAGGAAATCAGCTTACCCTGGTCGTCGATCGCCCGGCCACGAGCGGCGCGATCTTTTTCGATCAGTTCCAGATTGCGACGTAGGTCGCTGAGTTGTGCCTGCAATAGGTTGCGTTCGTTCTTCAACGTCTCCCGTTCGGCAAACGTGTGCTCCAACTGCTGAAGGCGCGAATGCATCTCGGCCTGCAAGAGCTGAATGTTCCGGCCTTGAGCGTCGATCACGCGACCGCGCTCGACGTAATCCGTCTGCAGCAGTGAAAACTGGCGGTGGAGGTCGTCGCGCTGCGCGTTCGCTAGGTTCAACGCATGACGGGTGCCCTCGAGTTCTTCACTCGTTGCGATTCCCGTCTTGAGCGCCGCAATCACGGCATTTCGTTCCTTGTGACTGAGTATTTCGGCTCCTACGGAGCGGACTTGCTGTGCTTCCCCGAGTTGCGGCGAATCCAGGATGTCGGCAGGTGCCGCGACCTGAAGCACCTCATTCGTCCGGAGCGTCAGGTTGACCGCCTGCTTCGTCGCCGCCACGACCTTTTCAATGGGAAGATGCTTTACGCAAGGCGCGTCTCCGAAACGACAGTCCCAATCGCAGCCGAAGCAAGGGAGCGGGGCGACGAGCGCACGCCCTGCTGTGGTGGCCGGAACAAACCGGGGCCAAGTGCCCCCTCCATACAGGCCGACGACGGGAATGCCGGCCGCGGCTGCGACATGCAGCGCGCCTGTATCGTTGCCAAGAAAGGCCTTCGCCTGAGCACACAGCGCCGCGAGCACTGGGAAATCGCCTGCGCGACCGAGCCACACATGGGGCGACGCGCCGCATTTCGCAGCTACTTCGGCAGCACGCGAGACGATTGTTGCTTCCGATTCGTGGCCTACGATCACGGTTTGAATGCCGGTCGAACGCCTGATCTGTCCGATCACCTCCCCGAACTTTTCGGCGGGCCATGCCTTGATCGAGACGTTCGCAATTCCCGCCGGCGCACAAATGAGGTAAGCGCCCGGAACCATGCCGTGTGCGGTCAGCCAATCGCGAGCTGTGGCCGCAACCGGTGACTCGACGTGCAATCGCGGATGGAGAGGAGCGGTGAATGGCAGTCCAAGCGGCGCGAGAATCGCCTGGCTGGCTTCCCAATCCGAACTCACAGGGGGAAACTTGACAACCTCTGCAGCAACGCGAGAAATGTCGCTTCCGAAACGGAGCTCTAGATACGCTGTTTCGACGAGGCCCAGCTGCAATGGTCCTAACGACCAACGGCGAGCAGCCGGCTGAAGGCGGCAGACCAACAGATCCAACCAGGTTTTGCTCCGACCGGGTGAGATGACGTCAGTCGGATCAATCTCGGATAGCGCCTTCCGCAACTGCTCGATCTTGAGGCCCGTTGCTGGAGGAGCCTCGCGATACGGATCCAGATCGGTGGTCATCACCTTCACGCCGACCGGCAAGATTCCCGCCACATCCGCCACAGCAGATCGGACCAGAAGAAACACGGACCATTCCGGCCGCTCCGCCAAAAGTCGACGTAGCACCGGCTCGAACAGGACTATATCGCCGTAGGAGTCGGGCCGGATTAAAAGTAATCGGCGAGCCAAGGTCATGTCTGTCGACGAACCTGCACATCGAGGTTCCGAACTGCAAACGCCAATGGCCTCGGATCGCCCGAGATACGAGAGACTCCGCGCTCGTTCTTGAGCTCAATATAATGGAAGTCGCAGGACACTGGGATGGAAATCGGGGGCATCCGGCTGAATGCATTTGAACCGCTGTCGAACGACACCAATTCGACCCCGTCGAGATACAGGTGGATGCGGTCAGGGGTCTGTTGGGCGATGACGTCTCCTGTGATCGTGGCAGTCGACCCCACCGGAGCGCGTAACCCAAGATGCGCCGGCGACTGAGCCCACGCCCACCAGTCCTTTCCATGGTGTTCGCGGGCATGCCATCCGTGGTAGAGCACCAACGTATCGAGCGCAGCGGTAGGGAATACTTTGTGCAGGCAAGCCGCGCCAACTACATAATTGTGATGCGACGCAGTCGTCCGGTGCCAAGCTAGAAACGGTTCAACATCTTCCAGATTCCATGTTGGAACGGCATTGTTGCCCCACGCCGGGTGGAGCCAGACGACCCGGCTGAACTCCTCTATTGTCAACGCTTTGCCGTTCCACGAGGGAAAAGTCATTCCCAGATCCGGCTCGCAGATATCGAACGAAAGCGCGAAGCGGCCCCCGGGCTTTAGGATGCGGGCAACTTCTCCGACAGCGGCGGCCTTGTCTGGTTGATGCTCGATGACCGAGAAGCTCGTGACAGCGTCAAAGCTGCAATCGGCCAGGGGAAGCCGTTCCGAATCGACGATATGCCAGTGAACGTTCGCGGCGAACCGGTTTCGAAGATTTTCCCACACGGAAATCCACTGCGGGTCGGTCTCGACGAGGTGGACTTCGGCTCCGAGCGAGGCGAGCCACCAAGGCATCGGGGAGATCTCGCTGCCAAGATCGATGACGCGTTTTCCTTTCCAATCAATTCCAGAGAGAGCTTCGCGCCACAGCCATGGATATTCCCAAACTTTACTCCAGGTCTCGAAAATGCGGAGCCCACGCTCGGCCGCGAAGGCGTTCATGATTTCCATCCAGCATTCGAATTCCGGGCTGCGGGTCTCCTGCAACGACGCGAGTCGGACGGACGGCCTCGGTTGCGCCCGTTGGGAGGAAGCGCGCGGAGCGGGGATATGTTGGAATACTTCCGCAAGCGATCGACTCAGCTCGAGGAGCATGTCCTTGTGAAGCGCACGCAACCGGTCGTGCTCGTGGGCGCGACGACTCCAAGTGTCGAGTGCGGCAGTTGCAATTTCGCCTGCGGACGCAATGTCGGCGTGCAGGATCGGCAAGCCAAGCGGTGCTCCGATTTGCGAGCGAGTGTCCGTTCCTACAATCAACGCCGGGACGCCATACCCTGCGGCGCATACGGCCCCGTGGACGCGGTTTGCAACCACAGTCGCGCAATGAGAATATACATCCAAGTAGTCCCTCCAACTCGCGCTGATGAATACACGTTCGCCGGGCCGCGCCAAGGTTCGCATGAAGTCGTATTCGGCCGTATCATGGGCAATGAAGAAGAGTGCGACATGGTTTCGGAGCTCGACGACCAAGCGGAGGCACTTTTCTCGCCAACCGCGGGTATCGGCCGCCGGCCTGATCTGCGCATGGCCGCCATGAGGCATTAAGTTGATCCCGATCGGGCCGCTTCGGGCAAGAGCTCGCTGTCGGACATTCCCCGCGAAAAACGCGGGACAGGGGCGCAGTTTATACTCGCTGCCCGTCGCCGCCACGATCTCCGCGGCGACTGGATCGCGCACAGTCATGATCGCCGAGCGTCGGGCAACGGCTCGGGCGAAACTTAGGCAGGCGCTGTCTTCGATGAAAGCCTTGGCGCCGTGCCCCCACGGCTGGCAACTGCCTGCCCCCAGTGTCAAAAGGATGGGGTGGCGCCGTTCGGCTGGTTCGCAAAACACTCGATCGCGCCAGAACCATTGGTGCCATGCGGCGGTGACACTGCTGTTGCTCCCCCCCTCGAGGTGCCAAAATACCGGAGCCCCGGCCTGAATGACCACATCGGCGTCCCAATATTTTTCGTCCAGCCCAAGGCTTTCGTCAGCGCATCCCGCTCTCAACGAGTGCTGGTCCAGCTTGTTGATATAGTAGGATTGATATTCGATGCCGGTGGCATCCATGGCAGCTTGAATGCCGCTCCGAATGAAATCGTCGCCAACATTATAGCCGATCGTAGTGAGGAAGGAAATTCTTATTGGCATTCGGTGATCCGTAGAGGAAGCTGAGCAATACCGTAGAACGGGAGCGGAGTCTCCGCATCGGCGTAGACATTGATGGGGCCCAAACCTTCGCAGCGGTCTTGCAGAAATCCGACGTTGACTCCGTCCGGGGAAGGCTGGGCGCACCCTAGGCTGAAGGTATATTCGCCGGGTTGCACGCTGAGCGTAAGTTCGAGCCGAATCACGCGCTCTTCCTCCGCTTGGAGCGGCCGGAGCGGGACGCCGAGTTGGCGTGACCCGGTTGCGAAAACCAAGTTGTTCATCCGGTCAAAGAGATGGATGCCAACGCTGAGTTGATCGATTGCCGTGTGTGCACGGACTAGCACGTCAAGCGTGGCAACTAGACCGATTTTTACGTTGAAGCCGTGGACACTGCCGACACGAAAGGCAGCCGCGGCCAGTTCGACCTCGCGCGCGCCGTGCCGCGAATGTGCGTTCTTCAGGAAGTCGTGCTCGACGATCGTTTCGCGTAGTTCACTGGGAACCGCCTTTGGCGGCACTTCGACGGGGCGCGCCAGCGAGGCCACCGCCGGCCGGGCACTGCCCATGGTGAAATATCTACTGGCGGCTTCTTCAGGAGGACCCGCATAAACCGCCTCGCCTCCGGAAAGAAGCAAGGCGTGGTTGCAGAGGTTCTGCACCGCGGCGGTGTCATGCGACACGAATAATAAACTGACTCCTCGCTCCAACATGGCATGCACGCGTTTGAAACATTTTTGCTGGAAGAAGATGTCTCCCACGCTAAGAGCCTCGTCCACGATCAGAACTTCCGGGTCGACGGAGACCGCGACCGCGAAGGCGAGCCGTATCATCATGCCACTGGAATATGTCTTAACCGGCTGATCCAGGAATTCGCCGATGTCTGCGAACGCTGCGATATCATCGAACTTCTCCTCGATTTCGCGACGAGACATCCCGAGCACCGTTCCGTTGAGGTAGACATTCTCGCGGCCTGTGAACTCGGGATTAAACCCGCTGCCGAGTTCCAGCAGTGCGGCGACCCTTCCGCTCAGGTGAACCTGCCCCTGGGTAGGTTGAAGTGTCCCGGCGATGATCTGCAGGAGCGTCGACTTGCCGGAGCCGTTCCGCCCAACGATTCCCGTGGATTCGCCCTTTTTCACTTGGAACGTGATGCCACGGAGGGCCCAGAAGTCACGATAGTGCGCGGCTGCTCGCCGCCTCAGCGCGGTCGACCAATGTTGTGGCGGCAAAACGGTCGCGCAGCGTTCCAGAAACGGTGAAATAATGCGGGAGGCTGGGCTGTTCCAGATGCGGTAGGCTTTCCCAACTCCATGCACTTGAATGGCTACTTCTGAACTCATTTTAAAGAACGTCCGCAAATGCCGGTGCCAGTCGGCGGAAGACCTTATAACCGACTAACGCTGCTACAACCCCGGATCCGGCCACGTATCCGAGGTGCACGAGGTCGATCGGTCGATTCCACATCACAGCGTCCCGCACCAATTCGATTGCCAACAGAATCGGGTTGAATTTTAGGATGGTCCAAGCCGGAGGCGGGATGCTGCTGGCAGGGTAGAAGACTGCGCTAGCGAACATTAAGACCATGCTGAGGAAACCTACCACCTGCACGATATCGCGGAAGAACACGCCGGCGGCCGCAACAAACCACGCTATCCCCAGCGCCAATAAAACGAGGGGCGCGACGATCACAGGAACCCACGCTACTCGCACGGTTAAGCCCGGGCCCAATAGAGCCACTCCAACCAACGCAAGCGTAAAGCTGATAGTGAAATGAAACAGCGAAGCCGCCACGTTGGCGGCGGGCAGCACACTCAGGGGAAACGCGACTTTCTTAACGAAATTAGGATTTCCGATAATCGTTGTCGGTGCTACCGCCAGCACTTCTGCCACGAAATGAAATATCGAAAGACCAAGAAAAATCGCTAACGCGTAATCCATTCGCGTTTCCTCGGGCAAAACTTTGAAAGTCCCCGAGAACACATATCCAAAAACGAAGACATAGAGTGCGAGCATGAGCAACGGGTTCAGCACTGACCAAATGAGGCCGAGGTGGCTGCCGCGATGTCGCAGTTCGATGTTCCGCAACGCGAATTGCCAGAGCAGCTCCCGATGCCGCCACAATTCGAAATCGCGGTGGGATTGCCGGCTCTGAGGTAGAATAATCGATCCCGAGTTACTCATCCGCGCATCGACACCGGCCGAAGCGAGTGAGTAAAGGAGTTTTTTAACAGGACCACCGGAGGGCGTTGCTGAAACGGCTAGAGGTTGTTCAGCTCCGCTTCTACAAGCCGTCGCACGATGTCGGGAAACTCAACGCTGTTCCGCCAGCCGAGAATCTTTTCTGCTTTGCGCGAGTTACCGCACGGGGCCGCCGGTTCGACGGTTGAAACCAACAGGGAGTCGTGCCGCACGTAGTCGCGCCAGTTCAGATCCACGCACCGGAAAGCAGCCCGCACTAACTCCTCCACGCTGTGCAGCTCACCCGTGGCCAGCACAAAGTCGTCCACTTTCGGTTGCTGCAGGATGAGCCACATGCCACGAACGTAGTCCGGCGCCCAGCCCCAGTCGCGACACCCTGCTAAACTGCCGAGCGTCACGTCTGATTGGAGTCCCTTTTTGATCCGGGCCGCGGCACGGGCGACTTTCATCGTCACAAAATTCGAATTCCGACGAGGCGATTCGTGGTTGTAGAGAATCACTGCGCAGGTCTGCAGGCCGTAGGCGATGCGGTAGATCCGAGCCATTTGCTGGGAAAACGCCTTTGCTGCTCCGTAGGGAGTGGTTGGATTGATAGGAGTGTTCTCGTCCTGCGGCGACTGGTTTGGGGAACCGAACACCTCGCTGCTCGAGGCATAGAGGAATTTGGGCGGATCTGGCAGGTCGCGCAGGATTTCGAGCAACCGAAGAGTTGCCATGCCGATGCTGTCGACGGTGCTTTCCGGAAGCTCAAGGCTCAATCGAGGGCTCGATTGTCCGGCGAGGTGGTAAAACTCGGTCGGTTTTGCGCGGCTTATAATACGCCGCAGATGTGTGGCGTCTTCGTAGGCGCCGTTGTGAAGGTGGAGTCGTTTTCCCGTGATCGCCGGATTGGCGATCAAGTGAGCGATGTTGCTGTGTGCGAGGGTATCGGGGCGATGCACCAAACCATGAACTTCGTAACCCTTTTCGAGCAGCAGCTCGCAAAGATACGATCCGTCCTGCCCTGTGATTCCAGTGATGAAGGCTTTGCCCATGTTTGGCGCGGTTGAGCTTGTCTCAGGCAGTCACGAGAGCGCGTGCAGCGAAGACCGCGAGATAATTTTGGGTGAATTCTCGTTTCGAAATTTTCCATCGGTGCAACTCGGTTCGCGTCGCGAGTTTGGGCTTGCGTCAAGGCGCCTTCACGATGGCCTCTGCAAATTTCCGACGGAACCGACAAGCGCTTGCTTGTCTCCTTCAACTCACGGTCGCCGCTCGGCAGTAGCCTCCTTCTTGGTCTTCTTACACTCAATGCTTCGCTTCATCCGTTCCTCCATGGTCGCTTGTCTGATCGGCCTTTCGACCCTCGCTTCAGCCCAGCCAATTTCGTCGTTCGCCGTCCCGGAAGACTATTTGCCCGGCCTCAAGCCGTTGCTTGAATCGGCTCTACGGCAGTCACCGCGCATGATTGCGCGTAATGCCGAGGAAGTCATCGCCGAGGCCGATAGGATTGCAGCTCGTGCAGGACAGTTGCCTACGATAGGCGGGTATGCGAGCTACCATCCTTACGCCCGTGAGCGCCGCTGGGACCCGAACGGCCTAACCTCAAACGTTGGAAACAACGAGAAGATCGCCTACAATTTTTCCCTTAGCCAGCCCGTGTTCCACTGGGGGGCGTTGCGCGATACGACGCGCATGGCTGAGCTGCGCCTGAAGATTGCCGAAGGCAACACCGCGGAGGCGTATCGAATCTTGCTGGACCATGTAAGGAACCACTACCTGCAGCTTGTTGTGCTGAAAGCATCCGTGGCACGTGCCCGATTCAATCAACAGATCGCGGACGACGCACTTGCGATTGCACGTTCAAAGCGCCAACAGAACGTCATCTCCGAGGCGGATCTTTTCACACCTACTGTCACGGCCGAGCAGGCGCGCCTGCGTGTGGACCAGACAGAATTCAACTACGAGATTTCAAAAACCTCTCTCGCTAAACTTTGCGGTGTGGAGGTCGTTTCCGATGCGGCCGTGGCGGATGCAATTCCAGCTGTGACGCCGGATTCAGCGTCGGTAGAACGGCTCGTAGACGAGTTTCTCGGGCGGGGTGAACCGGATACATTCTACCTGCAGAATCTCCGTCGAGGAATCGAGATCGAGAAGCTTACACACGACATCCACAATACGCGCCTCAAGCCCAAAATCAGTGCGTCCGTGGGGGTGAGCCAGGACGAACAGACCTTCAGCTATGCAAGTGCCTCCACCAATAAATACAAGATTCAGACCACGTATGCTGGAGTGATGGTGAACTGGACCATCTTCGACAGCTTCTCGACTCGCTCGGCGAAGATCGCCAGCTTGGCGCGTCGCCGTGAATTGGAACGGATTTATAAGGCCGAAGCGGGAGACTTGCTTATGAGCGTTCAAACTCAAAAGCGACAGTTGGAATTTGCCGCCCGCGGTTTGGCGATCTCGGAGAAGTTCTTGGCATCGGCAGAGGACGGAGTGCGAGTCGCTGAGGACAACCTGCGCCGCGGTCTGTCTTCAGAAGCGGCCGTGAGCGACGCACGCCTGCTGCTCCAGACACGCCAGTTGGAGACGTTCGCCGCCCGCAACGATTATCTGATGAAACTTTCGCAACTTCTCTCGACCACGCTGAACGATCCGGCGCTGAATCTTCTCCCGGCCAAGTATCGATGAAAAAAATTCTCATCGCCGTCGCGGCCCTCGCCGTGGTGGCACTCGCCCTCACTTATTTTCTTCGTCCCACCGCCCGCGTGGCGGCTGCCACCAAGGGGCGTGCGGTCAAAGCCGTTCCAGGCAGCGTCACGGTCTACGCCGAGTATGAGATGGAGCTGAAGAGCGAGATCGGCGGTCGCGTCATGCACAGCGAACTCGATCCGGGTCTGAAGGTGATCGCCGGCACCGTGCTCGTTCAGATCGACACGGGCGACCTTTCCCTCGAAATCGAACAGCTCGAAAGCGAGCTCGAGGCCGCCAAGCAACGTATCGCCGTGGGCTCGGCCATTGCGCTTGACCTCGAAACCGCCAGCGAGGCCCTCGAAAACTTCGAACGCCTCGCGAAGGCCGGAAACTTTCCGCTGGCCGATCTCGAAAAGGAGCGCCGCAAGGTGAAACAAATCGAGCAGAAGCTCGCGCTCGAGAAAGTCGCCAACGACCAGCAGCTCTCGACCCTCGAGAACACCCTCCGTGTCAAGCGCCGCCAGCTCGAGAAGATGACCATCATCGCGCCGTTCGACGGCGTCGTCTCCCGCGTGTTCGCCCGGCCCGGCGATCTCATCAACGCCAACGACGCGATCGCCGTCCTCATCGCGACGAGCCGCACGGTCGAAGCGAAGATCAGCGAGGAAAATTTTTCCGAACTCAAAGTCGGCCTGAAAGCCGACGTGCGATTCCTCGGCTACGGCGCGTGGCTTTACGATGCGACCGTGACGAAGATCCTCCCGACTGCCGATCCGCAGACGCAGCGCTACCTGGTTCACCTCGATGTCGAGATTGAACCGGAGAAGCTCGTGCCCGGCATCACCGGCGAAGTGAACATCGTTGTGGGCGAACGCGAGGCCGACGTCATCGTTCCGCGCCGTGCGCTTTTTGGTAACAACGTTTACATCGTCGAAAACGGTCGCGTGCGTCTCCAACAGGTCGAAATCGGCTACGAGAGCTTTACCGCCGTCGAGATCCTCAAAGGCCTCGAGACGGGCGATCAAGTGATCGTCGACCAACTCGACCTCTTCCGTGACGGCGACCGCGTGCGCACGGACCTCGTCAACGCGCCCGCGGCCAAATAGGCCGAGCGCAGCTTTCCGCGTTCAGCCGTTCATGTCACCGAATCTCCGCATCGCGTTTCGCTTCCTCACGGCGAAGAAGCGTGCGATGGCGATGAGCCTCTCGTGCATCATCCTCGGCGTGGGCCTGTTTGTCGTCACGCAGGCCACGACGAGCGGCTTCGAGCAGTTTTTCATCAAGACGATCCTCGGCACCGACGGCGCGATCCGCATCCAGGACGAGATCCAGGACACGATCCGCAGCATGGCCGCCGGCGGCTATGGCTCGCAGTTCGAGATTCGGCAAAAGGAAGGCCGGAAGTTCATCGAAGGCATTCAGGAGCCGAAGCTGCTCACCGACGCCTTGCAGCGGTTTCCCAATGTTTCCGCGGTTTCGACCGTCCTCACGGGACCGGTCAATATCCGCAGTTCGTTCGGCAGCGATTCGGTGCGCGTCTACGGCATCAACGTCGACGACCACACCCGGGTATCCGATTTGGAACGACAGATCATCGCCGGCAATGCCGCCGAGTTCGGTGCCACCGCGTCGGGTGCGCTCATCGGCAGCGAAATGTCGCGCCGGCTTCAACTCGCGATGGGCGACTCGTTCATTCTCGAGGCGCTCGGCGAACAGCGTCGCTTTCGCGTGGTCGCGATTTACGAGACGGGCGTGGCCGACATCGATCGCGTCCGCATTTATCTCAACATGAGCGAAGCGCGTTCGCTGCTAAAAAAGCCCACCGGCGCGTCCTTTCTTCAGGTCAACCTGCTCGACAAGGACCGCGCGCCGGCTGACGCGGCCCACATGGAAGAGGTATTGCACCATGCCGCGCGCCCGTGGCAGGACCGCGAGAAAACGTGGCTCGAGGTGTTTCGCGCGCTCCGCCTTTCGACCGCGATCACGGTGTCTGTTTTCACGCTCATTGCCGGCCTGGCGATGTTCAACACGCTCGCGATGATCGTCCTCGAGAAGACCAAGGAAATCGCGATCCTCCGCTCGATGGGTTACACGCGGAAGGACATCTCCGAAATATTTCTCTGGCAGGCCGTGATCGTGCTCGCGATCGGCACGGCGCTGGGGTGTGCGTTGGGCGCGGCGATCACGTTCGGCGTGTCCCACTATCCGATTCGCATCCGCGGTATCTTTGCCACCGATACGTTCATCGTGGCGTGGTCGGTGTGGCATTACGTTTCCGGTGTGCTCACGGCGGTGGTGATGGTGATGGTCGCGAGTCTGGTGCCGGCGCGGCGCGCCGCGCTCCTCGAGCCGGGAGACGTCATCCGGGGGACGGCGCAATAGCGCCGCGGCGCTGCGCAGGAGCAGGAAGAAGGGAGCAAGGAGAAAGACTCGGAACCACAATCAGTGAATGACGACACATTCGAGAATCTGGAGGTCTGGCAGGAAGCCGTGGATCTCGCGGCGACGGTCTACGAACTGTTTCGTGAAAGCCGAGACTTCGGATTCCGCGCACAAATCCAAGAAGCAGCCGTGTCGGTCTCCAGCAATATCGCCGAAGGCTACGAGCGAAGCTCCAACTTGGAGTTTATTCGATTTCTCGATATTGCACGGGGGTCTTGCGGCGAGGTTCGTTCGCAAACATACGTCGCAGTTCGCGTGAAAATGATTTCCGAAGAGAAGGCTGCCTCACTCATCGCGGCCGCTCGACGTTTGTCGAAGCGCATCGCGCGGCTGATGGAAGTCCGCCGAAAAGATTTCACCTGAGCGATGCCTTCTCCTTCGTCCCTTCTCTCTCCTCCGTCTGGCATCGCTTTGCGATGCCAAGGCATCCACCGCTATCTCGGGCAGAACGAGGGACGCGTGCATGTGTTGCGCGGTGTGTCGTTTGAGGCGCATCGCGGGCAGGTCTACGCGATCGTCGGACCCTCCGGCTGCGGCAAATCGACGCTGCTTTACCTGCTCGGCCTCCTCGATCGCCAGGAAGAGGGCGACATCTGGATCAACAACCAGCTCATGTCGAACAGCAGCGATATGG
>JAEZAD010000063.1 GCA_023430565.1 Verrucomicrobiota bacterium
CCGGCGACGATGGCGGGTTCGCTGAGGAGTTTTTCGGAAGGCGGCTGGAGATTGCCGCGGGAGGGGTTGATGACGCCCATGCTGTCCTCGACGGTGACGAACTGCTCGCCGGAGGATTGGCGGTCGATGTCGGTGCGGCCGAGGCACGGAAGGATGAGCGCGGTGCGGCCGGTGATGACGTGGGCGCGATTGAGTTTGGTGGAGACGTGCGCGGTGAGGCGGCAGTGGCGAAGGCCGGAGGCGGTGAACTCGGTGTCGGACGTGGCGGAGAGAAAATTACCGCCCATGGCGATGAAGACTTTCGCGGCGCCGGCGTTCATGGCGCGGATGGAGTCGACGGTGTCGAGGCCGTGTTCGCGCGGAGGTTCGAAACGGAATTCGGCGGCGAGGGCGTCGAGGAATTCTTTTTTGGGGCGTTCCCAGATGCCCATCGTGCGATCGCCTTGGACGTTCGAATGACCGCGGACGGGGCAGGGGCCGGCCCCGGGTTTGCCGATGTTTCCGCGGAGGAGGAGGAAGTTGACGATCTGCTGGATGGTCGCGACGGAGTTCTTGTGTTGGGTCACGCCCATGCACCAGCAGGCGATGATGCGGTTCGACGTCATCGCGATGTTGGCGGCCTGGCGGATCTGGGCGCGCGAGAGGCCGGAGAAGGCGACGATCTCGTCCCACGAGGTGACGCGAAGCTCGGCGAGAAGCGCGTCGAGACCTTCGGTTTTGTGGCGGATGAAGTCGTGATCGAAGATTTCGCCGGGGCGGCGGTCTTCTTCTTCGAGCAGCTCTTTCATCAGGCCCATGAGGAAGGCCATGTCACCGTTGATCAGGACGGGGAGCCAGAGGTCGCAGAGCGGAGTTCCGCCCGCGAAAAGGAAGCGCGGGATGCGCGTGGGGTGGAGGAGGTCCTGCGGGTTTTTGAAGCGCTCGGTGCCGGTTTCGGGGAGCGGGTTGATGCTGACGATTTTGCAGCCGCGGGCTTTTGCCGCCTGCAACGATGTGAGCATGCGCGGGTGATTGGTGCCGGGGTTTTGGCCGATGATGAAAATGGCGTCGGCTTTTTCGAAGTCGCTGAGGCGGACGCAGCCCTTGCCGATGCCGATCATGGGCGGGAGTGCGACGCTCGTGGACTCGTGGCACATGTTGGAGCAATCGGGGAGATTGTTGGTGCCGAAGGCGCGGACGAAGAGTTGCCAGAGGAACGCGGCTTCGTTGCTCGTGCGGCCGGAGGTGTAGAAAACGGCTTCGTGCGGCGAGGAGAGCGATTTCAGTTCGGAGGCGAGGAGCTGAAAGGCGTCGGTCCAGGAAATCGGTTCGTAATGGGTGGCGCCGGGGCGGAGCACCATCGGCTCGACGAGACGACCGGCGTGGCCGAGCCAGTGGTCGGATTTCTCGGCGAGCTCGGCGACGGAGTGGGCGCGGAAGAAATCGGCGCCGATGTGTTTGTTGGTCGCCTCGTAGGTGACGGCCTTGAAACCGTTCTCGCAGAATTCGGTGATGCTGCGTTCGCCGTCGGGGTTGGGCCAGGCGCAGGACTGGCAGTCGAAGCCGCTGGTCTGGTTGATCGTGTGGACGGTGCGGAGGGTGTTGGCCAGGCCGGCATGGCGCAGACCGTAGGCGGCAACTTCGCGGAGGGCGCGCAGGCCGCCGGCAACTTCGTAAGGCTTGCGCTGCTGCGTGCCGTCGAGCTCGACGGGCGGTTGGGCGGTGGTGCGCGGCGAAGAGGAAGGTGGGTCGGAAGCGGCGGACATGAATGGGAATGGTGTGAGCGGCCCAACTAGACGCGCGCCGAGGAGGCGAGCGCGAGGCGGCCGGCGTGAGTGTAGACGTTGAAACGGCCGTCGCGGGCGAAGCCGACCAGAGTGATTCCCGCGTCATGCGCGAGGGAAACGGCAAGCGAGGAAGGAGCGCCGACGGCGATGACGCAGGGGAGGGCGAAGGCGGCGGCTTTTTGGAGGAGCTCGAAACTGGCGCGGCTGCTGAGAACGAGGAGATGACGAGCGGCGGGCAGATTTTGGCGGAGGGCGGCGCCGAGGAGTTTATCGACGGCGTTGTGACGGCCGACGTCTTCGCGGGCGAGGACGATGGAGCCGGCGAAGTCGCAGAGCGCCGCGCCGTGCGAGCCGCCGGTTTCGGCGAAGAGCGATTGGGTGACGCGAAGGGCGTCGGGGAGTCGGGAGAGTTCTTCGGGGGAAAGGAGCGGAGTGTCCTCGGATGTGGCGGCGGGAGGGCGAGTGGGCAGGCCCTCGAGGGAGAGGCGACCGCAGAGCCCGCAGGCGGAGCTAGTGAGAAGACCGCGGCTGACGCGTTGGAGATCTTCACGCGGGGCATGGCGGAGTTGGAGACGCTGGGTGGAGACGGTTTCGCCGCGGGCGTTTTCGGTGTGCGCGGTGCTGGCGAGGATGTCGTCGGAGGTTGAGATCAGGCCTTCGGCGAAAAGGAAGCCGAGGGCGAGGTCGGCATCGTGGCCGGGCGTGCGCATGGTGACGGCGAGGACCTTGCGGATCTCGTGTCCGCCGCGTGGATACGCGATTTCGATGGCGAGGGGGCTCTCGACGATCAGCGGCTCCTCGGCATGGAACCAGCCGCGCTCGTGCGTCCAGTGGAGGCTGGGCGAGAGGTGGATCGGCGGATCGCCGGCGGGGCGCGACGAAGCGGGGGCGTGGTCGGACATGGAAGGGAGCCTCGGGGGAGGCGGGGGCGCGTGAGCGCGGACTTTCATCCGCGGCGTGTTGGCAGGTCCAAACAAAAACAGCGGGTAAGCGGTGGCAAACGGTGGGACGAGGATCCAACAGCGCCAGCGAGCTGGCGGCCTACGGGAGGCGGTAGGTGAGGAGCCAGAAGTGGTCGAGGAGTTCGACGGCGGAGGAAATTGCGAACGGCGCGACGGCGGCGTTGAGTTGATCAGGCGTGGGGAAGTTTTTCAGAACTTCGTGGGTGGTGCCGTCGGCGAGCGGGCGGGTTTGGAAGGTGTCGCCGTGGGTGTCGGTGCGGCTGATGGGCGTGCTACTGCCGGGGACGTAACGATTGTCGACGAACATCACGCGGGCGCCGGGTTGGAGGCGGGCGTGGAGGTTTTGCAGGAACTCGTGGAGGCGGCGCTGTGGGATGTGCGACCACCAGAAGCCGGCGAAGGCGGCGTCGAACGCGCGGGGAAAAGCGGGGAGAGCGTAAGAGTCGGCTTGAAGGAATTCGGCGCGGGAGGCGGCATGGGGTTTTTGGCGGGCGAGGGCGAGGACTTCGTCGTTGATGTCGGTCGCGACGATGGAGCGCGCGGCGGTGGCGAGGACGTCGGTCCAGTAGCCGGTGCCGCAGGCGACCTCGAGAACGTCGCGGTCGGCGAAGAATGCGCGGAGGCGGGAGCGGAGCGTATCCAGATCGGCCTGACGTTCGGGTTTTTGATAGATGCGTTCGTATTCGTCGGCGCGGCGGGCGTAGTAGGCGACCAGGGGGTCGGAGGGCATGGGATCGGGGAGGGGTTGGTCGTGAAAGATTTGGTAGCCGCGGGCGAGGTAGTTGGGCAGGGCGTGAGGATGATCGTCGGTCGCGGTGTGAAGCCAGACGCGTTTTACGCCACGGTCGAAGGCGCGACGGGTGGCGGCGGAGAGGAGGCCGGCGCCGAGGCGGCAACCGCGAAACGGCGGGAGAAGGCCGAAGCCTTCGATTTTGACGGAGGCGGTTTCGGCAGTGAGTTCGAAGAAGCCGGCGTCGGTGCGGTCTGACGTGGCGATCCAAAACTCGACGTCGCGACGCGCGAGGTGGGCGGACCAGTCGCGGGGGTTCCAGGGGTTGCGATCGGTCCAGAAACCGCGACCGACTTCGTTCCAGAGAGCGGCGCAGCGGGGAGCGTGGGTGGGCGTGGCGCGGTGGATCCGGAGAGCGGTGGACGGGAAAGGGGACGGGCGGAAGCGACTGGGGGAAGGAAGCTCGAGGAGGTAGCTGTGGTGGGGCATGGGACTCGGCTTGCGGGTGCTCGCCGCTACAGGACAGGAAGGGCCGCGGGCATGGCTTGCACGCGCCGCGGCCCCCGGGTCACACACACAGAAGCGGGTCAGCGCTGCTGCGAATTCTGTCGTTGATCGCGATCGGTGCTCCAATGGCCGGGTGTCCACTGTTGGGAGGAGCGGTCGTAGGCGCCGGGGACCCAGGTGGCGCCGGCGCGGGGCGGGACGGACCATTGGCCGTTGCGCCATTGCCATTCGCCGTTGCGCCATTCGTAGTCGCCGGCGACCCACGTGTGATTCTGTGTCGGCGCGGACGTGCGCACTTCCGGGCGAGCGGTGGGGGGCGCTTGCTCGACGCGCACAGGTTCGGGGGCGGACGTGTTGGCGAGGGTGGAGTTCGTTGCGCTCGTGTCGCGGCTTAGCGCTGGCTCGGAGCGGTTGGCGGGGGAGGTGGTGGACGTTGAGTTCGTGTTGCGGCCGACGTCGGTGGCGGTGCCGGTGGTCGAGTTGTTGGGCGTCGCACTGGAGTTGCGATCGGTGCCGGCGGCGCCGGTGGACGAGGCGGGGTCGCCGCGGGAGGAGGTGGTGTCGGAGTTGCTCGAAGACGAGCTGGTGGCGGAGCGATCGCCGCTCGCGGTGTTGCTGTCGGTGTTGTTGCCGGCGGTGGCCGTGGAGGAGCGGGTCGAACCGGACGTGGAGGCGGAACCGGACATCGAGCCTGTGGTGGAGCCACCGGTGCTCGTTGAACCGGAGTTCGTGGAACCGGCGGCGCCGGAACTGGTGGAGCCCGATGCACCGGAAGAGCCGGAGGATTGGGCGGAGGCGGTGAGGAGGCCGGCGCAGAGGGCGGCGGCGATGAGGTTGAATGACGAAGGTTTCATGGCTGCGTTGAGGTTTTGTGGGGGAACCGCCGCAGCTGGAGAAAGGCGTGTCGTTGGTTCACGACAGACCGGACTCCGCAAAAAGGGATGCTGGGCGCGTCGCCGGGGCGACGCACCGAGAGGATTCCGTCGCGCCGCCTCAGGCGGCTTGCTGACGGAGACGCGCCACGATCTCGCGGACCTCGTCGCCGGAGATCGTCTCGCGGGCGACGAGCGCCTCGGCGATGGCGTCGAGGGCGACGCGCTGCTGCGTGAGCGCCTGGGTGGCGGCGGCGTAGTTGCCGTCGAGGAGGTCGCGGACGTGGCGTTCGGCCTCGTGAAACGTTTGCGGGCTGGCGAGGGATTCTTCGCCCTCGCTGCGAGAGAGCGCCATGAAGCCGAGGGGGGACATGCCCCATTCGAAGACCATCTGGCGGGCGGTTTTGGTGGCTTCCTGGATGTCGCCGGAGGCGCCGCTGGTGATGCTGCCGAGGGCGAGTTCTTCCGCGATGCGACCGGCCATGAGGCAGCGGAGTTTCGCGACAAGTTGTTCGCGCGAGTAGTTGAAGAGGTCGCGTTCGGGCGTGAAGTGCGTGCTGCCGAGGGAGCGGCCGCGCGGGATGATGGTGACCTTGTGGAGCTTGATGGCCTCTTCGCCGGAGAGGACCTGCATGAGGGCGTGTCCAGCTTCGTGATACGCGATGACCTTCTTGTCGTGCTCGGTCATGGCGCGGCGGGTTTCGCGGCCCCAGTTGATCTTGTCGCGGGCTTCGTCGAGGTCGGCCATGGTGATGGTCGGGCGACGATGGCGGGCGGCGTGGATGGCGCCTTCGTTGAGGAGGTTGGCGAGATCGGCGCCGGAGTAGCCGGGGGTGGTCTTGGCGATTTCGTTGAGGTCGACGGAGGCGTCGAGTTTCACGGCGCCGGCGTGGACTTGGAGAATGGCAACGCGGCCGGCGAGGTCGGGAAGACCGACGGACACCTGGCGGTCGAAGCGGCCGGGGCGGAGGAGCGCGCGGTCCATGGTGTCGGGGCGGTTGGTGGCGCCGAAGACGACGACGGCGTCGTCGGATTTGAAGCCGTCCATTTCGACGAGGAGCGCGTTGAGGGTTTGATCGTGTTCCTGTTGGGCGCCGCTGGAGTCGCCGCCGGCGCGGTGACGGCCGATGGCGTCGATCTCGTCGATGAAAATGATGCTGGGGGCGGACTCGCGGGCTTTTTTGAAGAGGGAACGGACGCGGGAGGCGCCGACACCGACATACATCTCGACGAAGTCGGAGCCGCTGAGGCTGTAGAACTTGGCCTTGGCTTCGCCAGCGACGGCTTTGGCGAGCATGGTTTTGCCGGTGCCGGGAGGGCCGACGAGGAGAACGCCCTTGGGCATGCGGCCGCCGGTTTCGCGGAAGCGGGCGGGATCGCGGAGGAATTCGACGACCTCGTGGACCTCGTCCTTGGCTTCGTCGCAGCCGGCGACGGAGGAGAATTTCACAGCGGACGCGGCGGGGCGGAGGCGTTGGGCGGAGAAGCCGGTGAAGCGGTTGCCGTAGCGTTGGACGACGACGACGAGACCGGCGATCAGCGCGAGGATGCCGAGCGGAGGCATGGCGCCGTGGGCGATGCGGGCGGTGCGTTCGGTGGCGGTGACGGTCTGCGTCGCGGCGAATGAGGCGGCGTCGTCCTCGGCGAAGCCGTGGCTGCGGAGCAGGCCGAGGTCGGCGTCGATGAGCCGGCCGGCGCTGCGAACGGTGCGGACGGTTTCGCCTTCGGTGAGCGTGGCGGAGACATCGGCGAGGCCGAGGGCGTGGCCGCGATAAACGATGTGGCCGGCGCTGAGCTTGCCCGTGCTGGCGGCGGTGAGGAATTCGGCGAGACCGATGCGCTCGGCTTGGGTGGCCTGCGCGGACCCGGCGGCACGCTGCGAAAAGTAGAGGTCGAGGCCGAGCGCGAGGACGAACAATCCGAGCAGCGCAAAAAACCAACGAGGAGGCAGCATGGGCATTCCTCCTATGGGCCATATCGGGGCATCCCCGACAATGGTGGAGTGCGGCTTCGCCGGTTGAAGCGCATCGCACTGAAACTTGCCGGAAAAAGGGAGCGCGGAGCGGGTTGACGAGGGGGAGAGAGTTGAAGGAAGGAGAGTTGCGGGAGGCGGCGCGGTCGGGCGTTGGTGTTGCGCGGTTTTGCAAGTCGTTGAGGACGGAGTCGGTAAATATTTGGGAAAATGATTGGGCGCGGGGGAGTGCGGGGGAAAACGCCCCGACGTGAATGCGCGGGAGATATCGGGAGAGCATTGCAGGCGATCGGGCGGCCATTCCGGCGAGGCGATCAGAACGAAGCGCGGAGGGGTTTGTCTGACGCCGCATGAAACCCGAAAACACCGACACGACCGCTTCGAAACTGAACCTGCAGGCGATCCATTTCGAGCTGACGGAGGCCATGGAGACGGTGCTGAGGGAGAAACTCGCAGTGCTCCTGCGGCACAACGACTACATCGTGCGCCTGAACGTGCGTATCCACAAAGACCAGACAATGGGAACGGAGCGTCACTTCACGGCGACGGGGCAGATTGAGATTTCCGGACCGGACCTGGTGGCATCGGCGGAAGGCATGGAGGCCTACGAGGTGGTGGATCAACTCGTGGAGAAGCTGGATCGCCAGCTCGAGCGGCGGCACAGCAAGCGCAAGGACCGGCGGAATCATCCGGAGGGGACGGAGATCGAGGCGCCGCTGCCGAAGGCGGAGTAGCGGGCGACGACGTCTACGGCACCTCGAAGATTTCGACGAGAGCGATGCCGGTGGCGGTGGTAACGCTCGAGACGTGAGCGGTGTAGACGCCGGGCTCCAGGGTAACGAGGAGTGCGGCGTCTTTGCTGGAGTCGCTGTCGAGGGCGCCGGCGCCGGCGGCGGTGAAGGTGTCCTTTAGTTCGGCGGTGCCGGACCAGTCGTCATTTTCGGCGATGAGGGTGTTGGTGCCGCCGGACATGCGGTAGAGCTTGAGCGTGGGATTTTGCAGGATGCTGCTGGCGGGGACGCCGGCTTTCACGAGCGAAGGGCCGACGGCGCGGAGGAGGATGGATTTGGGGCCGGAGCCTTCGAGGACGAAACCGGCGATGAGGGTGTCGTCGCCGGTCCCGGCGACGGTGCGCGTGGAGAGGGCGGCGAAGCGGGCGGGATTATCCGGATCGGCGTCGTAGGCTTCGACGAGGGCGATGCCGGACGCGGCACCCGAGGAACCAACATGTGCCGAATAAACGCCGGCGGGGATCTCGCGAAGGATCGCAGCATCGCGCGAATTCGCGTCCAGCGAAGCGGCGCCAAGTCGAGAAAACGTCTCGAGCATCTCTGCACCGTTGGCCCAATCGTCGTTCTCGTCGAGGAGGTCGTTGCTCCCTTGCTGATGGCGGAAGAGCTTCAGATGCGGGTTCGTCAGGGCGGTGGGGACGGCGGTGGAGATTCCCGGGCCGACTCCGCGCAGCAGTGCCTGTTTGCCACTGCCACCATTTACGACGAATCCCATGATGAGAGTCTGGTCGCCGGCTCCTGCACGGCAGCGGGCGGCGATGGCGGTCAGGCGGGTGGTGGTCACACCCGGATCGAACACCGTGAGAGTGACTGCGCTGGAAACGGTCCTATAAGTCGTCGTGTCTTCCGGAGTGAAGGTCACGCCGAGGATGTGGGTGCCGACCGGCAAGACGGTGCCCAGTGCAGGCGAGTAGGAAAAGGTGCCGGGGATGGTGGTGGTCGCGTTGAGTTGTAAGGTCGAAAGCGCTCTCCCGGCGGAGATCGCGCGGGGGTAGGACCAGGCGATCGTCGGGGCAACGCGTGCACCTAAAACCGTGCCTTTCCAAACCGCGCAATTCTGCTGATCTGCGAGGTAGAGGTTCCCTTGTCCGTCGACTCCGATCCCTCGCAAAAGCCCAAACCAGGCCTGCCGGCCGATGCCGTCGACGTTACCGGTGAAGCCGGAGCCGCCCACGGTGGTCACGACGGCTTGGGGAGTGATTCTGCGGACGGTGCCGAATACTTCAGTGACGAACAGATTGCCGGTGGAGTCGATCGCGATGCCGTTGAGAAGGGTGAAGCGAGCATCGCCTCCCGTCCCGTCGTCCGTCCCTTCGGAACCTGCTGCGCCGGCGAACGTGGTCACTTCTCCGAGCGGAGTGATTTTTCTGACGGTGTGGTTGTCGGTTGCGTAGAGATTGCCTGCCGGATCCGCGACGATCCCGGTGATGAATCCGAGGCGCGCCAAGGCGCCAACGCCGTCAGTGCTGCCCGATTGGCCCGCGGCACCGGCCAGGGTGGAGACAATTCCGTCGGGGGTGATCTTTCGGATGGTGTAGTTTTGGCCATCGGCGACATAGATGTTCCCCCGCGCATCGATCGTCACGGCTTGGGGGTTGTTGAACCGAGCGGTTGCAGGCAGACCATCCGTGGCGCCGCTCTGACCGGCGGCACCTGCGAGCGTCGAGACCACTCCTTGCGGGGTGATGCGTCGGATCAAATGGTTGCCTGAATCGGCCACATAGAGGGTGCCGTTGTTGGAAACGGCGATGCCCGAAGCGCCGTAGAATCTAGCCGCGGTGCCGATGCCGTCGGCAGAGCCGGATTGCTCGGCGGAGCCTGCGAATGTGCTTACTACGCCGCCGGGTGCGATCCGACGGATGGTGTTGCTGCGAGAATCGGCGACGTAAACGGTGCCGTTACTTTCCACCGCAATGCCACGGATGATGCGGCTGAAGCGGACAGCGGTTCCCACGCCGTCAGCCGTGCCGGAAAGAGCGCTGCTGCTAGCGATGGTCGTGACCATCCCGTCGTTGGAGATGCGGCGGATCAGCGTGTTTGTCGTAAAATCCCCGAGATAAATCGCTCCCGTGGGGCTTACGGCGATACTTGAAAGGCCGCCAAAGAAAACGGATGAGAGAGGGCCCTCTTCGGCGAAGCCGGTGGTTGCTGCATAGGTCGTAACGACACCCGCAGGTGTGATTTTTCTGACCGCACCCCGTTGTTCGGCAACGAGGAGATTCCCGGACTGATCGATGGATATCCCGGTGGGATCGGGGAACCGAGCTGCTGAACCTGTCCCGTCAACGGTTCCCCAGAACAAATATTGTCCGGCGAACTCGGACAGATCGCCGTTCGGAGTGATCTTGTAAATCATGCGATCGCCGAAAGCGCTGACGTAAACGTTGCCGGGGGTGTCGACGGCGATGCCGGTGAGGACGCTGAAGCGGCCGGGTTCATCGCGGAGTGTCGTGACTTCGCCGGAGGTGCTTATTTTGCGGACTTTGCGGTTTCCAGTATCGGCAACGTAGAGATTGCCGCTACTGTCGACCGCGATCGCGTGGGGCTCCTTGAATTGCGCCGATGTGGCGGGACCGTTGGTGTCGCCAGATTGCCCTGGGCTTCCGGCCAGCGTGCTCACGCTTCCGGCTGGGGTGATCTTTCGAATGGTGTGGTTCCCCGAATCCGCAACGTAAAGGTTGCCGGCGAGGTCGATGCAGAGGGCGCGTGGATGGTTGAATCTGGCTAAGTTCCCGGATCCGTCGCTGCTGCCCGACTGCTGAGGGCTTCCGGCAAATGTGGTGACGAGGCCGGTGGGTGTGATTTTGCGGATCGTGTGGTTGCCGATGTCGGCGACGTAAAGGTTGCCCGAAGCGTCGAGGGCCAAGCCGTAGGCGCCGGAAAATTGGGCGGCGGGCCCCTGTCCATCCCTCCATCCGCGGCCGCCGACGACGGGGCCCGCGTAGTGGGTGAAGGAGTATTCCGGCTCCGCCGCAAAGACGGAAGTGACGAGGAAGGGAAGAAGACAAAGGCGTCTGCTGGAAGGCAGGATTTGGCGGAGGAAGGATTGAAACATGGAGTGGAAAAGGAGGGGAGCGGACGCGCGCAAAGGACGTCGAAGATTTCGAGGAGGGCGACGCCGGTGGCGTTGGTGACGCTTGAGACGTGGGCGGTTCAAACGCCGGGGTAGGCCGCGTTTGAGAAGAGCGGCCTATTGGGAGTCGGCCGAGAGCGCACGTTGTGCGCCGAGCGGGACGTTGGTGAAAAGCGGAGCGAGGATCGATGCGTGGTCAGGCCGGAGGAGCGATGGCGCATGGCGGCGGTGAGGCGGGACGCCGCCGATACCGCGGAAAGTTAAGGCCAATGGCTAGCGGAAAATCCGCGGTTGGCGGAGCGGGTGCGCTTCGTTTCGCGCGCGGCGCGGAGTGCGAATGACGACGGTCTATTTTGCCGGCGATTCGAGCCAGATCTGGGAGTCGCGTTCTTCGCAGCGGAAGGTTTTCAGGTCCACTTTGGCGGGGCCGTGGGTGACCTTGCCGGTGCGGAGATTGAAACGGGAGTTGTGCCAGGGGCAGGTCACTTCGCAGTCGGCGATCTTTCCTTCGGAGAGCGGGGCGTAGCGGTGCGTGCAGAATTCCTGCACCGCATAGACCTTGCCGTCGTGGCGCGCGATCGTGACGGCGATGCCGGCGACTTTTACGCGCAGCGTGCCGGCTTCCGGGAGCGCGGAGGAGTCGGCGACGGGAACCATGACGGCGTCGCCGCGCGGGGCGGTGAGCGTTTCGTCCGGAAACAGCGGGTCGTGGCGGTGGCGTCCCACGCCGATGCCTTCGCTGTAGACGAGATGTCCGCCGAGGTAACCCGAGTAGGAAAGAAGGCCGACGCCGACCAGCGAGAGAACGCCCGGAAGAATCGCGGTTTGATCGAGGTCGAGGTGGTTGACGCGGAGCACGGCGCCGAGGGCGAACACGGCCAGCGCGACGAAATTGAGGACCATGTGCAGGGTGGCCGATTTGCGCGCGGGGTGATCGAGCCGGATCTCGGAATAATCCACGAGGCCGAGGGCGCCGGCGACCAGGCCGGTGGCGAGTCCGGCGACGATGCAGTAAAAGGCGGCGGGAACGAAATAGAGCGCGGGATCGGGGCGTATCCAACTTGCCACGTCGAGCAGGAGGCTGAGCGGAAAAAGCGCGATGGGCAGGTGGACGACGGCGGGGTGGAGCGGGCTGCGCACCGGTTTGCCGAGGAGGAGATTTTTCGCGGAAGACATGGCGCGAGTTCAGGATTCTTCGGGCACGCGCGAGCCGCCGCGGACCGCGCGCTGGCGCAGCTCTTTCTTGGAATAGCGGGCGACGCCGATGCCTTGATCGTAGACCATGAGCGAACCGAGGTAGGCGCCGACGAGAAGCAGGGCGGTGCCGGCGAAGGAGGTGAGCAGGATCGGGGTCGTGACGGCGTCGGGGGTGTCGAGGCGCAGGACGAAGTTGACGCCCCACATGGCCGCGGCGGCGGCGTTGAGGAGCAGGTGATAGACGCCGATTTTTTTTGCGGGTTTGCCGGGTTTGATCTGCAGCCAGTCGGCGAGGCCCGGGCCGACGGCGACGAGGGCGCCGAGGAGTCCGAACGCGACGGCGTAGTGGGCGAGGCGGAGCGCGATGGGGCTGGCGATCCAGCCGGCGAACCAGGCGAGGTCGAGGCCGCACGCGACGATCCAGGCGCCGACCGGGACGTGCACGAGGGCGGCGTGCAAGGGGTGGCCGAGCCATTTGCCTTGGAGGATTTCCGAGAGCTTCATGGTGCAAGAGCGCGCGGGGTGCGGCGCGGCGTTGCGGCACAGTGGGCGCGGCGGAGGGTTGGTTCCCACCGCGGTGAGGAATCGGGAAAACCGCGTCGGGGAGTCCGCTGACGCGCGGCGCGGAGCGAGCGAACTATTTCAGGATTTCGTAGATGCTCGTGTGGTCGTCGGTCCAGAGACTGACCGTGCGGGCGGACGGCGATTCGGCGGCGAGGAGGAGTTGTTCGTCGCCGAGGACGTCCTCGTTTTTTGTGACGAGGACCCAGGTGCTGCGGAAGTGCCACCAGTTCTTGTCTTCGGGCGAGTCGGACACGGTGACGGTGCTGTAGCCGAAGTGGGCGGCGAGTTTTTCGATGACGGGCTGGAGGTCGAGGTAGCGGTTGGACGTGTGAACGGCGAGGATGCCGTCGGGCTTGAGGTGCGCGAGGTAGGCGGAGAAGGCCTCGACGGTGAGGAGGTGGGCGGGAATGGCGTCGCTGCTGAAGGCGTCGAGCGCGAGGACGTCGAACTGTTGCGGCTCGTCGCGCTCGAGCTCGTGTTCCATCGAGAGGCGGGCGTCGCCCATGACGACATGGACGTCGGCGGGCGTGTCTTCGAGATAGGTGAAGCGCGTGCGGGCCAGGGTTTCGACTTGGGGATTGATTTCGTAGATGCGGACGCGATCGCCGGGGCGGCCGTAGGCGGCGACGGTGCCGGTGCCGAGGCCGACGAGACCGAGGTGCCACGGTTCGCGGGCGGGGAGGTGATCGATGGCGACGCCGATGCCGCTGGTCGGGCCGTAGTAGGTGGTGGCCCAGGTGGATTGGGGCGGGGAGACGAATTGCAGGCCGTGCGAGGTGACGCCGTGAACGAGCGAGTGGTAGTTTTGGTCGGGGAGATCGCGGTTGTGTTCGAAGACCTTCAGGACGCCATAGAAATTACGCATCGTGGTGACAGCGCTGGCGGAATCCTTCCGGACCTGGGCCACGAACAGGATGCCGATGCCGACGGAGAAGAGCATGAGGAAATTGCCGACGCGCAGCTGCCATTCGCGGACGAATCCGCGACGATCGAGGACGCCGATGAGGAAGGCGGCCGCGAGGAAGGCGATGAACGACCAGTGTTCCGCGTAGAAGGCGCCGATCTGTTTCGCGAGGATGGCGAGCGAGCGTTCGCCGCCGCGGCTGGCGGTGGCTTCGAGAATGGGGATCAGCAGCGTGGCGGCGAAGGCACCGGCGGCGGTGCCGAAGGCGAGCGCGAGGCTGCGATGGCGGAAGGCGAGGGCGCCGACGATGTAGGTGAGGAGCCAGACTCCGATCTGGAGCTCGAGGTAGCGGCTGAAAACGAGCGGGGCGACGATCGCGACGAAGAAGGCGCCGGCGGCGCCGCCGGCGGCGATGTGGAGATAGAACGCGGTGAGATGGCGCGGTGACGGGCGCAGTTGAAAGAGTTCGCCGTGGCAGAGCATGCAGGCGGCGAAGAGCGTGCCGGTGTAGCCGATGACTTGTTGCGGCAAGCGGGCGTTGTGGCCGGCGAAGAGAAGATAGACATCGACGAGCGCGCCGAGGGCGAAGAGCGCGCTGAATAATTCGCGCGAATACCAGCGGGGATGATCGAAACAGAGGATGAACGTGAGCAGGTAGAGGCTCAGCGGCAGCACCCAGAGGAAAGGCACGACGGCGACGTCCTGGGTGAGCTTGTTGGTGGTCGCGAGGAGGAGAATCGAGGCGACGCCGGCGAGGGAGAACCAGAGCAGGCGGTCGATGAAGGAAGGGAGCGCGGCGGCGTCGACGGCGGGGTGGGTTTCGGATGGAGAATTTGACGCGGTGACATCGGGCGCGGATTCAGGAGAGGTGACAGCGACGGCGGACGAGGTTCGCCAGAGACGGAAGGCGCACCAGGCGCAACCGACAGCGAAGACGCCGAGCCCGATCGACCAGAGGCTGGCCTGCGTCTGACGGGAGAAGGCGCGTTCGAAATAGAAAGGATAACCGACGAGCGCGAGGAGCGAGCCGAGGTTCGAAAGCGCGTAGAGGCGGTAGGGCGAGCGGCCGGGCTGGGCCTGGCTGAACCATTGCTGCATGAGCGGGCCGGTGGCGGAGAGAACGAAATAGGGCAGGCCGACGCTGGCCGTGAGGAGGAGCAGGATGCGCCAGATCGGGTCTTCGTCGCCCTGCGGGCGCCAGTGGGAGCCTGGCACGATGGGCAGCAAAACGAGCGCGAGGACGAGAAGCGCGAGATGAAGGATGGCTTGGCGACGCGGCGTGAGGCGGGTTGCCGCAAGGTGTGCGTAAGTGTAGCCGCCGAGCAGCAGGGTTTGGAAAAACAGCAGACAGGTCGCCCACACGCCCGGTCCGCCGCCAAACCACGGGAGGATGTATTTGCCGACAAGCGGCTGCACGGCGAAGAGCAGAAACGCTCCCGCGAAGATGGAGAGGGCGAACGGCAACATGGAGGGAGAGCGCTGCCGCCGATCACCGGTGTCGTGGGAGCGCAGCAGAGTGGCGGGACTGTGTGACATTCCCCACGGAGATCAACCCAACCCACACGGTTCCGGACGGATATGACTGGGCGCGTTCTGGAGGGCGCGGGCCTTAGCGCGCCTCTGGCGCTTCGCCCCATGGCGATGGATTTGCGGGTGCGTTACGGTGCCGGGTTATGAAATCAACCCCTCATCAATCGATCTTTCGACGCAGCGTCCCGGCGTGGGCGGCTGCCTTTCTCGCGGTGTGTCTGTGTGCGGGACCGGTGGTCGCCCAAGCGACGCCCGCCACCGCGCCGGACCGCTCGACGCATTCCCCCTCGGCGAGCGGCGTGAATTCCGGGGTGAACGACGACACGCTGTCGACCTCTTCGGCGGCGGGCGCAACCAGCACCACGAGTGGAACAGCGGAGCCGGCGCGGGCCCCGTTGGTCAGCGACACAAGCGGGGACGCCGCGCTGAAACGTTCCGACCGCCGGTTCATCAGCAAGGCGGCTGAGGACAACCACAAGGAAATCGCCATTTCGCAGCTCGCCGCGGAGCGCGCGAACAATCCGGAAGTGCGCAGTTACGCGCAGCAGATCGCCTCGGAGCACCAGCAGATGACGCAGGAGTTAGTGCAGCTGGCGCAACGCAAGGGCGTCGAACTGGAGAATGCCGCGGCCTTGAGCTCGGGGGCGGTTTCGACGGCGCACCGCTCGGTCGATGCGAATCGGAGCATGTCAGGAAGCGGCGTGAACGGATCGACAAATGCGGGCGTCGCCACCACGCATGGCGCGCCGCGGGCGACGGGGTCCTCGAGCACGGCGTCGACGCCCGCATCGAGCGGGGTGCCGACCAGTGACAGCACGGCGACGAGCACGGCGAGTTCCGGTTCCATGGCCGCGAGCAGCTCGAGCATGGGCGCCGCGACGTCGCCGGACATCGCGTCGGACCGGCATTATCGGAACCTCTCGCGAAAGGAAGGAGTGGCGTTCGACAAGAGCTACGTGTCGATGATGGTCGACCAGCACGAAGCGGACGTGAAGTTGTTTGAGCGCGCAGCCCGCGATGCCGAGGACGCCGAAGTGCGTGCGTTTGCGAGCCGGCACCTGCCCTCGCTGCAGCAACACCTGCAACGGGCGACGAATCTCTCCGAGACCGCGGTCGCCGAGTAGGCGTATCATCGACGCGACGCGAGCGACGCCATTCACGGAAACAACAAGAGCGCCCCGGCGGGGCGCTCTTTTTTATGGGCGCCGCGGGGAGGGCGCGGCGGCGTCGGGAGGAGTGAAACGAAGCGCGCCGCTCCCGAAGAACGGGGGCGGCGCGACGAGGATGAATTACAGGCTGTAGTTAAACCGTGGAGACACGACGCGAGCGGAAGCGCCGGACGGCGATCACGCCCACCAGCAAGGCCGCGCCCAAGGCGGCGTAGGTCGACGGCTCCGGCACGGGCGTGAAGCTCACGTAGAGTTCGCCGACGTAGGTGGACTGGTTTTCGGGCAGATCGAAGGTCGCCGGTGCGACGAAATCGAACTGGACGCGATAACCCGCGTAATCGAAGGGGGCGATCGGCGCGGCGGAGATGCCGTAGACGTCGTCCACATTGCCCTCGCCGTTGGGCGTGTTCTCGATCGTGAACGAAATCGGAGTGAGCAGGGCCGAGTAGCCTTCGGGCGACGTGAGATTGAGCCAGAGATCGAAATGAGCGGCCGTGGCGGTCGTGCCGAGAAGCGTGCGGCCGTTGGTGACGTGGAAGAGGTCATCCGCGACGAGACCCCCACCGATGTTGACGAAGTTTTTCTGGTTGAACTCGATCGCGGTCTGAAAATCCGCGCCGGTTTCCGGCACGCCGGAACGGAGCCAAGCCTGGCTCCCGTCAGGGGCATTATAAATCGTGTCGTGCGCGCCGGGCGCGTCGGTGAAGGACCCCGTCAGGTATCCTGACAGGAAAAGTTGCGCATGCGCCGCCGAGACGAGCAGTCCGGAAAGAGCCGCGAGGCGGGCGATTTTTAAGGTGGTGAGGTGCATAGGCGGAGTTGTTGACTGGGGTTGAAGGCGAACGTGAGTCACCGGGGTGGTTCTGCTTTTTGACACTTTCTTTAACAGCGGGAACCTAGGCTCGCCGTGCTTTTAAAGACAGCTCAACCACGCGATTGATCTGCCGATCGAAGGGACGGTAGAACGACGAGGAGGGGGTCGGCAGGGAGCCCATAACGAATCAGGAGAAATCCCGTAGTCCGAAAACCGATACAAGCCCCTCGATGGCTCGCGGTCAGGTAAGGTCGACGGAAGTCGCGCTCCGGCGGGAAGTTTCGCCAAAGTCGTTGAGGCGTTCGGTGACTTCCTCGGGTTTGATTTCGTCGGCGGCGACGGGGCGGCGCCGGGCGCGTGCTGGTTTTGCCGATACAACCGTCGCCGGGGGTGCGACTTCGGCGCGGAGCTGGCGTTCGGCTTCGTGCCAGATCTCGGTATCCTGGTTCGCGGGGCGGCCGCGTTCGTCCCAGAGCTGACGGGCACGACGCGCGATCGCGTCCTGGGTCGGGAAGGGGGAGTTGGGAGCGTTCATAATCGAAGCCGACCACACCCGGGGACGGGGGTTGCAGGGGGAACGTCCCACGACGGACTCGGGGCGCGGTCCGGTGCGGCGGGGAGGGGACGGGTGATTGCGGTGTGACGCGAGAAAAACGGAAGTGATCGAACGGGGAGAGGCGTTACGCTCGTGAGCATGAAAACGCGTTCACTTCGAGTCCTGCTGGCGACGTTCGGATGTTTTGCGCTGGGGTCGGCGGCCCTGTCGGCGGCCCCGGCGAAAGAGGCCGCGAAAAAAGCGCGGCCGGCGCTCACGAAGGGGATGTCGGCGGAGGAAGTGAGGGGCATCGTGGGCCAACCTACGGAGGTCGAGGCGATCAAGACCGACGAGGGCAAGGCGGAGAAGTGGACGTATCGGCGTGAGGTGGACCATACGGTTATCCAGACGGCGAATACGGAGCGCACGATCCCCGCGTTCACGGGGCACAATGCGGATGGGCCGGTGATTGGGACAGCGATCGTGCCGGATTACCGCCTCAAGCACGTTTACACTTACCAGGTGACTTCGCTGTTGATGTTCGAAGGCCGGCTGGTGGTGGCGAAACAGTGGCTGGAGCGAGAGGAGTCGTTTGCGGATTAGCGAGGGGGGCGAGAAAGGATCGCACGACTGCGTTGGCGATTCGGAGCGACACACTCGAGAGCGGCGGCGCCCGCAGGAAAGGCGGCGGGATGCCGAGCCGGTCGGGTCTTCAGGTTTCGTAGTCGGCGGCGTCTTCGGCGGCCTGGAGTTCGAGGGCGGAGCGGGGGGCGGCGAGGCGCGTGGTGAGATCGCGCACACTCTCGAGGATGGAAATCAGTTCCGGGTTGCGCGCGGCGAAGATCAGGAGGCCAATCTGGGCCGCATCGAGATTGGCGGCGGTGACTTCTTTTTCGAGGCGTTGGACGGCTTGGCGCGCGGGCGAGCGATAAGAGGAGATCAATTTTTTCGCGGACGCTTGCGGCTCGGACCGCGAGAAAGGGATACCGCTTACCGCCTCGAGCCAGAGGAGGGCCATGCTTTTCAATTCCGCGGAACTCGCGCCGTGGCCCATTTTTTCCATGAGGGCGGCGATGGTTTTGAACTTCACCGGACGTCCCGCCTCGATGTTCACCACGGTATTGCGGTGCATGCTCGCGAGGTCTGCCAGCTGTTCCAGGGTCAGGCCTTTTTCCTCCCGCAATTTTCGGAATAGCTGGGTGTAATCCATCCCCGACGAGTAGCGGCACGGCGGGAGAAAAAGTCAACGTGAGCAACGACTCCCAAATGAAAGCAGGTTGCCATGGTTGACATGATGTGGCCTGACACAAAACATGTTTCACGTGGAAGCGTCACAGCCACGGACGGAGTTTCAAGCGATGGGGAAAGGCGCGGCACAGCGCGCGGCGATTGTCCGCACGCTGGCGCGCATTTGCGGAAACCTGGAAACGTTGCAGGGCGATGCGGAGTCGCGGCGGGCGTGTCGCGACGTGGCGACGGGACTGCGAGCGTGGTCCACGCGGGAAGACGCGCGGGCCAGAAAGGAAGAGTCGGGGTGAAGCCGCGGGTGTTGGTGATCGACGGCTATGAAGGGTTTCGGCGGGCGATGGAATATTGCCTGACGCAGGCCGGATTCGCCGTGGCGTCGGCGGAGTCCGCGCGGGCGGCGTTGCCGCTCGTTCGCGCGCACGCGGTCGATGTGGTGTTGCTGGATGCGACGCAGTCGTTCGAGGACGGGCTGAAAGAATGCCGGGTGTTGAAAGATTGGGCGGAATTCGCGTCGGCGGCGGTCGTGTTGCTTGGCGATCGGGCGACGTCCGGGCAGCGGGAGGCGGCGCGCCGGGCGGGCGCGGAGGCCGTGATGCCGAAGCTTTTCGAGTGGCAGGAGTTGGTGGCGCGCGTCGAGCGGCTGGCGCGGGAGCGGTCGCAGGAGAAGGACGAGAGACGAACATGACAGCGTGGCGCGGTTTTCCCCATTGCGTGACTACGGACTTCCGCCCAAGCCTCGTGCCCGGGTGAAAATTCTCGCCGTCGAAGACGATCCGGTTTCCCGCGCTGTGTTGCACCAGGCGTTGCGCCGGCTCGGCCACGAAGTGCTCGAGGCGGGGGACGGCGAATCCGGTTGGGCGGTGTTGCAACGCGAACCGGTGCGCGTGGTGGTGAGCGACTGGATGATGCCGGCGCTCGACGGGCTGGCGTTGTGCCGGAAGGTTCGCGGGCGGATCGGCGGCGAGTATGTCTATTTCATCCTGCTGACGAGCAGTGGCGCGACGGAGGAGAACCAACGCGCGGCGGCCGATGCGGGGGTGGACGACTTTCTGACGAAGCCGTTGAACGTGACGGAGCTTTGGACGCGGTTGCGCGTGGCCGAGCGGATCCTGCGTTATACGACCCAGGTGCGACAGCTCGAGGAGCTGATGCCGATCTGCACGTATTGTAAGAAGATTCGCGACGACCAGAACTACTGGCAGCAGATCGAGGGTTATATCAACGAGCGGACGGGGAGCGAGTTCAGCCACTCGATTTGCCCGGATTGCTACACGCGCGTGGTGGTGCCGGAGCTGGAGAAGTTGCGCCACACGCCGGCGGCGCGGAGCGTGCAACCGTGAGCGAGGAGATTCAGCGGCTCGAAGAGAAGATCGCTTTTCTCGAGCACCACGTCACGCAACAGGACAAGGCGATGCTGGAGTTCGCGGAGGCGCTGGAGCGCTTGAAGCGCGAGGTGAAGACGCTGGCGATGCGGCTGGTGCAAGCCGACGAACGTGGCGGAGGGGCGTCGTTGCCGACCGACGAGCGGCCGCCGCATTACTGACCCGCGACGGCAAAAAAAGCGCCGCGTGAAAACGCGGCGCGGATAATGATTCGAGCGGAGGGAGGCCGGCTTACTCGGCGATGCTCTGAGCGGCCGACTCGGCCTTCTGCCAGGCACGGCCAACGCGTTCCTTGGTGGCTTCCCACGTTTCCGCGGTGGCGTTGCTCACTTCGCTTGCGGCTTCACGCAGTTCGTCGCGCGCTTCGGCCAGCCGGGTGGACGCTTCGCCCTTGGCGTCGTCGATGCGATCGTCGAGGCGTTCGGCGTAGTCGTTGGCCCGCTCGGCGAAGTCACTCCGCTGGTCGTAGGAATAGGTCTTAAGATCCTCCCACGAGTTGGAGACGGCGGCACTCATCGTGGCGCCCGGAGAAGTGGAAGCGACCGGCGCCGGAGTGGTGTCGGTGTCGGCGGTGGTGGCGGTGGTGTCGTTATCGCGTGCGCAGCCGGTGAAAAGAAGAGCGAGGCCAAGAGCGGCGACGCCCGCCGTGGTTTTGAGGGTATGGTTGGTTTTCATAAGCAAATCACGAAGGTTGATGGGTTGAATGCGCTGCATTGCGGCGATGTGATCGCCGCGAGCGGTGGCAAGTCGACGCCGTGAGGCGCCCGCGAGTTCAAGGTGCCGGTGGCGAACCGCGGAAAAGGCCCGCGACAATCGCGATCAACAACAGCACCAGAAAAATATAGAACAGAATCCGCGCCACGTCCGTCGCGGCTCCGGCGACGCCCGTGAAGCCGAACAAGCCGGCGACAAGCGCGATGATGAGGAAGGTTATGATCCAGCGAAGCATGACGGTGATCGGGTTGAGTTACGACGACCGCGGCGCTGGAGAGTCGCGGTTCACTGCGCATCGTTGCTTGCGGAGTGCCAGAGTTCCGCGAACGAGGTGCAACTGACGAACGGGGGCGAACTTAAAATTTGGGGCCGCACCCCGGTGACCGTCGCGAATGGACGGGGTTAATGCATTTTGCCCCGGTGCGGCCGGGGTGGGTCGTGCGGGGTGCAACCGACGTGGTCGACCCGCGCGAGCGATCAGATCGCGGAAACGTGCAGGGCCGCTGCGTCGGTGAAGGCGCGGGCGCGCGCGGCAATTTTGGCCCAGTCCCTGCGCCGCACGGCTTCGTCGTCGAGCAGTGAGGCGCCGGCGAACACGGCGGCGGCGCCGGCGCGGAAGAATTGAACGGTGGTTTCCGGCGTGACGCCGCCGATGGGGATGAGCGTGGCAGCGGGAATCCTCGTGCGGAGGGTGGTGAGGTAGGCGGGGCCGAAGAGTTCGCCCGGGTAGACTTTGCTTGCGTCGGTGCCGGCGGCGTGGGCGGCGGCGACGTCGTCGGGCGAATAGGCGCCGCTGATCACGGCGACGTTGTAGCGGCGGCAAAGCGTGATGACGTCGGGACGGAGCGCGGGCGTGACGATGAAGCGGGCGCCGGCGAGAATGCCCGCGCGTGCGGTTTCGGCGTCGAGGACTGTGCCGAGGCCGAAATGGAAATCGGGTCGGGCAGCGTGGGCCTTTTCCAGGATGCGAATGGCAGCGGGCGTCGTCATCGCGAGTTCGAGCGCATGGATGCCGCCGTCGGCGAGGGCCGAGGCGCATGCTTCGAGATCGTCGCCGATGTCGGCGCGCACGAGTCCGATGATTTTTTCGGCGCGGATCTGGGCGAGGACGGTATCCTTGTTCACGAGCGGCGAGTGTGGGTGGGGTGGAGGACGAAAATCAATTTTCTTGCTCCGATGAGCGGCGCCGTATGTTTTGCCCGTCCCGCTGCTGCCCAGGTGGTGGAATTGGTAGACACGCAGGTCTCAGAAGCCTGTGCTTAACCGCATGGGGGTTCGAGTCCCCCCTTGGGCACCAAAATAAAAGCCGTCTCACGGGAGGTGGCGCGCGCAGTGGGGAGCGCGTTTTGCGACGCGGCTGCGTTCAAGGCATTTTTCTCGAGGAGAGCGAATGATCGTGGAACAGACGGGGCGTTCGCGCTATGCCCGGTAAATCATGAACGCGACGATTGTGGGGCCGGATGGGAAGCCGCGCTGTCGGTGGTGCGGCGCGGCGCCGGAGTTTCTCAATTATCACGACACGGAATGGGGTTTTCCGGTGAGCGACGACCGGCGGTTGTTCGAGAAGTTGAGCCTGGAGGGATTTCAGTCGGGTCTGAGCTGGCGGACGATTCTCGCGAAGCGGGAGAATTTTCGGGCGGCGTTTGCGGGATTCGATTTCGAGCGAGTTGCCCGTTTCACCGCGCGCGACGTGAAGCGTCTGCTCGCGGACGAAGGGATCGTGCGACATCGCGGGAAGATCGAGGCAGTCATCAATAACGCCCGGCGGGCGCAGGAACTGGTGGCGCGCGAAGGCTCGCTCGCGAGGTTCGTCTGGCGTTATGCGCCGCTGGCAAAGCGGGAGACGAAACCGCAGAGCGTGTCGGTTTCTCCGGAGTCGGTGGCGCTGTCGAAAGAGTTGAAGAAGCGAGGCTGGGCGTTTGTCGGGCCGACGACGGTGTATGCGTTCATGCAGGCGATGGGACTGATCAACGATCACGTCGAAGAATGCGTGATCCGCCGCCGCGTCGAGCGGGCAAGGAATAGTTTCAGGCGGCCGGACGGTGGCGTCTAGCGAGCGAACGACGGCGGGGTGCCTGGTTCGAACGAAACGTGAGGGCGGATCAGCTCCGCCATCCGATGGTAGGCGGCGGAGGAGGGGTGAAGGCCGTCGGGTGCGAGCCATTCGGGAGCGGGGCGGCCTTCGGCATCGACGAAGGGTGACCAAAGGTCGACGTAGCGGGCGTTTTCGGTGTTGGCGACGAGGGCGGCGTAGAGGCGGTTGACGGCTTGCACGTCGTCCGACTGATCGAGGCGGGCGAGGGTGGGTTTCAGGGAGAGCAGCACGAGGCGGGTGTCGGGCAGCGCGGCGCGGAGGAGGGCGAAGAGTCGAGCGACGTCATCGCGAATTTGCGCGGGTGTTTTCCGGCCGATTTCGTTTCCGCCGGTGTAGAGCACGACGGCTCTGGGTTGGTGAGGCACGACGGCGCGGTCGAGATAGGCGATGGCATCGTCGGGGCGCGATCCGCCAAAGCCGCGGTTCACGACGGACAGGGGCGCGAAGTCTTCGATCAGCGTGTTCCAGCCGGTGAACGTGGAGCTGCCGTAGAAGACGATGGCGCCGGGGCGCGGAGGCGTGGCGCGATCCTGTTTTTCGAAGGCTTGAATCGCGGATTCCCAGCGGTCGGACGAAGCGGCGATCGCGGCGGTCGCGAACGTGAGTGCGCAGACCAGACCGAGGCGGCGGAGGACGGGAGCGATGGGCGAGGGAGAGTGCATGACGAGGGTGTTTAGTGGGGGATGGCGGAAAGAGGTCGTAGGTTGTCGTTACCGGAGGGGTTTCAGGAGGAGCGGGAGGTGGCGAGGGGTGCCGTTGACGGGGGCGGGTTCGTGGCGGAGGAAATGCGCGCCGTGGCGGCGGTAGAACGGTTCGGCGTGGGGGTCGCTCAGGATGAAGAGCCGATGTGCGCCGGCGGCGCGGGCGACGGATTCGGCGTGTTGAAAGAGGGCACGGCCGAGGCCACGGCGCATCGCGGGCGGGTCGATCCAAAGGTGCTCGAGATGGGCATCGGTGTTTTGGATACGGAGGGCGGTCCAACCGGCGATGCGTTCGTCGAGAAGTGCGACGAAGGCGGGGAACCCGTCGATGAGTTCGGGCGTGGCAGTGAGGCCGGCGGCCCAGGCGTGGAGCCAGGTTTCAGGATAGCCCCAGGAGCGTTTGGCGGAAAAGGCGATCGCCGTGAGCGCCGCGGCGTCGTCAGCGACGGCGCGACGGAGGCGAATTTCTCCGGGCGGGCGAAGTGATGGGTCCATGAGGTGGCCGAGGTGAAGGGTTGGGAGAGGCAGTCTGTTCGCAGTATGAAAATTTTGCGAAAGTCCGGCGCGGCGGAGCCGATGTGAGGACATTCCCCCATGATCGCCGAACCGATCGCTTCAATGGCCCCTGCGCTCGCGCCCGAGGATATCGTGCGCGACCTGAGGCATTTGCCGTCGGCGCCGAAGGTTTTGCCGCGGTTGAAGCAATTGCTCGGGGATGCGAATTCGTCGATGAGCGAGATCGTGATGTTGATCCGGCTGGATCCCGGAATCGCGGCGCGGGTGCTGCAAGTGGGCAACAGCGCGTATTACAGCAAAGGCGTGCGGTGTTTCACGGTGGACGAGGCGGTGAACCGCGTCGGTTACGAGCAGGTTTACGAACTGGTGTCGTATGCGGTGGCGTCGCAGGTGCTGGTGCGGCCGCTGCAGGTGTATGGGATTGAGGCGGACGATCTATGGACGCTGTCGGTGACTTGCGCGCTGGCGGCGGAACGACTGGCGGTGCGCAGCGGGCAGGATCGCGACGTGGCCTATACGGTGGGGCTGCTGCATTCGCTCGGGATGGTGGCGATTGACGACTGGGCGTTGCGGAATCGCCCGGGACTGACGTTGCGGAGCGAAGGATTTCCGCGCGAAGCGATCGAGAGCGAGCGAAGGGCGCTGGGGTTCACGCAGGCGGAGACGGGCGCGGCGTTGCTGCGGGCGTGGGAGTTTCCGCATTCGATGTGCGAGCCAATGCGCTGGCAATATGCGCCGCGGTCGTGCGCGGCGCACACGCGGATGGCGTGCCTGTTGTATTGCGCAAAATGGATACGCAACGTGGTGTGCGCACCGGCGGTGGAGCGTCCGCCGTTGCCGGCGGAGGCCGCGCTGCAGATGGTGCCGTTGCGCGCGTCGGATCTGACCGGGATCGCGAAGGACGTGGCGACGCGGTTGCGCGAGGTGAGCTCGTTGCTCGAAGTGGCGGCGCCGGCGGTGCGGGCGGGGTCGCGTTTTCCGAAGGAATTGCCGGTGCGGCGGTGACGGGGCGTCGGCGCGGGACGCGAGGTTGGCGCGGTGAGGGCACCGCGTCTCAATCGGAGGATCGAAAAACAAACGCGGGCGGCTACGAGATGCGCGCGTAGATTTTTTGGAGGAGGGCGCTCGAGGGGGCGGCGGCGGAGGGGGCGGGCTTGGGGCCGGCGAGGCTGAAGCGGAGGAGGAGTTGTTCGTTTTCCTTGTCGAGCTGCAGAATCTGGAGAATGCGCGCGCGGGTGTTTTCGAGGAGATCGCGTTCGCCGGAGTCCTTGGAGCGGCCGGCGGGAATCGTGCGCAGAGCGGTGAGCGATTGATCGAGACGGGCGAGGAGGTCGCGTTTGCGCTCGATCAACTCGGGCGCGAGGGGGCGCTGGTGCTGCCGGAGGAAACGGTTTTCCTCGAGCGCGCACTGGTGAAGCTCGTCACAGAGCTGCTGGTGTTGTTGCAGGGCCTCGGTTGGCGTCATGGTTGGCGGAAATGGGAGCAGCAGGAAGGGGGAGCTCGCCGGTCGTCGAATCAAAAAGGGCGGAAACCTGGCGGTCGGTGAGGCGGCGCCAGTCGACGTGTGCGAGACGCGACGCGGCCATGCGGGCGATATCGGCGATCTCGGGGGACGCCTCGGGCGTGGCGGCTTCGACGATGGCGCGGTAGGTGGAGCAGGCGCGTTCGGTGTCGCCGAGGCGTTCGTAACAGAGCGCGACCTGATAATTCACCGGAATGCGCCAGGCCGGATCGTCGCTGAGGGCGGCGAGACCGCTGTAGATGGCGAGGGCATTGGGGATGTCGCCGCCCTGGAAAAAATCGTTGGCGAGCTGGTTGCCGGTGCGGCGTTGCCAGTAGCTCCAGCGCTTCGTGTCGGCGGCGGAGCGGGAGCGTTCGGCCTGGAGGAGCTCGAGGGTGGCGGCGAGGGCGTCCTGGGTGCGGTTGAGTTTGCGCAGGGTGGTGGCGAGAAGGAAGCGGGCCTCGGGGACGTTTTCGTCGTCGGGCCATTGGTCGAGATAGGCGCGCAAGGTCGTGACGGCGCCGTCGTAGTCGGCGGAGAGCTGCAGCGCGTAGCCGGCTTTGAAGTGGGCGCGGGCGCGGTCGGCGGGCGCAAGGTCGAGCATGCGGAGGCGCGAGAAGAATTTGTTGGCCTCGGCGAAATCGCCGGACTGGAAATGCGTTTCGGCGACCTCGAACTGGGCGGTCTTGGCGAGGAGCTGGTAGTGCTCGAAGCCGGAGTCCGACGGAAGTTTGAGGGTGGAGTTGATGACGTTGTAGAAGCGCGCGATGGCGAGGCGGGGCGCGCCCATGTCGCGCAGGGTGCGACCGAGATCGAGCAGCGCGTCGGGCACGCGGACATCGGTGGGGTAGTCCTTCAGGTAGCGTTCGTAGATGGCGGCGGCTTTGGTGAGGTAGCCCTGCTTGCGGTGCATGCGGGCGAGGCCGAGAAGGGCGGACTTGGTTTGCTCGAGGGGAGCGTCGCCATTGAGCACCTGACGGAAGGCGATTTCGGCGGCGGCGAAATCGTCGCGATCGGTGAGGTTGCCGCCGAGGTTGACCAGTCCCTGCGCTTCGCGGGCGGAGAGTCCGGTGGCGATGACGGCGGCTTCGGGCGCGGGGGTGGGAGCGGCGTTTTCCGTTTCGGCCGGAGGCGGCGCGTCGCTGGCGCGCGAGACGAGTGCGGCACTGGAGGGAAGCAGCAGGGCGAACAGCGCCACGCGCGGAAGGGCGCGTGAACGCATTCGCTGGCGCGCGGGGCGCGGCGGGAAACGGTGAAGCATCACGGAGTCTGGGTGTAAGTGGCGGAACTGGGCGGAAGCGGCGTGCCGGAAGGCGTGCGCAGAGTCGGCACGATCACGGTCGCGTCACCGCCAGGTGCGGGAATGCGAAAGAAGGGAAGGAAATCTTCCGGACGGGTTTGCGGACGGATGTCGTCGCGCAGGATCGGGGCCGGCGTGCGAGCCGGTTCCGAATCGTCGGGAAGGGTGGTGTCGGGCTCGTCGAGCGGCTCGGCGATCGGATCGACGGGCTGCGAGGCAGCGGCGGCGAGCGAGGCGGGGACCGTGACGGGTGAGGACGTGTCGGTCGCCAAAGCGGGCGCGTCGGAAACAGCTGGCGGCTGATCGAGCGCAGGCTGGGGCGGAGCGGAGGCGGGAGGTCGGGTGACGAGGTCGGGTGGTGGTGCGGGTTCTTCGAAGCGGAGCGGCGGTGAGCCGAGGGCGACGAGATAAGGTTTCGCCGAAAAGGCGGTTCGTGGAGACAATGCAGGCCGAGCCCATCCCTGGGCGGCGGTTAGCAGCGGAAGGAGCAACAGTGCCAGGCAAGGCAAAGCCTGACCCGCGCCGATCGGCGCGGCCGTTGGTTCGCGTTGATTCATTATTAATACGACAGTCCATGGTGGTGGATTGTCCTGTATTCGCCCGGCAAGTATATCGGTGCGACGACGCGCAGCTGAAACGGATTCGCGAGAGGGAGATACCCTACGCGGGCGGGGCGCCGGGGCGGGCTGGCGCGGTTTGCGCGGTGTGGGGGTCTCCGCGCCGCCCTCAGTCGAGGAGGCTGCGGAGGCGGCGGCCGACTTCGTCGAGCCGGTAGGGCTTTTGCACGAAGTCGCGCTGGTTGAGCTGCTGGAACTCGGCGCGCACCTCCGGCGTGATGTGCCCGCTGACGACGAGCACGGGCAGGTCGGGGCGGCAGGCGCGGATGACTTTCAATACCTGGACGCCGTTGGTGCCGGGCATGTTCAAATCGAGGAGGACGGCGTCGAGGGCCCGGGTGGTGTCGCTGATGACCTCGATCGCCTCGAGGCCGGTGGCGGCGGTGGTGACGCGGTAGCCTTTGCGGGTGAACGCGGCGGAGAGCAGAGTGCGGAGGGAGGTCTCGTCGTCGACGACGAGGAGCGATTCGGAGCCGGATGGGAAATCGGCGCTGCCGGCGGCGGGGATGGCGACCGTCTGGTCGACGGCGAGCGGCAGGTAAACGTGAAACGTGCTGCCGACGCCAATCGTGCTGTCGACGTCGAGAAAACCCTGGTGGCTCGTGGCGATGCCGTAGACGACGGCGAGGCCGAGGCCGGTGCCCTGGTTGGCGGGTTTCGTGGTGAAGAACGGTTCGAAGATGCGCGCGCGGACCTCGGGCGTCATGCCGGTGCCCGTATCCGTGACATCGAGACAGGCGTAGCGGCGGGCCGGGTCGGCCTCGCGATGACTGGCCTGGAGCTCGGCGCCGGAGCGGAGGCCGGTGGTGACGGTGATGGAGCCGCCCTGCGGCATGGCGTCGCGGGCGTTGACGCAGAGGTTGAGCACGATCTGCTGGATCTGCGTCTGGTCGGCGAGGAGCGGCGGAAGTTTTTCGGCGAGATTGAGCTGGAAGCTGACGGTGCGCGGAAACGTTTCGGCCATCAGGGCGACGAGGTCGCGGGCGAGTTGGTTGAGATCGACCGGCGCGTAGCGGATCTCGGCCTTGCGGCTGAAGGTGAGGATCTGGCGGACGAGTCCGCTCGCGCGCTGGGCGGCGCGATGGATTTCCTGGAGACTTTTCTGCAGCACGGCGGCGTCGGCGCCGCCCTGGAGGCAGAACTCGGAGTAGCCGTGAATGATCGCGAGGAGGTTGTTGAAATCGTGCGCGATGCCGCCGGCGAGGGTGCCGAGGCTTTCCATTTTGTGGGCCTGGCGGAGGTCGCTCTCGAGGGATTTGCGGCTGGTGATGTCTTCGCGCAGGCAGAGGAGGTTGTTGATCTCGCCGGAGGGGTTGCGCATGCAGGAGACCTTGACGGACTCCCAGACGACGGTGCCGTTGGGGCGCTTGGTGGAGAGTTCGCCGCGCCATTCGCCGCCGGCGCGGACGGTTTCCCAGAATTTTTGAAACGATTCCTCGTTGGGGTGGCCGTCGCGCAGGACCTCGATGTTGTGATCGAGGATGTCTTCGAGCGTGCGGCCGCTGACCTCGGTGAACTTCGGGTTCACGTATTGCGGGCGGCCGTCGAGGTCGGTGATGACGATGGCGACGGGGGATTGTTCGACGGCGCGGGAGAGGCGGTAAAACTGCTCCTCGGCGAGGCGCTGGCGGGTGATGTCGCGGCCGACGCAGCGAATCGAGACGATGGCGCCGGCGGCGTCGCGTTGCGCGATGCTTTCCCAGGAAAACCAGCGGACGCCCTGCGGGGTCATCCAGCGCTGTTCGCAGACGGCGCGGTGCGGCGGGCGTTGAAGATCGGCGATCGCGCTGGGGATGGAGCCGATGTCGTCGGGATGAAGAAAATCAGAAAGGGGGGTGCCGGGCAACGAAGCGGCGGGCCGGCCGAATTTGCGTGCGAACGAAAGGTTGGCGGCGATGAGGCGGCCGTCCAAGTCGTGGCAATACGCGGGGTCGGCACTGGTTTCCCAGGGCCCGAGTCCGTTGTCCGGCGCGGGAGCAGTGGCGACGCCGGCGACGGAGTCGCTTAACACGGCTGGCATAGGTAAGAGAGTATCGGTGCGTGCGGCCCGAACTTAAGGCGGCGGATGAGGTGTTTTCCTCGGCCGCAACGCTGCGGAGTGCCGGACGGCTCGAGCCCATCGTTCTCTCTCTCTTTCTCGCAATCGTTCTCTTGATCGTAATCGTTTCCGTTCGCGTCATTCGCTACTGCGGAACGGAGAGAACGAGAACGATTACGAGAACGAGAACGATTTTGAGGACGACGCTCTTTACAGCAGGCCCTGCAGCATGGAGGGCAGGCGGCTGAGGGTGTTGGCGATCGCGGCGCGGGCGAGCATGGTCTCGGGGCCGTCGTCGGAGTAAAGAATTTTCCAACCGTCGAGCAGCAGCCAGGTGTCGTGTTCGATGTGGGCGACCGGTTCGAAGCCGCCCGTGATGCCGGCGTGGCGCACGAGGTGATCGGCGACCTGGACGGCGGCGGCGAAGAGCTGATGCTGGGGAGGGCAGGCCGCCGGGTTGTTGTGATACAGAACGGCGGCGGTGATCTCGTCGGAGAGTTGATGCCGGCTGAGATAATGGGCGCCGATCTGGCCGTGATCCCAGCCGATGAGGTCGCGTTCGAATTTGCACACCTCGCCGGGCGTGCGCGCGGGCATGGTGATGAGCTTGCTCAATTCCTCGGGGAAGGCGGTCGCCATGACGACTTTGCCGACGTTGTGGAGGAGGCCGACGAGGTAGTCGGTGTCGTCGTCGATCTGGAGCGGCGTGGCGGCGAGGATGTCGCGGGTGACGATCGCGGTGGCGATGCTGTGGCTCCAGAGGTCCTTCCAGGGGAGGACGGTGCGGGAGTTGCGCTGGAGTTTCTCGAGTTCCTCGATGACGGGAGTCGCCATCGAGAGCTCGCGGATTTGCCGCAGGCCGAGAAAGAAGACGGCTTCCTCGATGTTGTTGATGCGGGTGGAGAGGCCGAAGTAGACGGAGTTCACCATGCGCAGCAGGCGCGCGGCGAGGGAGGGATCGCGGCGGATGATTTCGGCGATCTGGGAGTTGAGGCTTTGCTCGGAATGGACGAGATCGCTGAGGGCGCGATTGATGCTCTGGAGCGAACCGAGCTTCGGGCAGGCGTCGATCCGCCGGCGGATGATGTCGGCGGGGTAGGGACCGGTCGCGCCGGGGTAAGCGGTGGTTTCGGTGTGGGTGTCGAGGAGCATGCGGGTGCGAACGGGGGCGGGAAGCCTTCCCGCGTGAAAGAGGCGTCGCCGACTAACATCGGCGAAGGACGGGGAGGCTTGAGGTCGAATCGACTCAAGCCGCCAACAATTGGACCGATGTTGCGGTCGTAGATTCAGTGACCCTCATCCTCCGCGACCGCTTGTTTCCGTCCGGCGCGTCCAGCTTTTGGCTGCACGTGTGGCGGCGGCGTGGCGGCGCGATCCCGATCGGAGCGTGAACGATGTCGGCGGCACGATTGCAAAACTGGTGTCGGGAAGCGGTGGCGCTGCATCGGGCGGGGCGACTCGAGGAGGCGGAAAAAATCTACCGTCAGGCGCGCGCCGTGGCGCCGAAGAGTTTCGACCTGCTGCACAATTCCGGGCTGCTGGCGTATCAACAAGGCAAGCTCGCCGACGCGTTGGAGTGGCTCGGGCGGGCGCACCAGTTGAATCCAAAAGCGGTCGTGTGCGAGATGCGGCTCGGACTGGCTTTTCTCGCGGCGGGCCGGCGCGAGGAGGCGGAGAAGCACCTGCGCCGCGTCGTGGAAATCCAGCCCGACTACGCGGTGGGCTGGAGCAACCTCGCGACGTGCCTGAAAACACAGGACCGGCTGGCCGAGGCGATCGGGTGTCATGAAAAAGCGGTGACGCTCGATCCCGCGAACGCGTCGGCGTGGTTCAACTACGGGTTGACGCTCAGCCTGGCGGGGAGATTGGCGGAGGCGCTGGGTGCGCACGAGCGGGCGCTGGCGGCGGATCCCGCGTATGCGATGGGGCACTTCGGGCGCGGACAGGCGTTGCAGCAGCTGCACCGGCCGGCGGAGGCGGTCGCGGCTTACGAAAGGTTTCTCGAGCTCAAGCCGGGTCATCACGAAGCGCAGAGCTTCCGGTTGTTCTGTCTCCACTATGTGGAGACGGTGGGCCGGGAGCGGCTGTGGGCGGAGCATCTTGCGTATGGGCGGTCACTGGAGCGGACGGTGCCGGCGAGATGGCCGAACCTGCCGGTGGCGGAGCGGCGATTGAAGGTCGCGATGCTGTCGCCGGACCTGCGGGCGCATTCGTGCGCGTTTTTCCTGGAGCCGTTGTTGGAGAACCTGTCGCGCGACGAATTCGAGGTCGTGTTGTATCACGATCATTTGCGCGAAGACGCGGTGTCGGCGCGCCTGCGGCAGCACGCGAGCGGCTGGCGGAATTTTGTCGGACAGCCTTCGGCCGCGGTCGAGGCGGCGATCCGCGGGGATGCGCCGGATATTGTGATCGACCTGGCGGGGCACACGGGCATGACGGCGCGGCTGCCGCTCTTTGCGCGGCGGCTGGCACCGGTGCAGATCACGTATCTCGGTTATCCGGATACAACGGGCGTGCCGGAGATGGATTATCGTTTTACGGATGCGCTGGCCGATCCCGAAGGCGAGGCCGACGGATTTGCGACCGAGCGGCTGGTGCGTTTTTCCGAGTGTGCGTGGAGCTATCGTCCGCCGGAGAATGCGCCGGAGCCGGGGCGAATGGCGCGCACGAGCGAGGGCGTGGTGTTCGGCTGTTTCAACAATCTCGCGAAGGTGACGGATGGGCAGCTGGCAGTGTGGGCGCGGGTGCTCGCGGCGGTGCCGACGTCGCGGCTGTTATTGAAGGGCAAGGGCCTGTCCGAGGAAAACGTGCGGGCGCGGTATCGCGAGCGATGCGCGCGGGCGGGAATTTCGGTCGAGCGTCTGGATCTGGTCGAACGCACGCCGGATGCGAAGTCGCACCTCGGGATCTACGATGGCGTCGATGTGGCGCTCGACACCTTTCCGTATCATGGCACGACGACGACCTGTGAGGCGTTGTGGATGGGGGTGCCGGTGATCACGCTCGCGGGCGAAAGCCATATGGCGCGCGTCGGTGCCAGCTTGTTGCGCGCGGCCGGGCGGCCGGAGTGGGTCGCGCGGACGACGGATGACTATGTGGAGCTGGCGCGGTCGCTCGGCGCGGCCGGAACGCGCGGTCGCGAGGAACGGGTGGCGCTGCGCGAGGCGGTGCGCGGATCGCGTTTGTTGAACCAGGCCGGGCATGCGGCGGATTTCGGGCGGGCGTTGCGCGACTGCTGGGCTCGCTGGTGCAACGAACAGGCGGGAGTCGAGCCTCGCGGCGGCTGACGGTTCCCGCGGGGCGGTCGATCAGGCAAATCGGCTGAGCGGGGAATGCGCGTTTTCGCTAAGTTTGCGAGCGGGCGGGACGATATTTGGGACCGATGATCGCCACGCCGATTCCGCGCGAGACGCTCCTGCACGTTGTGAAGCAACTGCCGGCGGCGCCTCGCATCATGTCGCAACTCGGACATCTGTTGCTCGATCCCAATTCGGAAATGGACGAGATCACCGAGCTGCTGCGCCGCGACACGGCGCTGACGGCGCGCATCATTCGAATCAGCAACAGTGCGTTCTACAACGCGGGGCAGCCCTACGGGACGCTCGACGAGGCGCTCGCGCGCGTGGGCTACATGGAAGTTTACCGTCTGACCGGGCTCGCGGCGGTGTCGCAGATGTCGGACCAGGAGCTGGCGATGTATGGGATTTCCGGCGCGCAACTGCGCGAGAACTCGCTGCTGACGGCACTGGTGATGGAAGCGCTGGCGTCGATGGTCGGCATCGATCCGCGCGTGGCGTATACGGCGGGCCTGCTGCGGTCGGTCGGCAAGATCGCGCTCGATCGGGTGACGCGGAACGGATCCTACCAGGGCCACTATTGCCGCGAGCATGGCCGGCTCGGCGATTGGGAAAACCAGTTTATCGGGATGACGAATTGCGAGGCCGCGGCGGTGATTCTGAAGGAGTGGCGTTTTCCGCTGACGACGATCGCGGGCATTCGCGATCACTATTTGTCGGCGCCGGGGGCGTCGCCGCTGGCGCAGCTGCTGAACCTGGCGGCGGGTGCGGCGGAGCGCGGCGGGCATGGATTTCCGGGGGAGACGGATTATTGGACGGGGGCGATCGCGGCGTGCCGCGATTTGCCGCTCGAGGACGAGCAGGTGACGGAAGCGCTGCGCCGGGCCCTGGAGCTGTTCGGGCCGCTGCGGGAAGCGGTGAGTTGAGCGGCGGAAAATTCTGCCGGCGGCGGCCGCAGGATGACGCACGCGCGTCGCTCGAAGTGGAGGACCGCGAAGTATTTTTCGTTGTTTCGTCTGGTATTCAGCAAGTTGAGACGCGGCGCCGGTCGACGGCGCGGAAGCTGCAACCCCTCCTCGAACTTTTCCCCCATGAACCGAAAAAAGATTCTCAACACAATCGAGCAGGCGCTGGCGCATCATCAGGCGGGTCGTATCGACGAGGCGGCGCGGACGTATGCGGAGGTGTGCCGGGTGGCGCCGCGGTTTTTCGACGCGTGGTATCTCGCGGGGGCGCTGGCCTTTCAGCGCGGGGGGCATTTGCGCGAGGCGATCGAACTGCTGACGCGGGCGTTGCGGCTGAAGCCTGACTCGGTGGAGTGCAAACTTTTCCTCGGGATGGCGCTGGCCGATGCGGGGCGGCATGCGGAGGCGGAAAAACCCTTGCGCGCGGCGGTGCAGAAGCTGCCCGGTTTTGCGGAAGCGTGGGAGAATCTCGCGAACGTGGTCTGCGCGCTCGGTCGTTCGGACGAAGCGGTGGGTTATATGCGCCGCGCGCTCGTGCTTCAGCCCGGACGCGCCGATCTCCGCGAACGGCTCGATGCGCTGCTGGCGGGCCGCGAAGTCCCGGTGGCGGTCGCGCAGGTGGCGGTGGCGTGAGGCGGCGATAGCGCGTGCGCGATGGGTGCGGCGAAAGCGATCGAGCTGTTGCGGCAGGCCCATGCGGAACATCGGGCGGGCCGGTGGGAGGCGGCGGCGGGATTATACGCGCGCGTGCGCGTGATCGCGCCGACGAGTTTCGATGCGTTTCATCTGTCGGGATTTCTCGCACTGCAACAGAAGCGCTACGAGGAGGCGGCGACGCTGCTCGAACGGGCGCGGACGTTGAACCGGCGATCGTCGATCTGCGCGCTGCGGCTGGCACATGCGTGGAAGGCGCTCGGGCAGATCGACAAGGCGCGGACGGCGGCCGAGGCGGCGGTGGCGAGCGATGCCGCGAATGCGGATGCGCATTTTTGCCTGGGAGAACTGGCGGCGGCGCGGGAAGGTTTCGCGGCGGCGGTGCCGCATTTCAGGCGCGTGTTGCAGTTGCAGCCGGGTGCGGCGGATGGCTGGGCGAATCTCGGGGTGGCGCTGGCGCAGTCGGGCGGCGGCGCGGAGGCGCTGGCGTGTTTCGAGCGAGCGCTGGAGATCGCGCCCGGGAATGCGCAGGCGCTGACGGGGCGGGCGCTGGCGTTGCAGCAGACGCATCGCGTGCGCGAAGCGGCGGAGGCGTTTGCGGAGGCGGTCGAGAAGAACCCACGAAATTTTCAGGCGCGGAGTGCGCGGTTGCTGACGTTGCAATATCTCGACGGCGTGGATCGCGAGACGATGTTCGCGGAGCATCGGGCGTTTGGGGCGGCGGCGAAAGCGGCGGCGGGGAGCGGGGACGGAATGCGTGCGGGAGCGCGGCGCGAACCGGGGGAGCAACGGCTGCGGGTGGCGTTTCTTTCGCCGGATTTTCGGGCGCACTCGGTCGCGTTTTTCATCGAGCCCCTGCTCCGGCATCTCGATCGAGAGGCGTTCGAGGTCGTGCTGTATCACGATCATCCGATCGTCGATGCGACGTCGGAGCGGTTGCGCGCGCTGGCAGGTCGCTGGCGGCATTTCGCGGGCTGGTCGAACGAGCGCGTGGAGGCCGCGATTCGGGGCGATGCGCCGGACGTGCTGGTGGATCTCGCGGGGCACACGGGGTTCAATCGATTGCCG